>JBBQHX010000017.1:0-27040 GCA_038324385.1 Gemmatimonadales bacterium | reverse complement strand
CGCATTGCCGTCGGCCGGGCCCGCCCTCGATGGGCGAGGTAACCGGAGGGATCGGTCGATCGTATCCCGTGCGAAGTGATGGGACCATCACGCGGTCCCGTGTCGTCTGCTAAATTGTCCAGTGATCGCATTCGTCGTCCGGCGCCCCGCCCGGCCATCTGTCGGCGTGAGGACGACCACCGGTTCGTGTGCCTAATTCGTGAATTCCCATCCGTATGGCGACCCATCCGCTCATGGCTCAGCCCGTCTCCTCCCCGCCACTCGTCACACTCGACGACCTGCACCGCGCCGCCGCGCTGCTTCGTGGCGTGGCCGTGCGCACGCCGCTGCTCGGCTGTGAGTCGCTGAGTCTCGATTGTGGGGTGCCGGTGTACGTGAAACCGGAGATGCTGCAGCGCGGTGGCGCGTTCAAGTTCCGCGGCGCCTACACGTATCTCGCCCGGATGGACGCGGAGGTGCGCGCCCGCGGCGTGATCGCGCCGTCGTCAGGGAACCATGCGCAGGCCGTCGCCCTCGCGGCGCGGATCTTCGGCGTGCCGTGCACCGTCGTGATGCCGACGACGGTCAGCCCGGCCAAGCGCGCTGGCGCCGAACGAGCCGGGGCGCGGATCGAGCTCGCGGGCACGACCACCGAGGACCGGATGACGCGGGCGCTCGAGATCGCGGCCGCCGACGGCGCGACGCTCGTCCCGCCGTACGACGATCCGACGATCATCAGCGGGCAGGGCACCGCCGGGCTGGAGATCGTCGAGGATCTGCCTGACGTCGCGACGGTCGTGGTGCCGGTGGGCGGCGGCGGACTCAGCGCCGGCGTCGCCACCGCGGTCAAGCTGCTCAGCCCGGCGACCCGCGTCGTCGGCGTGGAGCCCGAGGGGGCGGCGAAGCTCACGCACGCGCGTGCGGCAGGCGCGCCCGTCACGCTCGAGCAGACCAGCGGCATCACCGACGGGCTACTGGCGATCCGGATCGGCACGGCCAACTTCGCGCATCACGAGGCCTACCTCGACGACGTCGTCACGGTGCCGGACGAGAGCACCCGGTGCGGCGTGCGCTTCCTCCTGGACCGGATGAAGCTGGTGGCCGAGCCGAGCGGGGCGATCACCGTTGCCGCGGTGATGGATGGCCGGATCCGCCTCGATGGCCCGACGGTGGTCGTACTCAGCGGCGGCAACATCGAGTGGGCGGGGTTGCGGCTCGTCCTCGGCGCCGGCTGATCGTCGCGTGAGCGCGTCGAAAGCCCGTATCCTCGTCGCGGACGACGACGCCGCGGTCGTGCGGACCGTCTGCTGGGTTCTCCGCGAGCAGGGGTACGATGTCGTGGCCGCGGCGGACTCGGAGACGGTGTTCGAGCAACTCGAGCACCACGCCCCCGATCTGGTGATCCTCGACGGGATCGCCGACCTGGACGCGTTCGCGGTGCTCGACCGGATCAAGCGCGAACCCCGCTGGCGCGACCTGCCGGTGCTCGTGGTGGCCGACCAACCGCGTGAGGACGCTGCGGTGCGCACGCTCGGCCTCGGCGCGTCGGACTTCGTGCGGAAGCCGTTTCGCGTGCGCGAGCTGCTGGCGCGGATCGAGGCGCAGCTCCGCGTGCGGCACATGTTGCTCGACGCGCGCGGCGCGCTCCGGCTGGCCGAGGAGGAGCTGGCGCGGGTACGGCGTGAGGCGGAGACACGGCGCAAGCTGGTGGACATCGTCCACGAGGTCACGGGCGAGGTGTCGGCGGAGGAAATCTTCCATCTGTTGGCGCGTCGTGTGGCACGAGCGCTCGACCTCTCGCACTGCTCGGTGATTCTCGCCCGCCCGGGCGATGCGACCGGGCGGGTCGCGACGGCGTTCGAGGATCCCACGATGCGGGACCGGGAGATCGAGCTGGCGCGCTACCCGGAGATCCGCACCGCGCTCGAGCACGGCCAGGCGGTGCTGATCGAGGATCTGCGGCGCAGCCCGCTGCACGCCGGGGTGCGACAACGGTGGCAGGACGAGGGGACGACGGTTGCGATCGGCTCGATCATCGCGCTGCCGTTCGATCTCGACGAGGAGCAGGCGGGCGTATTCTTCCTCCGCCGCACGACGGCGGCCGCGCCCCTCACGCGCGAGGATGCGGCGTTCGCCGAAGCGGTGGTCCATGCGGCGGTGGCGGCGATTCAGCGCGCGCATCTGTTGGACGTCACGCGTGCCGACAACGCTCGGCTCGAGGCGCTCGCGCAGACCGATCCGCTAACGCTCGTCCTCAATCGCCGCGCCCTCGGCGACCGCCTGGCGACGGAGCTCGACCGGGCGCACCGGTACGGGTCGATCCTCACGATCCTGATGGTCGACCTCGATCATTTCAAGGACGTGAACGATACGCACGGCCACCTCGTCGGCGACGAGGTGCTGCAGACGGTCGCGCGGATTCTCGCCACGGAAGCCCGCAGCTCGGACTTCGTGGCCCGGTTCGGAGGGGAGGAGTTCGTGATCGTGCTTCCCGAGACCGGCGTCGACGGCGCGATGGTGTTCGCCGAGCGGATTCTGGAGCTGATCGGCGAGCAATCGTTCGATCCCGGTCGGGCGACGTTCAGCGTCACGGCGAGCATCGGGCTCGCGTCGTATCCCGCGCCCGACGTGCGCGATCTGGAGGGGCTGTTCACGGCCGCCGACAATGCGCTGTACCGCGCGAAGGCAGCGGGACGCAACCGCGTGATGCTGTGAGCGGAATCGTGAGGCAACGCTAGATTCGGCCTGGCCCGCGATGAATTCGGCGCGCGGGCGTGGCGTCTGCACGACTCCCGCGTCCTCGTTGAGACCCCGGCGCCAATTCGGCTTCGTGCGCGGGACGGGGCCCCAACCGCAGTGGGCGGTGTATCCATATGCCATGCAGGCGAAGCGCGCCGCCGCGCCGCGTGCGGTCCGGCGGTCCGCCCTGCACCACCCTCAGGAGAATTCCGTGACCCCGTTCCAGCGCCTCGTGGTGCTCGCGTCGGTGGCGAGCGCGCTCGCCTGCGCCGACCGTGAGCCACCGGAGTTCATCGAGCCCAGCGTCACCGGCGCCGAACGGCCACGGCCGGAGACGCTGGCCGCTTCGTCGGCCCAGCCGTCGGCCGACCCGAGCGCGCGGCTTCCGGCGTTCTACGTCCAGGCAGGAGCGTTCGCGGACTCCAGCCAGGCCCGCGCCCTGCTCGACTCGATGACAGCGCAGGGGTGGGAAGGGGCCCTTGCACGGGTGACGTCGGACTCGTTGCCGCCCTGGCGCGTGGGGCTCGAGCCGAGCCAGAGCCAGAACGTCGCCATCGTGCTGATGGCCGGACTGCGGGCGCAGGGGATTCAGGCCGCCATCGCCCGCGATTCGTCTGTAGTCGTTTCGCGCGCCGTCGAGCTGCACCCGACGCTGGTCGGCGATCAGGGGCGGTTCCGCCGCTCGCGCTGGGCGCTGTCGCCCGACCGCAACACGATGGTCGTCGTGGACGATCCGTCGGCGATCGAGAACGAGCCGCTCGCCGACGGGCTGGTGGTCGCCAGCGAGACGGGACGCTATCTGGTGCGCGAGGACAGCGTCTGGGACGTCGCTGTGTCGCCGGACTGGAAGCGGATCGCCTTCGGCAAGGCCTATCTCGTCACCTCGACATCGCGCGATTCGCTGACGGCGAGCGAGTGGTTCCGGATCGGCTACTACACGCAGTTTCCGGCGACGGTCGTCCGGCGCCACGCCTTCCAGGCGAGCACGATGAACATCTCCTACGCCTTCGCGCAGCCCGTGGTCGTCGAGCTCGACAGCGTCGCGGCGAGCCGCGGCGGGCGGTTCGGCAGCGCGGCGCGCCGTCTGGCCTATCCGGGGGGCTGGCGCGTGCGCTGGATCCGCAACGGCGAGATGCTCGGCGTGGGTAGCGGGCCGTCGACGGTGCGGGACGATGCCGCACCGCGGCGCTGGCTGGTGGTGGACCCGCGCAATGGGCTCGCTCGGGGCGAACTGGCGCGGTCGGCGGTGCCGGCGTCGGGCGCGGCGTGGACGAACGGGCCGGTGCTGGACGTTTCGGTGCCGCTCGACCGCTCCGCCCGGTCGTTCCAGATTGCCGGAGGAACGGTCGAGAGTGGTGGCGGCTGGATCCGCATCCGCGGGCGCGCAGCCGGCGAGCGTGGTATGCGCGTGGTCGGGCCGGGCATGGCGCTGGCCACGACCCGCACCGGACGCTATATCCTCGCCCTCGTCCCCGATCCGCAGGCGGAGGAGAACGAGGTTCCGTACCGCCTGGCCGTCTACGAGTTGCGCGACTGAGCCGCCGCCGAGCGAGTACGGCCACCGGCGGACAGCGCGCGACGTCGCCCGCGTGCCTGCCATGCTCCGTCGTTCCGCTCGTCGTCATGCCCGTCGCCATGCTCGTCGCCCCGAGCTCCGCGCTGCCTCGCTCGTCCGGTCGATGGGGGCGCTCGTCGCCATCACGGCCGTGGGCCTGGCCACGCCGGCCGATGTCCGCGCGCAGCTTGTGGGCGCCGCCGGTCGGGTTGCGCCGACTTACCACCCCGGCATCGACGTCCAGCACTATGAATTCGCGCTGACGCTCCCCGACACCGGGTCCCGGATCGCCGGAGTCGCGACCATCCACCTGCACCGCACGGCGCCGGTGGATACGCTGCGCCTCGACCTGCTGGCGCTCGACGTCACGGCGGTGACGGTGAACGGCTCGGCGGTGCGGGCCCGGCGCGACCCGTCCCGTATCCACGTGCCGCTCCCCGCGGGACGGGGCGACTCGCTCACCGTGGCGGTGACCTACGCCGGTGCGCCCACCGACGGACTCGTGATCTCGCGCGATCCGGTAGGCCGGTGGCAGGCCTTCGGCGACAACTTCCCCGACCGCGGTCGCCACTGGCTCCCCACCGTCGATCATCCGTCGGACAAGGCCACGGTGCGCTGGGTGATCGACGCCCCGTCGGAGCGGCGGGTCGTGGCCAATGGGGTGCTCGAGGAAGAGACGCCGCTGCCCGCATCGACCGGGCGGACGCGGACCGTCTGGAGCACGGCGCGCCCGCTCCCAACGTACCTGATGGTGATCGCCGCGGCGCCGCTGGCGTTCGTCGACCTCGGCCAGACGGCGTGCGGGCTCGCCGAGTCGCCGGGGTGCGTGCCGCAGGCCGTCTATCTGTCACCTGAAGTGCGCGATTTCGCCCCGGGCCCGTTCGCGCGCGCTGGCGACATGGTGGCGCACTTCAGCCGGTTGGTCGCCCCCTATCCATACGAGAAGCTCGCGCACCTGCAGACCACGACGCGGTTCGGCGGGATGGAAAACGCGTCGGCGATCTTTTACAGCGATCGGGCGTTCCGCGAGCGGACGCTGGGGATCGGCCTGGTGGCGCACGAGACCGCGCACCAGTGGTTCGGCAACGCGGTCACCGAACGCGAGTGGGGCCATCTCTGGCTGTCCGAAGGGTTCGCGACCTACTTCGCCCAGCTCTGGACCGAGCACGACGTCGGCGATTCGGCGTTCCGCGCCGGGATGGACGGGATCCGGCGCCAGGTCATCGCGGCGCCGGTGGTGGCCGAACGCCCGGTGCTCGACACGGCGCAAACGGAGTATCTGAAGCTGCTGAACGCCAACAGCTACCAGAAGGGCGGCTTCACGCTGCACATGCTACGGTCGGTGGTCGGCGATTCGGCGTTCTTCCGCGGCGTGCGACGCTACTACGACGCCCACGCGCACGGCACCGCGCTCTCGGCGGATCTGCGCGCGGCCATGGAAGCGGAGCACGGTCAGCCGCTGGACTGGTTCTTCGACCAGTGGCTGCGGCGGCCGGGATTCGCCGAGGTGACGGTGGCGTGGCGGCATGACGCCGGGCGACTCACGCTGGACGTGCGCCAGGAGGGGCGGTTCGGCGCCTATCGGTTCCCGCTCGATCTGGATCTGGTCGCGGCGGACGGGTCCGTGCGCCGCGTGCGGGTCGAGGTCCCGGCGGAGGAGCGGTCGACGGTGGTGGTGCCGGGCGAGGTCGCCGTGCGCCCGGCGCGAATCGTCGCGGACCCCGAGGTGCGCGTGCTGGGGGTGATCGAGGTTCGTTGAGCGGCGGTCCGATGCTGGCGAATAGCGGGTGTGGGGGTAGGCTGGGCGCCGGGGCCGACGCGAAGACCGGTAAGCGGAGCGGGCGCTCCGTTGCGGGTCAGGGAGGCGAGAGTCAGCGGTGGGGAGCGGTCGCCGGCGCGCCCGTGCGGGCTCCATGTGAGCCGGGTCACAGGGCCAGCGTTTGGCACCGCTCCTGCCTTACTCGGGGGTGAACGCTCGTGCGGAATGCCCGCGCGTCGTGATCTCCAACGCAGGAGTTCTCCCATGTCCAGCTTCGTTCGTCGTTCCACCGCGCTCGCCGCGGTCGCTCTTCTTTCCGTCGGTCCGCTCAGCGCGTGCGCCTCGCTCAACAACCGGGACCAGGGCGCCATCATCGGCGGCGCGGCCGGCGGAGCCATTGGCGGCGTGATCGGCAACCAGACGGGCTCCACGGCCCGTGGGGCGATCATCGGCGCGGTAGTGGGTGGTGCAGCCGGCGCGATCATTGGCCATCAGATGGATCAGCAGGCCAAGGAGCTGCAACAGAACATCCCGGGCGCCACCGTGGCGCGGGTCGAAGAGGGCATCGTCGTGACGTTCGACAGCGGCCTGCTCTACGATTTCGACTCCGAGGTCGTGAAGCCGGCGGCCCGTGAAAATCTCCGCAATCTCGCCAACAGCCTGGACAAGTATCCGGACACGCGTGTCCTCCTGGCTGGACACACCGACGCGGTCGGCGACGCGACCTACAACCAGAGGCTGTCCGAGCGTCGCGCCGCCGCGGCCGCTCGCGCGCTCGTCGAGGCCGGTGTCCCGAACAGCCGGCTGACCACCGCGGGACTTGGAATGCGTGAGCCGATCGCCTCGAACGACACCGAGACGGGCCGCGCCGAGAACCGCCGGGTCGAGGTCGCGATCTACGCCAGCGAGGCGTATCGCGAGCGGGCCCGCCGGGAAGCGGGACGGTAGGCACGGCGGCTATGGGTGGTGGGCTGTGGGCTGTGAGCGTTTCGGTGCTCGCGGCCCACTTCCCGTTTGCGGGGCGTGAGTTCGGCTGGCGGCCGATCACCGCCGCGCGTGGTCACCGCTAGCGGCCGATCATCTGGAGTTCAACGAGAAGGCAGCGGTCCTGAACGACCTCGATGCCGGCACGGGCGAAGGTTTCGGCGGCCTCGTCGTGGCGGATGCCGAGTTGGAACCAGACGGCGCGCGGCTGCTTCGCCAGAATGTCGTCGACGTGGGCGGGGATGTCCTTGGGCCGCCGGAAGACGTTGACGATGTCGACCGGACCCGGCACCTCGGCGACCGTACGGTACACCGGCTCGCCGAGGATTTCGGTGACGTCGGGATAGTACACCGGCACCGGGATGATCTCGTATCCCGATCGCTTGGCGTACTGCGGGACGTAATACGCGGGCTGGCCGGTGTCTGCGGTCTTGATGCCGAGGACCGCGATGCGGCGGCTCTCCTCGAGGAGGCGGCGGATCGCGCCGGTGGATTCGAGCAGGCGGTCGCGGAAGTCGGCGGTTGGGTCGGCCATGGGGCGCGGGGTCGGGGCGGCAGGGAGCGGCGTCGGTCACCGACTCGTCTGCGTTCTCGCGTTGCATCGATCGCGCCCGTGAGCCCGTCACTGGCCCGCACGGCCGACCTTGCCTAGCTTGCCCGCTGCCCGTCGTCCGAACCCCGATGAGGACCTTCCATGCGAATGCTCGTACTTGGCGCTGGCCTGCAAGGCTCGGCGTGCGCATATGACCTGCTCCAGAACCCCGACGTCACCCAGGTGCGGCTGGCGGATCTGCATGCCGATCATCTTCCGCCCTTCCTCGCGCCGTACTCGGGCCATCGCCTGATCCCGACGCCGCTCGACGTGCGTGACCGCGACGCGCTCATGGCGCTGATGCGTGAGGCAGACGCGGTGATGAGCGCGATCCCCTACTACTTCAATCTCGATCTCGCGCGGTGCGCCGTCGAGGCGGGGGTGCACTTCACGGATCTCGGCGGCAACACGGCGATCGTCGACCAGCAGCGCGAACTCGACGGGGAGGCGACGACCAAGGGGATCAGCGTCGTTCCCGACACGGGGCTCGCGCCGGGGATGGTCAACATCCTGGCGCAACTCGGCATCGAGCGGCTCGATCGCACGACGTCGGTGCGCATCTATGTCGGCGGGCTGCCGCAGGAGCCCGAGGGTCCGCTCAAGTACCAGATCGCCTATTCGCTCGAGGGTGTGCTCGACTATTACACGACGCGGTCGCAGATCGTGCGCGACGGTATGCTGGTCGAGGTCGATGCGCTGAGCGAGATCGAGCCCGTGCACTTCGACGAGCCGGTGGGCGCGCTGGAAGCGTTCCACACCGCGGGCGGGCTCTCCTCGATGGGCCAGCGCTACCAGGGGCAGATTCCGACGCTCGAGTACAAGACGCTGCGCTTCCCCGGGCACGCCGACCTCGTGCGCGCGATCCGCGAGCTCGGCCTGTTCGAGCTGGAACCGGTCGAGGTGAAGGGGATGCCGGTGATCCCGCGCGACGTCGCCGTCGCGGCGATGGGACCGCGGCTACGCCTCAACAAGCCGGATCTCGTGGCGCTGCGCGTGATCGTGACGGGTGAGAAGGACGGCGCGCCGATGACGCACACCTTCGAGCTCGTGGATCGTTCGGACGACGAGCGCGGCATCACGGCGATGATGCGGACGACCGGCTTCACGCTGTCGATCACCGGCCAGCTCCAGGCGAGCGGCGCGATTGCGCCCGGGGTCCACACGCCGGACGAGTGCGTGCCCGGCGAGCGATATGTCGCCGAACTGGCGAAGCGGGGGATCATGATCCGCGAATCGCACCACGCCGGCGCCTGACGACGCTCGGCGCCGGCAGAGGAGGCCGGCGCCTGACGCCCGTCAGTCGCCCGTCAGTCGCCCCTCAGTCGCCCGTTCTGAACTCTCCGACCAGATCGCGCATCCGGCCGGCCGCGGTGCGCAGCACCTCGGCCGTGGCGCTGACTTCCTGACTGGATGCTGACGTCTCCTCGGTCGAGGCGGCGACTTCTTCCGCGGTGGCTGCGTGCCCCTGCGAGGCGTCGCGCGCCGTGACGATCGAGCCCTCGACGTCGCGAATCGTGCCGCGGCTCTCGTCGACGGCGTCGCTCACGCGTGAGGCGGCGCTCTCCACGCGCGTGACCGCCGACTCGATACCGTCGAGCGCCTCGCTCGCGGCGCTCGCCACCGTGCGGACGTCCTGCATGCGCGCGGTGCCCATCTCGGCGGCGGTGGTGGCGTCGGAGACGCGCTGACGGATGTTGCGCACCGAGCGCGCGACCTCTTCCGCCGCCTCGCCGCTCTGATCGGCGAGCCGGCGGACCTCGTCGGCGACCACGGCGAACCCCTTGCCCGCCGCGCCGGCACGCGCCGCCTCGATCGCCGCATTGAGGGCGAGCAGGTTGGTCTGCGAGGCGATGTCGGCGATCAGTGCCACGAAGGTATCGATCGACGCCGTGGCCTCGCGCAGCGCGGCGATCTCGCGCGCCGACGTGTCGACCACGTCGCGCGCGCCGAGCAGCACGTCGAGCGCGCGCGCGATCTGGTCACGGGCGAGCGCGGCGGCGCGTCGGATCTCCTGCGCGGAATGCTCGCTCGCGTCGCTCGCGTCGGCGATCACCGCGCCGTCTTCGGCCAGCTTGCGCACGGCCGCACTCGCGGCCGTGAGGGCGTCGAGCTGTTCGGAGGCGCTCTGCGCCATCTCGGTGACCGCCTGCGTCACGTGCTGAGTCGACGACGCGGCGCCGCCGGCCGAGCTGGCCAACTCCTCGGCGGCCGCGCTGACCTCGTCTGCCTCACGCTGCACCGTTTCGAGGAGCACGCGCAGCCGGCCGCGCGATTGGTCGAGCGAGGCGGCGAGCTGGGCGAACTCTTCCGTCGCTTCCGTGCCGGCGGCGCGGTCGACGGTGCGCAGATCGCCGCCGCCGATCGCTTCGGTTTCCGCGTTGAGGGCCGCCAGAGGCCTCGTGACGGCGCGATAGGTAAGTACGCCGATGCCACCGGCGAGCGGCAGCGCGAAGAAGATCATCACGCCGAGCGTCCACTCGCTGCGACGGAGGTCACGGGCCATCTGCGCGTTGCGGTCGTCGGCGCGGCGGGCGGCCGAGCGCTGCAACAGGTCCAGCGCTTCATCGATCGCGCCGATGTCGGCGGCCGACGCCTCGAGGACGCGGGCCGCGTCCGCCTCACGACCGATCACGCCATAGGCGCGCGCCATCGCCAGTCCGACTTCAATCGCGCTCTGCCGCTGCCCGATCCGTTCGAGCTGGGTGCGCTCCTCGACGGCCAGGATCGGGAGCGCGATCGCCTCACGACGGAGGCGGTCCGCGTCCTCCATGAGCACGAGATAGCGCGCCTCGTCGGCGGGGGCGCGGGTGTTCAGGTAGCGGAGTCCACCGACGAACTCGCGCAGGATCGCCGTCACGGTGCGCTGCACGATATCGTATTCGTCGTGCAGCATGGTGACCGCCGCCTGCGAGCGGGCGTTGCCCTGTTGGAGGGCGGTGAGCGCAACGAGTCCGGCCGCGCACAGCATGAGCGTGGTGGTGGTGAAGCCGAGCAGCAGATGGCCGCGAACGGAGCGCAGGATCTTCATCGTGCGGCCACCCGTGCGACGATCACGCGCGTGTCGCGCGGATCATGGTTGCGGTCGAAGGCGATCGCGCCGGCCACCCCATCGACCGCGGGGAGGTCGGTACCGAGGCGCTCGAGGTGGTCGCGAATCTTCATGCGGTCCGTCCCGACGGCGCGGGCCGCCTCGCCGATGAGCAGCGCCGCATCGTAGGCGAGCGCGGCGCGCTGGTCGGGGTCCATCCCGAACCGCTCGCGGAAGCGGGCGACGAAGGCGCGGGCTTCGGATCCCGATGCCGTACGCGCGTCAAAAAAGGCGGTGTAGCGCTCGCCCGCGAACTCGTCAGGCGATGCGGCCAGGGCGCTGGCCGCGTCGCCGCCGATGAACGGAATGTCGGCACCGATCGCGCGCAGCGCACGAATCGAGAGCACGGCATCCTCGAGACTACCCGGGTAGAGAAAGACGTCGGCCTGCAGTGCCTGCATGTAGCCGGCATACGCGGCCCATTCCGTGATGCCCGGCAGGTAGGGATCGCGCTGCACGATCGCCCCTCCGCCGGCGGTGAAGGCGGCCACGAACTCCTTGGTCCAGTCGCGTCCATAGGAGTCGTTCCGGTAGACGATCGCCGCGCGGCGGGCGCCGAGCGTGTCGAGGGCGTAGCGCGCGATCGCCCGACTGACGGCGAGATCGCTCGGGCAGACGCGAAAGAACCAGGGACTCCGTCCGGTGAGGCGGGGGCTCGTCGCGGTGGGGGAGATGGCGACCAGCGCGTTTGCCCCACCCCCTTCGACGTCCTCGTAGACGGGAATCGCATCGAGGGTGGAGCCGCTCTCGCTGTGGCCGACCACACCGACGACGCGCGGATCGTCGCGCAGTTCGGTGGCGATCTGCACGGCGGAGGTCACGCCGGGGGAGTTAGTCCGGGCCACGAAGCGCAGGTCGCCCGACGCGGCGTTGAGATGCTCGACGGCGAGCGTGACCCCCTGCGCGACCGCGGCCATGCCGGCGAGCGAGGGGTCGTGGGCGACGCCGATTCCGATCGCGCCGTCGGGGACGGCGGTGGTCGAGAGCTCGCCGCCCGCCGAAGGGTTCGCGCTGGCGGCGGCGGAGACGAGGGTCGCCGACGCGCCGCGGCCGGCGGCTGGGGCGGCCACCCCCGCGTTCGCGCTTCGGGGTGCGTCGGGCGAGCCCGGGGTGGGGCAACCGGCCGTCAGGACTGCGACGGCGGCAAGGGTAGCGAGGTGCGCCAAGCGGGCGCCCACCTCGCGGGCCGGTCGCGCGCGATCGCGCGGGTGGGCGGAGCGATCGTGCGACATGGAGCGACGGGGGAAGCTGGAACGCACCGGAAAGTGGCGGATCGAGCGGGTCGGCCGGCGGATGACCAGCGGTGCCGTTCGGGCGCGGGGCGACCACACGAGGACGAACGTCAGGGTCCCGTCGTCACGTGTGATTGCTGCCGTACGGAGCCGTCGTGTCGGGCATTTCACCACAGGCGTGAAGGGGCAATGCCGACGGCGCGATCCATAACGGATGTACTGGCGTTCGCCAGTCGCGTCGAGCCTTGTTCGATGTTGCGCGACAGCTTGATCGCGCTGTGGGCGCTTGGTAGCTTTTGCAGCTCAACTCACCGTGTCGGCCCGTGCGCACCCCTCACATCGCGCCGAACCGCGTCACGCTGTAACAGGGATCAGGCATGCCTTCCAATCACCGCCCGCGCCAGCTCGTCTCGGCCGTCGTATCGGTCGGGCTCGTGCTGGCGCTCGCCGCGTGTGCGCAGGACTATCCGAACTCGACGTTCAATCCCCAGACCGAGTTCAATCGCGCGATCCTCGCGCTCTGGGATCAACTGCTGCGCTGGGGGACGATCGTCTTCATCGTCGTCGAGGCGGCGCTGATCTACACGATCATCAAGTTCCGTCGGCGCGAGGGGCAACCCGAACCGAAACACGTTCACGGCAACACGACGCTCGAGATCATGTGGACCGTGGCGCCGGCGATCATTCTCGTGCTGATCGCCGTACCCACGGTGCGGACGATCTTTCGCACGCAGGCGAAGGCCGTTCCCGATGCGCTCCAGGTCGAAGTGATCGGGCATCAGTGGTGGTGGGAGTTCTACTATCCGGAATACGGGATCCGTACGGCGAACGAGCTGTACGTCCCGATCGGTCGCACGGTCAACTTCGCCCTGAAGACCGAGGACGTGCTGCACTCGTTCTGGGTGCCGCAAATGGGTGGCAAGCGCGACCTGATCGCCAACCACACGAACTATCTCTGGTTCACGCCGGACAGCGTCGGTCACGTTGCCCAGGTGTGGAATGGCTTCTGTACCGAGTACTGCGGCGCCTCGCACGCGAACATGAAGTTCCGTTTGTATACGGTGCAGCCGGATCAGTTCGATCGCTGGGTGGCCCATCAGGCATCGCCCGCCATGTTCGGCGCGGTCGCTCCGCCGGCTCCGGTGGCGCCAACCGCCCCGGCCGGTGCCGCTGGTGCGGCTGGTGCCGCCGGCGGGAGCACCGGCGCGGCGCTGCAGCTCGCGACGGCGCCCGGGGCGCAGGACAGCACGGCGCTGACCCTGCGGCCGCCGGTGGAGCCATACTGGTTTCCGGCCGAAGAGCTGCCGCCGTTTGCCATCCCCACTCAGGAGATCCCGCGGGGACTCAGGGTGAACGAGGCGCTGGTCGGTGATGCCGAGCGTGGGCGCGAGATCTACTCCCGCAGCTCGTGCATCGGGTGCCACGCGATCAACGGCAATCCATCGTCGGTGGGCCGCCTCGGGCCGGACCTGACGCACTTCGGGTCGCGCCACACGCTGGCCGCGGGGATGTACGCGAACACGCCGCGGAACCTGACGGCCTGGATCAAGAATGCACGCCTGATGAAACCGGGCAGCCTCATGCCGACGCTCGGTGCGGATCAGATCGATCCGATTACGGCACAGGGGCCGATCGGCGGCGGGCTTACCGAACAGCAGGTCGCCGACATCGTCGCCTACCTGCTGGCGTTGAAGTGATGCGGGCACCGATTGCCGCACCACCGGACGCAATGCCCGGCGCTACTCCTGGCGCACGTCGCGGCCGTTCGCCGTCGCGAACGACCGGCCGACCGCGTATGACTACGCTCGTTCACAGCTGACGGATACGGAGAACCTGATGGCAACCACCGCCGCTGCCGCTCCACGCATCGCGGCCGCGCCCGTCGTACAGAACGGCGGGATCTGGAGCTGGCTGACGACGACCGATCACAAGCGAATCGGCGTGCTCTATCTCTATACCTCGCTCTTCTTTTTCCTCTTCGGCGGGCTCGAGGCCGTCGTCATTCGCGCCCAGCTCATCGGCCCGAACGGCGAGATCGTCTCGGCCGAACTGTACAACCAGCTGTTCACGATGCACGGCACGACGATGGTGTTCCTCGCCATCATGCCGCTCTCGGCCGCCTTTTTCAACTTCCTCATTCCGCTGCAGATCGGCGCGCGCGACGTCGCGTTCCCGCGACTGAACGCGTTCAGCTACTGGGTCTATCTGCTCGGCGGCATCTTCATCACGGCGCCGATTTTCTTCATGGTCGCGCCGAACGGAGGCTGGTTCGGCTACACGCCGCTGACGACGACGGCGTATTCGCCCGGGATCAACATCGATTTCTGGGTCATCGGCCTGCAGATCCTCGGCATCTCGTCGCTCGCGGCCGCGTTCAACTTCATCACGACGATCATCAACATGCGCGCGCCCGGCATGAACATGATGCGCATGCCCATGTTCACGTGGATGTCGTTCGTGGTGCAGTTCCTGATCATCCTCGCTTTCCCGGCGATCACGGTCGCGCTGGTCTTCCTGCAGTTCGATCGCTTCTTCGGCACGAACTTCTACACGACCGCCGCTGGTGCCGACCCGCTGCTCTGGCAGCACCTGTTCTGGGTGTTCGGACACCCCGAGGTCTACATCCTCATCCTGCCGGCGTTCGGTCTGGTCTCGGAGATCATCCCGACGAACTCGCGCAAGCCGCTGTTCGGCTATCCGGTGATGGTCTACTCGGGCATTCTGATCGGCTTCCTCGGCTTCGGCGTGTGGGCCCACCACATGTTCGCCGTCGGCATGGGGCCGATCGCCGACTCGGTGTTCGCCCTCACGACGATGCTGATCGCGATCCCGACGGGGGTGAAGATCTTCAACTGGATCGCCACCATGTGGGGCGGGTCGATCCGGTTCAACAGCGCGATGCTGTTCGCCGTCGGCCTCGTCGCGCTGTTCACGATCGGCGGCATCTCGGGCGTCATGCATTCGTCGCCGCCGGCCGACCTGCAGCAGACGGACACCTACTTCGTCGTGGCGCACTTCCATTACGTGCTGTTCGGCGGCTCGATCATGGGCATCATGGCCGGGATCTATCACTACTTCCCGAAGATCTTCGGGCGGATGATGAACGAGACGCTGGGCAAGGTGCACTTCTGGTCGAACTTCCTGGCGATGAACCTGACGTTCTTCCCGATGCACTTCGCCGGACTGCTCGGCATGCCGCGCCGCATCTACACATACGACGCGAACCAGGGGTGGGACACGTTCAACTTCCTCGCCTCGATCGGCGCGTTCATGCTCGTCGGGTCGACGGCCGTGTTCGTCTACAATTTCTTCCGCAGCAGGAACAACGGCCCGATCGCCGGCAACGACCCGTGGGGCGCACCGACGATCGAGTGGGCGATTCCCTCGCCGCCGCCGGAATACAACTTCGCCAAGCTCCCGACGATCACGTCGCGCTATCCGCTCTGGGACATGAAGTCGCCGTCCAAGACGCGTGAAGTGCCGCACACGCAGCAGGGCGACCGCCAGGTGGATGTCGAAGTGGCGGGCAATGGTACCGGCAGCTCGTTCGAAGTTCCGCAGGGGGGACGCCCGCAACAGCCGGCGGAAGCTGGCCCGCACATCGAGACGGAGACGTACACGGCCAAGCAGCTCGGCATTCCGATGCCGTCGTCGACGATCAAGCCGCTGATCACCGCCGCGGCCATCATCATCATGTTCTCCGGCATGTTCTTCCTGCATCTCGAGAGCAAGCTGCTGGCGCTGACGCTGCTGATCGGTGGCGCGTCGCTCCTCACCGGTACGCTCTACGCCTGGTTGCTGACACCGCTGGAAGATCCGCACTGAGCCCGACCCGGCTCGAACCCGCGTTCGTCATCGTCCCGTTTCTCTCGCTTCTGGAGTTCAATTTCCGTGGCTTCCACTGCTGCCACCGTTCCCGGACTCGTCGACCCACACGTGTCACATCACCACACGTCGACGGGGCTGGATAATCGGAAGATCGCCATCTGGGCCTTCATCGGCTCGGAGTGCATGCTGTTCGCCTGCCTCATCTCGACCTACCTGATCTACAAGGGACGGAGCCTCGTCGGCCCGTACCCGCACGAGGCCTGGACGAACCCGCAGACCGGCGTCAGCTACCCGGCGATTCTCGACATCCCCATCACGTCGGCGTCGACCTTCGTGCTGCTGATGTCGTCGCTCGCGATGGTGTTGGCGCACAACGCGGTGGTCGAGAAGCGGATGCCGCGCCAGGGCACCTTGCAGCGCATGATCGGCTCCTCCAAGCTCTGGCTCGGGCTGACCGCATTCCTGGGACTGATCTTTCTCGGCTTTCAGGCGTACGAGTTCACCGCCTTCGTGCACGAAGGCCTGACGATCCGCACCAACCTGTTCGGATCCTCGTTCTTCACGCTCACAGGCTTCCATGGCGCGCACGTGACGGTCGGCGTGCTCTGGCTTGGCACCCTGCTCGCGATCGACATGAAGCGCGGCCTCGGACCCGACGACGCGCTCAACGTCGATCTCGCCGCGCTGTACTGGCACTTCGTCGACGTGGTGTGGATCGTGATCTTCCCGCTCGTCTACCTCATCACCTAAGAGGACGTGATGGACTCGAAGACGCATCAACCGCTCGCCCCAGGCACGGATGCGCCGGCCCATGACGAGCATGCGCATGCCGACCACCCGACATGGCAGAAGTACGTCGTCATCGGTGTGATCCTCACGATCATCACAGTGATCGAGGTGTCAGCCTACTACATCCCGGCATGGGAGACCTCGCGGATCTACGTCCCGTCGATGCTCACGCTCTCGGCGGCCAAGTTCATCATCGTCGTGATGTTCTACATGCACCTCAAGTACGATCACAAGCTGTTTCGCGCGCTCTTCACCGGCCCCCTGATCATCGCGATCGTGACGATCATCGCGCTGCTCTTCCTGTTCGGTCAGATCGCGATCCGGCTCGGCCTGCTCACCTGACGCGGGCGCCGGGGTGCGCCGCCTGACGGCGGCACGCCCCGGCACGTGTCGGAGCAGTGAGTTTCCAGGAGCTACTCATGCCGTTCATCACGGCGTTGCTGCACCCGATCGCCGACTTGCGCTGGAACGACTTCAGCGTGCATCCGAGCACCGTCATCGGGCTCGCGATCATCGGCGCCCTCTACGAATGGCGCGCGCGCGCCGCCACCGGCCGCACCGGTGACCGCCCCGCGCCCACGCCCGCCCAACGCCTGTCGTTCTGGGCGGCGCTCGCCCTGATCTTCGTCTCGCTCAACGGGCCGATCCACGACCTGAGCGACTACTACCTGTTCAGCGCGCACATGGTGCAGCATCTGCTGCTCACGCTGATCATGCCCCCGTTGCTGCTCTTTGGCCTGCCGGGGTGGATGATCCGTCCCGTGCTCCTGCACCGGGCGGTCGCGCCGCTGTCGACGCGCGTGACGCGAGCGGCGATGGCCTACGCGATCTTCAACGTGACGGTCGCCGTCTGGCACATCCCGGCGCTCTACAACACCGCCGTCGAGGTGCACGAGGTTCACATCCTCCAGCACCTCCTCTTCATGAGCACCGCGGTGATCATGTGGTGGCCGATCCTCAGCCCCGTACCGGAGTTGCCGCGGCTCGCCTATCCGGGGCAGATGCTCTACTGCTTCCTCATGGCCGTGCCGATGTCGATCGTGGCCATCTATATCGCGATGGCCGACAGCGTGCTCTATCCCGCCTATGCCGCCGCGCCGCGCCTGTGGGGAATCTCCCCGATGATGGACCAGCAGATCGGCGGCCTGATCATGTGGATCCCCGGCGGGCTCTTCTTCTACGTCGTGATGACTTTCGTTTTCTTCCGCTGGTCGGGGCGACAGGAAGACGGCACCGCGGCGGCGCAGGTCGGGTGGGCGCCGGGGAATGCGTAGGGGCTGCTATGGGCTATGGGCTGTGGGGTGTGGGCTGTGGGCGGTGGCGAGACGGGCTCTAATGCGGGCGGGCGTGTCATCGTGTCCCGAACCTTGCGACCAGGCGCAGAAGCATACGTCTCACCAATGTCAGCTCGCTCTCGATGCCGTTCGCCCGCGACTCTTCAATCAATCCAAGGTCGCGCGCGAGCAGCACGTGGTTGTGCAGCTCGCAGACTGACCCTATAGCGATGTGGAGGCAGCGCCGAGTGTCGGCGTCCGATGAGCGGCCGCAGCCCTCAGCGATGTTTGCCCCAATCGACGCCGCTGCGCGCCGGAGCTGAGAAGCGAGCCCGTAGCGCTCTCCCGCCGGGAAGTCCGATGTGGCGCGGTACACCGACAGCGTGAGGGCATGGGCCGTATGCCAGACGCGCAGGTTCCGAAAATCCTGCATCCGTCAACGCTACCGGAAAGCGCCGCACCACGCGGACAGTTTGACGTCGCCGCGTATCAACCCGCCGCAGACAGCCCGTAGCCTCGAGCCGCTGTTTGCGAATTGCTGTTAGCTGGTCTGCTGTTAGCGCACAGCCCAAAGCCCATAGCCCAGAGCCGCCTCTTTCACCTTTCCCCGCCCCCGAGCGCGTAGTCCATTCGCCGGCCGACCGCGGGGTGGGCCTTCCAGAGGTAGAAGCCCATCAGCACGGCGGCGATCACGTTGGCGATGCCCACCTGATACCAGGCGAGGTCCCCGATCCGGTCGCTCTGCGACAGCAGCGCGGTGAATCCGTAGAAGGCCACCTGGATCGCCACGAACAGGATCAGCGCTCCCGCCAGCACCGCCGGCTCGCGCACGCCCCAGCGGACGATTGCCGCGGCGACGATGCCGACGAGGATGAAGGCTGTGAAGTGGAAGATCGTGTAGATCGACGCGTAGGTGACGAAACCGTCGCCGCGGCGCAGTCCGAACAGGCTCAGAACCCCCTCGCCGAGCGTGGCCGGGGTATAGAAGGGGCGCCCGCTGACCGAGTCGACGAGCAGGAACCAGAGCGCGACACCGGTCGCGCCGATGATGCCGGCGATCGCGCCCTCCCGAATGAGACTCGTATTGCGCATCGATCTCCTCCCGTGCGGTGATGGCGCGCGCCGAACGATGACCCTGAGCGCGGTCACGGCGGGGAAGGCGTGCGTCGACCCGTGCCGAACGCTGCAGGATACGTGCTCCGGGCAATCGTCCCGGGAACGCGACATATGTTCCGCGGCACCGCGCGCGTCGATTGCTCTCGACATTCGTCGCTCGATGCCCCAAACTCTCGGCATGACAATCATCCGTAACTCCCGTCTCCGGGGCGCCGTGGTCACGGCCGGCGTCGCCAGCGTGCTGCTCACCGCCTGCGGTCCGTCGGGTGACGAACTCGCGACCCGACGAGCGGACATGCGTGCCTGCGCCGAGCCCACGGCAGCGCGGCTCGGACAGGCCGGCGTCCAGCGCTACATCGCCGCCCGCAATCCGAAGCCGGTGCGATTCCTCAACCCGATCTCGACCGATAGCGCCGTTCCGGCGAGCGCGATGGCGTACCTCAATGCTACCGGCCCCACCTATCTCTTCCCACCAGCCGAAGAGCAGCAGGCCATCGTCCGGGCCAAGCTGACCGAAGCGGGAAGCTGGACCACGCTCCTCGTCGCCTTCCACGGGGTGGAGCGGGTGAGCGAGCGAGAGGCGGAGATCCGATTCAGTGGTGCCTACGTCGGCGGCGCCGAGGACGGGGACGCCGCGCCCCGTGAGGCGGTCCGGTTCGTCTGCAGCGGCGGCGAGTGGGCGCTGCCCACCGCGCCCAGCGCCGACAGCTCGGCCGTGCCGGTCCCGCGCGGCGCATGAACGCATCGGGTGTCGCCGAACGCGTCGGGCCCGCCGCCAGGTCGGCCGACGCGGCCAACGTCCGCCTTGCCGGCGGGCCCCGCGGCGAACCTGCGGCCGTGGGTGGCGTGCGCGAGCGGTTGTTGTCGCTCGACGTCTTCCGCGGCCTGACGGTGGCCGGGATGCTCCTCGTCAACAACCCGGGCACCTGGTCGGCGATCTACCCGCCGCTGCGGCACGCCGAGTGGCATGGGTGGACGCCGACCGACCTGATCTTTCCCTTCTTTCTGTCCATCGTCGGCGTCACCACCGTGCTCTCGCTCGAGGCGCGACGGGCGCGCGGGGCGGACAACCCGGCGCTGACGCGGCAGGTGCTCCGCCGCGCCGCGACGATCTTCCTGCTCGGGCTGGCGATTTCGTACTTCCCCTTCTTCACCTGGGGCGCCGTGGCCGGCGTCGAGACCCCGAGCTTTCTCGACCGGGTGCTCGACCGCCCGGTGCACACGCGCATCCTCGGCGTGCTACAGCGCATCGGCCTCGCCTACGCCGCGGGCGGGCTGCTGGTCATCTGGCTCCGGCCCCGCGCGCAGCTCCTCGCCGCCGGCGCGCTCCTCCTCGGCTACTGGGCCGTGATGACGCTGGTTCCCGTGCCCGATTCGGGCGTCATGGGCTGGCGGACGCTCGACGACCCGTCGGGGACGCTGGCTGCCTGGCTCGATCGGACACTGCTCGACTGGGGCGCGTGGGGCAATCATCTCTATGGCGGCACCCGGACCTGGGATCCAGAAGGGGTGCTGTCTACGGTCCCGGCCGTCGGCACGGTCCTCCTCGGCGCCTGGGCCGGCCGACTGCTCGGCGATCGGCGTCCGCTCGCCGAGCGACTGACCGCACTGTTTGCTGTCGGCGCGCTGGCGATGATGGTCGGGCTCGTCTGGCACTGGGCCTTCCCGATCAACAAGGGGCTCTGGACCAGCTCGTACGTGGTGTTCACGGCGGGGATGGCGGCCGTGTCGATCGCGACGATCTCCTGGATGGTCGACATTCGCGGGTGGCGCGGATGGACCTACCCGTTCGTGGTGTATGGCGTGAATCCGATCGTCGCCTTCGTCGGATCGGGACTGATGGCGCGGCTGATCTATTCGGTCATTACCGTTCCATCCGCCACCGGTGCCCCGCAGCCGCTGCAGCGCTGGATCTTCCTGACCTTCTTCGACTCGTGGGCCCCGACGATGTTCGCGTCGTTGCTGTTCGCCCTGACGTTCGTCGCCTTCTGGTTCCTGGTGCTGACCGGATTGCACCGCCGCGGAATCATTCTCAAGGTCTGACGTCCCGCGCCCGTCCGGCACTCGGCGCCCCCCCTGCATCGATCGGCCCGCTCCACGCGCACCCTTCCCGGGGTGCGACGGAACATGAGTTGCCCTAGACGGACCCCATGACCCGTTCGCTTCAGGCTCCAGTTCGCTCCAACGCCGCCGCGCGCGCGCGCCGGCTCACTTCGACCGCCATCCTCGCCGCGACGACTCTGCTGTCCGCCGGCGTGCCGCTCGTCGACGCCGGGGCTCAGGCGCGCCGCCGCGCTCCGGCGCCCCCGCCCGCCCCCACGGCAACCACCCCCCGGTCGGCCACGGCGCTCTCCGCCGACCTCGGGGAGATGCTGCGCCGTGGCACCCGCAGTGGCGACTGGGGCGTGATGGTCACGTCGGTCACGCGCGGCGACACACTCTTTTCGCGCGACGCCGACGTGGCGATGCTACCCGCGTCGACGATGAAGCTGTTCACCGCGGCCGTGGCGCTCGAGCAATTCGGACCGAACCATCGCTTCAGCACCGACGTGCTGCACGACGGGGCGATCCGCGAGGACGGGGTGATCGAGGGCGATCTCTTCCTCCGTGGCGCCGGTGATCCCGCCCTCGCGCCTCGGTTCATGTCGCCGCGCTCTCCCACCGCTCCGGTCGACGCGCTGGCCCGGATCGTCGCCGACGCCGGGATCACGCACGTACGCGGCAATATCGTCGCCGATGCGACACGGTTCGAGTCGCGGGGAGTCCCCGACGGATGGCAGACGCGCTACCTCAACGCGGGGTATGCCGCGCGCGTCTCGGCGCTTTCACTCAACGAGAATCTGGTCACCATCGTCGTACGCCCCGCCGGAGCGCTCGGCAGCGCCGTCGTCGAGTTCGAGCCGGCGACGAGTGGCGTGGCGATGACCAACCGCGTACGCACCGTTCCGGGAAGCGGCGCGTCGGTGAGCGCGTTCACGCACCCCGACGGTCGCGTCGAGGTACGAGGCTCCGTCGGGCGCAACAGCGCCGCGCGTCGTTACATGCTCGTCGTCGAGGATCCCGCCCGCTACACGGCGGGCGCCTTCGCCGAGGCGCTGCGTCGCGCGGGCGTGCAGGTCGACGGTGCGGTGCAGGCACGCGCCACGCCTGACGACGCAGTGCGACTGGGCGGTCTCCCGTCGCCGCCGCTGCACGCGCTGGTCTCGGTGATGAATCGCGAGAGCATCAACCACTACGCCGAGCTGATCTTCCGCAACGCCGCCAGCGCCGCGAACACCAACAGCCCGGGTTCGGCCCAAACGGGGAACGTGATGCTGCAGCGATTCATGGCCGACAACGTCGGCGTCTCGGCCAACGCCGTCTTCGCGGCCGATGGCAGCGGGTTGTCCGTCAACGACCGCACGACACCGCGCGCCCTCGTCGGTCTGCTCGGCTACGCCCATCGCGCGCCCTGGTCGGCGCCCTTTCATGCATCGCTGCCCGTTGCCGGCGAGTCGGAAACCCTCCGCAACCGCATGCGCAACACCCCGGCCGAGGGGAATCTGCATGCGAAGACGGGGACGACGAACACCGTCATCTCTCTGGCCGGCTACGTGACGGCGGAGAATGGCGAGATCCTGGCGTTCGCGTTCGTCTATAACGGAACGGATCGGTGGAACGCGCGCGCGACGATCGACGCGATGGGCGCGACGTTGGGGGGATTCGCGCGGGGGGAATAGTGGCTATGGGCTCTGAGCTGTGGGCTTTGCGCCTGCAACGTGGGAGTCGGCGACCCCATGACCACTGTCGTGACGTTGTGCGCGTTCGGTCAACCTCGCTCGCGCGTCAGGCCATTCCGCCACCAGGATGCTGTACATCACGGTGTCGCGAACGGAACCGTCGCGTCGCACGTGGTGATGGCGGATCACCCCGTCCCGTCGGGCGCCCAGTGCCTCGATGGCGCGCTGCGAGCGAAGGTTGAGGATGTCGGTTCGCAGCCCCACGACGCGACATCCGACGGTGTCGAACGCGTGCGCCAGAAGCAGCAGCTTCGCCGCCGCATTCACGTGGGTGCGCTGCCACCGCGCCGCATACCACGTGTAGCCGATTTCGACCCGGTCGATCGGCGAGACGATATCGTGATAGCGCGTGGTGCCCACGATGGCGCCTGTGATGCGCTCGCGCACGGCCCAGGGCAGCATGTGCCCCGCCACCTGCCCGGCCAGAGCATCGGCAATGTAGCGGCCGACCGCGTCAGGCTCGGGCGCCGAGGTGTAGGTAAGCTCCCACAGTCGCCCGTCCGCCACGGCATCGGCGAGCTCCGCCTGATGAGCGGCGACAAGTGGCTCGAGCCGCACGCCGTAGCCGTCGAGCGTGACGGGAACCAGGGAGATCACGGGTCGCGTCCGATAAGTGTGGAGTCCGTGCCTCACGCCGCCGGCACGCGGCGACGACGCCGCCCCTACCGCCCCCCGACCATCGCTTCCGGGCGTAGCGCGATCTCTACCTCCTCGCGCGTCATCAGCTCCCGTTCCACGACGATGTCCATCACGTTGCGCCCCGACTCCAGCGCCTCACGCGCCACGTCGGTGGCCGCCTCGTAGCCGATGCGCGGGACCAGCGCGGTCACCACACCGATCGAGTGCTCGACGAACCAGCGCATCCGGTCGGGGTTCGCCGTGATCCCGGCGACGCACCGCTCGCGCAGGATCGTGCAGGCGGCGCGGAGCGAGTCGATGCCGCGCAGGAGTCGGAAGGCGATGATCGGCTCGAAGACGTTGAGCTGCAACTGCCCCGCTTCGGCCGCCATCGTCCCCGTGACGTCGCCGCCAATGATGTCGAAGCAGACCTGGTTGA
The DNA here is from genome assembly GCA_038324385.1 of Gemmatimonadales bacterium. Lineage (GTDB taxonomy): Bacteria > Gemmatimonadota > Gemmatimonadetes > Gemmatimonadales > Gemmatimonadaceae > JBBQHX01. The sequence goes on along the minus strand of JBBQHX010000017.1, from coordinate 3,269 downwards.
CCGCTTCGGGGATCACCGGGTTCACCTTGCCGGGCATGATCGACGAGCCGGGTTGCATTGCGGGGAGATTGATCTCGCCGAAGCCGGCCCGTGGGCCAGACGAGAGCAGCCGCAGGTCGTTGCAGATCTTCGAGAGCTTGACGGCGCACCGCTTGAGCACTCCCGAGAGCTGCACGAACGAGCCCGTGTCGGCCGTGGCTTCCACCAGATCCGGCGCGGTGATCAGCGTGAGGCCGGTGATCTCATTCAGATGCTCGCGCACGCGGTCGGCGTAGCCGATTGGTGCGTTGATCCCGGTCCCGATCGCGGTCGCTCCCATGTTCATCTCGCGGATCAGTGCCTGAGCCTCGCCCAGCCGATCGACGTCCTCGAGGATCGTCGTGCCGAAGGCGGAGAATTCCTGGCCTAACGTCATCGGGACGGCGTCCTGTAGCTGCGTGCGCCCCATCTTGACGAAGCCGCCGAATTCGGTGCCTTTTACGTTGAACGCCGCGGCCAGCGCTGCCATCGCCTCACGCAGCAATTCGATCTGGCGGTGCAGCGCGATCTTCACGGCCGTCGGGTAGACGTCGTTGGTGCTCTGGCTGAGGTTGACGTGATTGTTCGGATGCACGTGCTGGTACTCGCCGCGCTTGAGGCCGAGCAGTTCGAGAGCGCGGTTGGCGATAACCTCGTTCGCGTTCATGTTCGTCGACGTCCCGGCGCCGCCCTGGATCATGTCCACGAGAAAGTGCTCGTGGTGCCGGCCGCGCCGGATCTCTGACGAGGCGAGGGCGATCGCGTCGGCGATCGCGGGCGCGAGCAACCCCAGGTCGCGATTGGCCAGCGCGGCCGCCTCCTTCACCGCGGCGAGCGCCTCGACGAGGGCAGGGAACTCGCGCAGGGAGACGCCGGTGATCGGAAAATTCTCCAACGCCCGCAGCGTCTGGACGCCGTAGAGCGCCTCGTCGGCCAGTTCGCGCTCGCCCAGCAGATCCTTCTCGACGCGGACGTGGATCCCGCCCAGTCCGAGCGAGCGGCCACGGCCGGAGACGGTCGCGTCGACGCTGCGCAGCCGTTCCGAGATCGAGCGGGCGGCGCGCGCGACGAGGGCGCCATAGAGCTGCGGGAATTCCTTCACGAGCCCCGCCATCTCCTCGCGCGGGAGCGCCAGCACCTCGGTCGCCTCGAGAGCGCGCGCGGTGGTGCCGTGGCGCGCGTCCTCGAGCAGGATCCCCTCGCCGATCGCGTCGCCGGGCCCGAAGGTCCGAAGGCGCACGGGGCGGCCGTCGCGATGCTTCTCGATCGACACCGAGCCATGCGTCACGATGGCGAAGTACGTCCGCTCCTCGCCTTCGCTGAACAGCAGCGCGTTGGTTTCGAAGCTGAGTGGGCGGAGGCAGCGCGCGAGGCGCCAGTAGTACGCCTCGGGCAAACCGGCCAGGAAGGTCGATTCGCGCAGCCGATCGCCAATGCTGCCGGCCGGCTGGGACTCGGCGGACGGGTCGTCGGCCGACGCGCGATCGGGCGAGGCCGGATCGGGCGAGGCCGGATCGGCGGACGAGGCGCCCTCGGCGCCGGAGGACGCGGGTGTGGGCATGGCGGGATTCTAGCTCCGGCGCCCCGGTGGCGATAGCGGCGACCCGCCCGGCCGATCTGGACCGCCGCGGGAACAAAGCTCCGCACCCGGGCTATGACCTTGCGTGCATGAGCGATTCAGACCCGAGGAGCAGCGAGCGATCCGAGCGGAGAACCCGGCGGCCGCGCAGCGACGCTGGCGCCGTTCGGTGTCCGGGGCCGTCGCGACCCTGGCCGCGCTGACCATCGGGTGCGCCGGCGGGGGCGAGATCGTCGACCGCCTGCGCCCGACTCCGGCCTCGGAACACGAGCGCTATGCCGAGGCGCTCGCCGATGCCGGCCTCGACGCCGCCGCGCTCGGTCGCGACTGGCTCGCCGCGGCCGATTCAGTGCTGCGAACGCCCCTGCCGGTGTCGCTCCCCTTTCGCGAGCGGGCGTTCTTCTCCGCCGACCAGGCCACGGCCGTCGCCTACGACTTCGCCGCGACGCGTGGGCAGCAGTTGCGCGTTGCCGCCAATCCGGAGGGCGACGCGCGGTTCCTCGTCTTCGTCGACCTGTTCGAGCAGCCGGAGGACTCCACGGAAGCTCTCGTGCGGCGCGCCAGCGCCGACGTCACCATGGAGCCGGTGGTCTTCGACGTGCGCCGCACGGGACGCTATCAGCTCCGCGTGCAGCCCGAGCTGCTGCGGAGCGGCGGTGTAACGGTGTCGATCGAAACGGGGCCGTCGCTGGCCTTTCCGGTCGAGGGGCGCGACTCGCGCGCCATTCAGAGCCGCTTCGGCGTCGCCCGCGACGGTGGCCGGCGCGAGCATCACGGGGTCGACATCTTCGCGCCGCGCGGCACGCCGGTAATTGCCGCGACCCGAGGCGTGATCCGGTCGACGACGCCCAACACGCTCGGCGGCATCGTCGTCTGGCTGTCCGATCAGGTAGCGAACCAGTCGCTCTACTACGCCCATCTCGACACGCAGGTCGTCGCGCCGGGAATGCGCGTGGAGCCGGGCGACACGCTCGGCTTCGTCGGCAACAGCGGCAACGCGCGGACGACGCCGCCGCACCTGCACTTCGGGATCTACGCCCGCGGCGAGGGCCCGATCGATCCGTTCCCGTACATCCGCGAATCGCGCACGGATTTCACTGACATCGTGGGCGCGGATTCGCTGCTCGGCGCGTGGGTGCGTACACGGGTGGCCGACGCGACGGTCTATCACGACCCGAGTCGCGCCCCCGGACCGCGCCGCACGATTGCTCGCGGCACCCCGATCCGGGTCCGCGGCGCCACCGGCCTCCTCCTCCGCGTCGACCTGCCGGACGGGACCCGCGGCTTCGTCTCGGTGCGGGATATCGAACCGGCGGCCGCACAGCGCCGGCACACCGTCGCGTCAGGCGCTCCGCTCCGCGACCGCCCCGCCCCCGCCGCCCCCGTCATCGCTCTCGCCGACTCGACCTCGGTCACGGTCCTCGGCCGCTACGGCGACTACGCCCTCGTCCGCACGGTGACCGGGCGGGCGGGCTGGGTGGAGATGGATTGACGGCGGCTCTGGGCTTTGGGCTGTGGGCTTTGGGAACGGCGGCTGGGGGCTGTGGGCTGTGGGCCTGTAGGGAAGAGTGTCATCCCGCAGGAGGGCGCGGAGCGCCCGAGTGTCGGGACGGGCCTTCACTGCCCATTGGCCGGTTATGAGTGAGGGGGAGCCCATCCCGACACTCGCGCC
>JBBQHX010000016.1:0-27394 GCA_038324385.1 Gemmatimonadales bacterium | reverse complement strand
AGCGCGAACGCACTGGAAGCACTCTCGCTCGTTCAGGAAGTGAGCGGCCAGCGAGACACGCCGAACAACGGCGAACTTGTCGCCCTGTCCACGATCCGGGCGGCACGTGCAGTGAGCCACGATCCTGAGCAGCAAACGGCGCTCGCCGTTGCGGAGGTGCGTCTACTGGTCAAGGATGAGCGATTCCGTCGGGCGCGTGAGCTTGGCGACTCGCTCTTGAGTTCTTTCCCTCGTCCGGACCCGTCAACCGCCGAGCGACTCGCGGGTGTTGCGGCGCTACTCGGAAAGGCTCAACGGACGACCGAACTGCTGCAGATTTCGGCCTCCCGGCCCCCCGACCCCGCGTCGCTGAGGCAGAGCGGCGCCATGCCGCCCGATGTGGCCAACGTCGCAGCCGCCTTGCTGGCACACGCAGCGCTAGGCATCTGTGGAAACGCGCTCGCGAGTCTTGAGCGGGAGCTGGAAGAACTCCTGGAGCGACACGTCGAGCCCGGTGCGCGCGCGACGGCGCGCCAGACGGCGCTTGCACGGCCGCTGAGTCTTTCAGTCCCGTGTGCCGGACCAACCGCGGCAAGCCGAATTGCGGACGTCAGCTCACCGCTGGCCCGGATGCAACGAGCATGGGCAGTGGGCAACATCCCGGCGGTGCGTGCGGGTTTCGATACGTTGCGACTCACTCGCACCGCCGACCGCCCGGGTGACGTTTCGCTCGATCACACCTACCAGGAGGCTTGGCTGTGGCGAAGCATCGGGGACAGTACGGCGGCCGCGCAACACCTCGAGCTTCCCCTCACGGCGCTCACGACACTCGGCACGCATCTCCTCAGTGACGTTCCGCAAGCCGCAGCGCTTGGACGTTCGATGGCGCTCCGGGCGGATCTGGCTGCCGTGCGCGGCGACCAGGAAACAGCCCGCAGATGGTCGGCAGCAGTGCTGGAGCTCTGGGCGGGTGCAAGCCCCGCGTTGCAGCCAGTGTTGACACGGATGCAACAGCTTCAACGGTGATCCTGAACGTCCTCCACTCCGGAGTCAGACAATGCTAGCACCAAGTGCGAATTCGCTGTTAAACAAAAGACTACGTCTGGTTGCCCTCGTGCTACTCGCCTCAGCATCCGCCGCATGTGACGATCCTGCGAGTGGGGTTCCCATGGGAAGGAAACTGGGGCAGCTCAACGAGTCAATCGACTACTACACAAAGAATCGCGACCGTGCAGGAATGTTTCGGGGGATCGTTGAGAGCAAGCAGGTCGACTGGAATGGTACGACTAGCGATCGGGAATGTGTTGCGGCTTCGGGCTCGAACCCGGACATGACACCGGTTGAAGTCGTCGCTATCAGGGACGCGAAAACCGTCGATCTTGGTGAGGCCTACGGTAAGGGTTTAGTAATTGCGCGGATGCGAAACCTAGGGGATTGCGTCGAGAGTCGATATGGTCTTCAGCCGTATCAGAGCGGCCTGGAGTATTATTTCGTGGTCGAACCCGGTAGCGCTCAATCGGAAACGGCTCGCTTAAAGCTCGTCAGCCTTCAGGTCAAGGGACGGCCTGCTGCAGTACTGGTGCAAAAAGCCGGTTTTCTACGATCATGCGGTCACAAGCCGAATCCCGGGCCACCATCCACAGCAGAATTCACGGGATGCACCAAGCGCCAACCGGGGGGCGCAGTTGGCGCGAGCGACGTTTCGATCAACTCATTCCGGGAGGACGCGTGGATCTCCTGCATTCACGGCTGCTGTATTGCTGAGTTCGAGCTAACGACGTGAGGTATCTCCGACTCGAAGAGGTAGCCGCGCCCATGGGAGCATTCTTTTCACAGTCTCTGGCCGCCTGGGCTGGGCGCGATGGCGGCGACCGTACTCGCCGCTCCGTCCATCAACACCTCCTGCGCCGCCCCCCCCTCCCCCCACCCACCCCCACGCCACTCATACTCGCCTGACGCGGTCAGATCCCACGCCGTCGGGTCCTCGATGTACAACGCCAACATCCGATCCAGCGCCGCACGAGCCGCGGCGGCGCGAACATGAACCAGCAACTCCACCCGCTGCCGCAGGTTCCGCGGCCGGAGGTCCGCCGAACCGAGGAAGTACTCCGGTTCGCCGCCGTTGGCGAACCGATAGACCCGCGAATGCTCGAGGAATCGGCCAACCACCGACACCACCCGAATCCCCTCCGATAGCCCCGCGATCCCGACGCGCAACGTGCAGATCCCCCGCACGATCAGGTCGATCGCGACGCCGTCCTGCGCGGCCTGATAGAGGGCCCGAACGACCTCGCCGTCCGAGAGGCCGTTGACCTTGATCGTGATCCCCGACGGACGCCCGGCCCGCGCATGCCCGCCCTCGCGCGCGATCCGCTCCAGCAACGCGGGCAGAAGCTGGTGCGGTGACGACAGCGCGCCGTGCGACAGGCGCCGCGGCGGCCGGGACGATCCTGTCAATGCGTTGAACAGCTCACCCACGTCGCCCACGATCGCCTCGTCGGCGGAGAACAGGCTCAGATCCGTATAGGCGCGACCTGAGCGCGCATTGTAGTTCCCCGTCCCCACATGCGCGTACGACCGAAGCCGCCCCGCCTCACGACGAACGACCAGCGCCATCTTCGCGTGGTTCTTGTAACCCGGGAGCCCGTACACAACGCGCCCCCCCGCCTGCTCCAGCTTGCGGGCCCACCGCACGTTGCTGTCCTCGTCGAAGCGCGCCTGGAGCTCGACGAACGCCACGACGCTCACGCCGCGCCGCGCGGCCCTGAGCAGCGCGCGAACCACGGGTGACGGGTCACCGACGCGGTACAGCGTGACCTTGATCGCCACGACGTCCGGGTCCCGCGACGCCTCCCGCAGGAAGCGCACGACCGTGGCTGAGAATCGATCGAACGGATGGTGGACCAGCAGATCGCGCGCACCGATCGCGTCCACCAGCGGCACATCTGGCGCGACGGGGGTGGCACCGCGAAAGGGAGCATACGTGAGCGCCGGGTCGTCAGGCAGCGGGAGCGAGGCCGCCGCGCGGAGATCGATGAATCCTTCGGTCTCCTGCAGGTCGTCGTCGCCGATTGCGTGGCCGTCGGGCTGTCCCTCCCGAGAGAGGCTCTCGAGCACGGCGTGGCGCAGGGCGGTCGGCATTCCGCGCTCGATTTCCACCCGCACCGCGGGGTTGCGGGCGCGCCGTTGGGACGCCGCCGCCACCGCATCCAGCAAACTCCCCGTTCCGTTGCTGGCGACACCCAGATTGCCGCCGCGCGTGACGCGAAAGAGGTAGGCGTGCTCCACCCGAGCGCTCGGGTAAACGCGGTGCAGGTTCGCACGAACGAGTTCCTCCAGCGGCACCACCTCGCCACTCTCAGTCGTGCCCACCGGCAGGAACCGCGGCACGCCCGATGGCAGTTCGAGCTCGACGAAGCGCGGCCCCTCACCATCGTCTCCCAGCAGTGCCACCGCCAGCGAGAGGGAGAGATGCGGGAAGTGCGGCAGCGGGTGGCCGGCGCTCAGCGTCATCGCGAACGGCGTCAGGGCGGGGAGAATCGCATCGTCGAACCGCGACGCGAGCTCCGTCCGCTGCTCCTCGGTCAACTCGGCCCAGCTACGGATACGCGTTCCATGTCGCGCGAGTTCGGCCACGCACTGGCGGAAGCAGCGCGCCTGACGCCGGCCGAGCGCAGTCGCACGCGCAATGATCACCGTCAGGCGTCCGGCGGGTGTGCGCCCGTCGTCGGCCTGTTCCTCCATCTGCTCGCGCGCGGACTGCTTCAGTCCAGCGATGCGCACCATGTAGAACTCGTCCAGATTCGCCGCGACGATCGCGATGAAGCGCAGTCGCTCCCCCAGCGGCGTTCGCTCATCTTCCGCGAGGGCGAGCACCCGTGCCTGGAAGGCGATCAGGCTCAGATCGGGATTGAGAAACTCGGCGTCGGCGGTGTGTGACGGCTCATCCGCGGCCACGCCACCGCTCGGGCGCGCGTCAGGCACCTCGACGGTGGCGCCGGGAGCCGGCGAGCTCCACTTCACCAGCAGGTCGGCGCGCTCGCGCGGGTCGGCCGACACGCGATGCAGCCCGTGGTCATGCTCGAACGCATTCGCCAAGCGACCCATCGTCGCCGTGTCGCCGTGTCGCCGATGCACGCTCAGGTGCTGAAAACTCCGCGCTACCCCGACCCGCCGCACGGTCACTTTATCGAAGTGCAACTCGACCGCGGGCCGCCGAAACCATCCTCCGACGACCACACGCGTCCACCGCTCCACTTCCAGCGCCATGCGCAGGTCGAGCATCGTCGGGTCGACCAGGGCGTGCAGCCGTCGCCGGACCGCCGATCGCTCGCGCACGGCGAGCACCGGATCCTCCGATCGCACGCGTGACGTCACACGCCGCATTCGCGCGACCGCGCCGCTCGCCCCGGGTTCGGCCAGATGGAGCGACAGCTCGGGGGACGCATGCAGGACGAGCCGCAGTCGGCAGACGATGCCCCGCATCCGAAGCGCGTCGTCCGGCGTGTCGAGGTAGAGATCGCGGTGGAGCTGCCGCGTCGCCGCGGCCGTGGGCAGCGGCAGCGGCGCGTCGACGAGCGCCGCGAGCCGCGCGGTCGACGGAACGTCGCAGCGGAAGTGGTCGATCACGTGAGACGGGTCACTGTCGGAACTGGCACCGATCGAGAATGTCGCGCTTCGTCAGGCGCTCGGAGCCAAGCGTTTCGTAGAACTTGTCGAAGTACTCCAGCGTCTCGCGGACGACGCGCGGGTCCATCAGCCGGCCGATCTCGTCGGCATAGAGCGCGTAGATGGACTCCCTTCGCTCCCGGAACAGGGTGAATACGCGGTTGTAGTGTTCCTCCGGGACACAGTGTCCCCGATACAGGCGGTCGCGCACGCGCCGGATCGGCAGGCTGGGATCGGGCGTGGCGTACACGGCATTCACCGCCCCACTGAAGTCGAAGTCAAAGGGTACGGGCAGCACCGTCTCGATGACCACCAGTTCCGCGTTATGCAGGTTACCGATCGACCAGTCGTGGTTTCCAATCATGTACTGAAACACGCCGACGAGCGCGGCCTGATACTGATCGAGATCCTCGGCCTTCGCCCCCTTGGTCTCGATCAGCTTTCCCCCGACGCGCGCCGCCATTGCCTCAGGCTCCTCGAGCAGGATCGCGTAACGCGTCGTGAGGGTCGCCCCCCGCGCCGAGTCCCAATACGTCGTTCGCAGCAGCCTTGCCCGGTGGCTCACCGGCGTCAGCAACACCAACAATCGGTAGAGTTGCAGTTCCTGCAGCACGTACTGCTCGTGGTTGTCGCGGTCCTTGCAGTAATTGACGATCTTCGGCTGGTCGAGCCCCTCGAACACCGTACCGCGGACGGCACGGCTGCCGAAATTGAAGCGGAGCGGCGGAAAGTCGCAGTTCTTCAGCCGCCAGATGCCGCGCGTGCGCATCCGCAGCGGCACCTCGCGCGTGCTGCCGTCAGCCTCCGCATAGCGGATTGTCCCCGGGCGCCACGGCGCCCCGTCGGCCTTGTCGCGGCGGAGCCGTCCGAGATTCGCGGTCAGCGTCACCTCGAGTGGTGTCTCCGACGCGAACAGCGTTACCGCCACCGGTGGGCGCGCGGCACTGTCCGGCGCCGCGACCGGTGCCCGGCTCGTACTGTCCTGCGGCGGCGCCGCGTACAGCAGCGTGGCACCAGGCATCGCCAGCGCGACCGCGCCGAGTGCGAGCGCGACGATCATTCGGGTCGACATAGGGGTTCCTCCTGATGAGCGCGGCGGCGCCAGTGGGCGGGGATCAACCCAGCTCGACGGTGATGACTTCAGGCGCATTCGCCTCGAGCACCAGCGCAACGATACCGTCGCCTGCCCTGCCCTTCCGCAACTCCACGGCATAGTCCAGCACCTGCGTTCCGTCGCTGCTGGGGGTCGCCCCGCCATAGCGCCACCGCTTCGCCTCGGCGTCCAGCACCGGATCCACGACGAGGCGCGCCGCACTCGGGTCGTGCGTCCGCACGAGAAGCAGGGCGGTTCCATCGCTCGTGTCCGTCATCGGGCCCGGTGCGATCTCCGGATTGTGTTGACGCGCCCGCCGTCGCGCCCGATCGGCCACTCCCTCGAGCTGTTCGGCCGTCATATCGCGGAACACCTCGTCGTCCATTCGCGCGACAAACGTCCCGGTGCGCGACATGTCACGCGCTCGGCGCAACCGCTCCTGCGCCACCCGTCCTTCGAGCAACACCGGGCTGCGGCCGAAGTCGGTCCGCCAGAGCACCAGGATCGCAGCGTTGAAGCAGATCGAGATCGCCGCTGCGACCGGCAGGTCGACGGCCGAGGCGAGGCCGATGCCCGTGGCCAGGAAGACGTAGATCGCGTCCTTGCTATCGTCGAGCGCCGTTCGGAAACGCACCGCCGCGACGATCCCCGCGAGGCCAAAGGCAAGCGCGAGGCTGTCCTTCACGAGCACAACCACACCGGCCACCACCATCGGCAGCATGATCAGCGTGTGCACCACCGACTGCTGATAGCCGCGCTTGGCGCGTGTCAGCAGATAGACCCAGCTCACCGGCAGGGCGAAGGCGAGCGCGCCGACCATTGCGACGATCACGGTCACCGCCAGCGTCGTCCCCCCGATTGGGGACTCTGGCATGGGGGCGGACACACCGAGCGGTGTCGCGCGCAGCAGCGTGTCGAGGCTCGCTCGTGTCGCGAGCTCGGCGCGGCGGATGTACGGCCACGCGAGCGCGAACAGCGTCAGCACCACGACGTAGTACGCGATCACGCGCATCACGACGCGCGCTGCGATGCTGATATGGACCTGCCCGTCAGAAGTCGCGGTCGTCATCGGGAGCAGTCCGCGTGGAGATCGACCTTCACATTCGCCGAATATCCCGCCGCGATGAGCGGAACGCCAGAGCCAGCGCGATGACGCCGCTTCCCCATGTTGCTCAAACGGGGACACGGGCCCACATTGGCGCATGATCCGGCCCTCCATGCTCATCGCCGCGATGCTGACCCTCGCCGCGGCCCGTGTAGCAGCTCAGGACGCGCCCGCATCCGCTCAGCCGAGGCCGTCACTCGTCGTGCTGATCACGGTCGATCAGATGCGCGCCGACTACCTCGACCGGTTCGGATCGCAACTCACCGGCGGATTGGCGCGTCTCGCTGGCGGCGGTGCGCGCTACACGAATGCGCATCACGATCATGCGATCACGGAAACGGCCCCGGGGCACGCCACCCTCCTCTCGGGCCGCTTCCCGCGCTCGACGGGGATTCTCGCCAACGCGGTCGGGGTCGGTGACGACTCATCGGCGCTCCTCGATGCGGCCGACGGCCCCGGCGCCTCGCCGCGCCGCTTTCGCGGCACTACGCTCGTCGACTGGATCCGCACGGCCGAGCCTCGCTCGCGCGCGCTCTCCATCTCGGGCAAGGATCGGTCGGCGATTCTCCCGATCGGCCGCTCCAAGCAGCAAGTCTACTGGTACGTGCCCGATGGGCGTTTCATCACGAGTCGCTACTATGCCGATACCCTACCCACCTGGGTGCACGCCTTCAACGCGCGCGATCTGGCCCGTCGCCGAGCGGGGCAGTCGTGGCGACTGCTCCTCCCTGACTCGGCCTACCCGGAGCCCGACAGCGTGGTGTTCGAGGCAGGCGCGGTCGACGCCGTCTTTCCGCACGTCGTGCCGGACGACAGCGCCCGCGCCGCCGACTACGTCCGCGTGACGCCGTGGATCGATGAGATCGTTCTCGCCATGGCGCTCGCGGGGCTCGACGCCACCGGTATCGGAACGGGAACGCACACCGATCTGCTCAGTGTCTCGCTTTCCGGTACCGACTTCATCGGGCACCGTTACGGACCCGACTCGCGCGAAATGCGCGACCAGATCCTTCGGGTCGACCGGTCGCTGGATGGCTTTATCGACTCGCTCTACAGCGTGCGCGACTCGTCTCGTGTCGCGATCATCTTCACGTCGGACCATGGCGTCGGGAGCATCCCGGAACTCGCCGCGCAGCGCGCCGGCCCCGAGGCGAAGGACGTTCCGCTGCGGGTGGATCTGAGAACTGCGCTGGAGCGCGGGCGCACCCTCCTGCGCAACGCTGAGGTGGACGAACGGGCGCTCTGGCTGGACGGTGGGATCATCGGGCTCGATCCGGCCGCGATCGTCGGGACACGAGTGAATGCGGGCGCGGTGATCACACGCGTGCTTCAAGACGCTCGAGCGATGCCGGGCGTGCTGCGCGTCGACCGGTGGAGCGATCTCGCCCGTGCGACACGGTCCCGCGACACGATCGCACGGCGGTGGGCCCACCAGTTCACGCGTGAGGCATCGCTCGATCTCGTCGTGACCCTCACGCCCGGCAGCGTCTACGGAATGAGCATCGCGACGCACGGAACGCCGCACGACTACGACAGCCACGTCCCGCTGATTTTCTACGGCCCACGCTTTCTCCCGGGCTCGCACCACCAGTTCGTCCGGACGGTCGACATCGCACCGACAATCGCCGCGATGCTCGGCGTCCGCCCGACCGAGGCGCTGGACGGTGAGGTGCTGCGGGGCGCCTTGCGGCCGTAGCCCGCCACGACCCAATGCAGCGCTGCGGAGAGCGCGGCCGCGCACCGGCGATCAGCGCGCTACCGTCCGCCCCCGTACCACGAACAGCCCGATCCGCCCCACCGCGTCGAACTCGGCGAGCGGGTCGCCATCCAGCACGAGGAAGCTTGCCTCGGACCCCGGCGTGAGGCGCCCGATGAGCCGCTCCGGGAAGATGACCTGCGGTGTCGTGACCGACCAGATTCGCAGTACCTCGGCGGGCGTGAACACCCCGAGCGCGGCGAGGTACCGCGCCTCGCCGGCGGAGGTTCCGTCGTATTCGTCGCTGCCGATCCCAAGGCGGACTCCGGCGTCACGCAGCAGGGTGAGGTTCCGCGCGTTCAGGCCGTCCGCCGCCTGGCGTAACGCGCTGTCGCCTTCGGCATCGGCGTACCGCGCCAACCCGGCAATCGTCGTGATGACGGCCACCCCCCGTTCCGCGGCCTCACGGGCGTCGTCAGGCGTGAGGATGTAGGGTGCGGCGTCCGCGAGCGCGGTGCGCTCGTCGCCGCGGAATCCGGGAAGGTGCGCGATCATGTCCACTCCCGCCCGTACCGCCGCTCGAAAGTCGGCCGCCGTCTCGACGTGAGCGGCAACGCGCAGCCCGGCCGCATCGGCTCGCCGTATCACGTCAGGCAGCAGCGCCGGATCGAGCCCGCGCCATCCGATGGTGGATGTGTCCGCGAGGCGCTCGGCGTACCGGTCCGACTGCAGGAGATACAGCTTCACGAAATCGGGCTTCGTCGCGAGCAGGGCACGCCACGCGGCGTCCAGCGCCGCGGCGTCGGCGACGGTGTGATGGAACGCCCCCTCCCCGTCGGCGGCCGACCACCGCCCGCGGCTGATGTTCGCCTCCGCGATCTGGCTCGGGTGTCCGCCCGGACCCGTCAGCCCGCCGTTGGCGAACGTTACGTCAGGCACCCAGGCGCCGCTGTCCCGTCCGGCGAGCGCCGCCCGCGCCGATGGCAGACTGTTGGGGTTCTGCACATAGAGCACACCGTCGCGTCGGTAGGCGGCCACCACGTCGTCGAGACCGCCAGACGCCTCGATGTTGTGGTTGTGCGCCTCGCCAAACGGCGCCACCACCCACCGACCCGCCAGATCGACCACCGAATCGGGGTTAGCCACGGGCTCCACGAACCGATCGCCCGCCACGAACAGGCGGCAGGGCGCGAACGCGGTGCCGTCGAAGCAATTCGCGTTCGTGTAGGCGACCACGGGCCCGCGGCGAGCGGCGTCCGAATGGGCTCCGCACCCCGCCACAACGAGGAGAACGCCGATCAGTTCGGCCGCCGCCGTCCGGTAGCGTGTGCCGTGCATGCCGCGCTCCGCGGTGAGGAGAGAGGACGCGAGCGTCGCTCCAGACTCGCCAGTGTACGTTGATTGCGGACCGATAGGAGCGCAAGAATGCGCAGGTCCCTGGGGGCTGGGCAGGCGTTATTGGAGCTCGTTGGCGCTCCAACGTGGCCCACCCTGGTCGGGCGGCCGCCCGATTGGTCACCGTGGGCGCCATCATTTCCAGCCGATGGGCGCGACGTCACGGTCATTATGATTTCCTGCCACAGCGGGATCGCCTCATCGACCTGAGCGGGGTTCGCCGCAACGCGCCACCGTGGCGAGGTTCCGGTCAATCGGGCCAGCCCGCTGCCGCTCGGGGCATGAGAGGGTCGGGACCCGCTTGATCGCTGCCATCTGCCACGCCGGCCGTCCCACGACACGTTAGCAACGCGTGGCCGGCGTGGATTGCCTTTTGCCACGCCGTCTGCCGTGACCTTGAACGCTTCCCCATCGACGCCCCCCTCGGGTCGGCGCCGAACGCTGTTCGCGCGCACCCCCGTGCCCGTCGCCGACGTGCTCGCCGGCCCCATTCGCGGCGAACTGCTCGGCGCCGAACGTCTGGCGGAACGCGCACGCGCCATCGCGGCGGCGCAGCATCTCCACCCACCGGGCGCCGCCGGTCGGCGCACCCCGCTGCTCGCACGCGTCGACGACACCCGTCGCGTCCTGGCCGACGCCCGGGCCCGCCTCGTCGATGCGACGCAGCGCGATATGGACGTCGGACCCGCCGGCGAGTGGCTGCTCGACAACTTTCACGTGGTCGAGGAGCACATCCGCGAGGTGCGCGAGAGCCTGCCGCGAAGCTACTACGGCGAGCTACGCGAACTCGCCGCCGGTCCGCTGGCCGGCTATCCACGCGTGTACGAGATCGCCGTTACGCTCATCGGACACTCCGAGGCGCGCATCGGTCGTGAGAACGTGGACCTGTTCGTGGACGCGTTCCAGGAGGTCGCCCCACTCGCGGTCGGCGAACTCTGGGCGGTGCCGGCGATGCTCCGGCTCGGCCTCATCGAGAGTGTGCGGCGCATGGCGCTCCGCACGGTGCAGCGGCTCGACGAGGTCGAGTTTGCCGACCGCTGGGCCGTCCGGCTGAGGGCGGTGCCCGGGCGCGGGGGTAACCCGGGCGACGTGGCACTCGCCCGCTTCGTCGCGACGCATCCGCCGCTGACTCCAGTGTTCGTCTCCCGGCTCGTCCACCAACTGCGTCTCGCCGACGAGGCGTTCGCGCCGCTCGTCTGGTTGGAGCAGTGGATCGCGGAGGACGGCATGAGCGCCGACGAGGCCGCGGCGCGCTCGAGCGACCGGCTGGCCCTCACCCAGGTGATGACCGCCAACAGCATCACGAGCCTGCGCGCGATCGGTCGTCTCGACTGGAAGGCGTTCGTCGAGCGCCAGAGCGTGATGGAGACGGTGCTGCGCGGCGATCCGGCCGGTATTTACGTGCGGATGACCTTCGCGACGCGCGACCACTATCGACACGTGGTGGAGCGCATCGCGAAGCGCACCGGACAAACCGAGACCGCCGTTGCCGAAGCGGTGGTGCGTCTGGCAGAGGATGGCGGGCGGAGGGCGCCCGACGATCCCGGCCGCGGGCACGTCGGCTATTACCTCGTCGACGCCGGGCTCCCGGCGCTCGAAGCGGTCACGGACTATCGGCCGCACTGGCGCGAGGCAGTCCACCGCTGGGTACTTCGCCACCCGAACTTCGTCTTCGTCGGTGGGATCGTGGGTGGGACGCTCGCCGCGCTCCTGGCGCTCTTCCAGATCGCGGGACCGGCGGCGAGCGCCAGCTGGTCGATCGTGCTCGGCGTGGCGATCCTCGCGCTCCTGCCAGCCAACGAGATCGCCGTGAGCGTGGTGAATCGGCTGGTCACGGCCTTCCTGCCGCCGCGCGTGTTGCCCAAGCTGGATCTCGCGGAACACGGCGGCATCCCGGCGCAGTTCCGTACGGCGGTCGTGGTACCCACGCTATTCGGCTCGATCGACGCCGTGCGCGACGCACTGGACCATCTGGAGGTACAGTTCCTCGCCAATCGTGAGGCGCACCTGCACTTCGCCGTGCTCGGCGACTTCACCGATGCGCCGACCGAAACACGCGAAGACGATGACGCGATTCTCGCCGTCGCCGTCGCGGGTGTACGCGCACTCAACGCCCGGTATTCGGAGGGGCGCGACGATGCGTTCTATCTCTTCCACCGACCGCGCCGCTGGAACCCGCAGCAGGGCGTGTGGATGGGGTGGGAGCGCAAGCGCGGCAAGCTGGCCGCGTTCAACCAGTTCTTGCGCGGGGGGGCGCGCGACGCGTTCTCGACCATCATCGGCGACGTGACCGTGCTGCACGGCGTGCGCTATGTGATCACGCTGGACGCCGACACCGTGCTCCCACCCGATGCGGCACCGCTCCTCATCGGTGCCCTCGCGCACCCGCTCAATCGGGCCGTCTTCGACGAGCGGGTCGGGCGCGTGGTTCGCGGCTACGGGATCCTCCAGCCGCGCGTGGGCGTGTCGCTGCCTAGCGCGCACCGCTCGCGGTTCGCCGCCATCAACTCCGGCCACCCGGGCGTTGACCCGTATACCACCGCGGTGTCGGACGTCTATCAGGACCTGTATGGCGAAGGGAGTTTCACCGGCAAGGGGATCTATGACGTGGACGCGTTCGAGCGGGCGACGCACGGTCGCTTCCCGGAGAACACGCTCCTGTCGCACGATCTGATCGAGGGGAGCTACGCGCGGGCCGGGCTTGCCACCGACGTCGAGGTCTACGACGACTATCCCACCCGTTACCTGACGTTCACGCGCCGCAAGCACCGGTGGATTCGCGGCGACTGGCAACTGCTGCGGTGGCTCACCCCACGCGTGCCCGGCCCAGGGGGCGAGGAGCCCAATCGGCTGTCGGTCCTCTCACGCTGGAAGCTGTTCGACAATCTGCGTCGGAGCGTCGTCGAGATCGCGCAGTTCGCCTTTCTCGTCGCCGGCTGGACGATTCTTCCCGGCTCGCCGCTGCGCTGGACGCTGCTCGGACTGCTCGCCATCGCGGCGCCGTGGATCGTCTCGACACTGCTCGCCGCCGTGCGCCCGCCGCTCGACAAGTCGTGGCGCGCGTACTACGCGGCGATCGCGCGCGATGCGCTGACGAGCGCGAAGCAGGTGGCGCTGGCCGTGACGATCCTTCCCCACCAGGCATGGATCTCGGCCGACGCGATCGTGCGTTCGCTCTGGCGGGTGCTCGTGTCGCGGCGCTTTCTGCTCGAGTGGCAAACGGCGTCGCAAACCGAGCACGTGATTTCGGGGGCCGCGCGCGACGTCTGGCGCACGATGTGGCCGGCGGTGGCTCTGGCGGTCGCGGCGCTCCTCCTGTCCGCAGCCGTCGCTGTTGAGCGCGGCGCGGTGGAGCGGGGCTGGAACGTGTGGCCTCTGGCGCTCGCGGTAGTCCCGTTGGTCGCGCTCTGGATCGCCTCGCCCGCGGTGGCGCACGCGCTCAGTGCCCCAGCGATCCGTCGCGAGCGACGCGTCTCGCCAGCGAGGCGGGCTGAAGTGATGCGCTACGCGTTGCTGCACTGGCGCTTCTTCGACCGCTTCGTCTCAGCCGACACAAATTGGCTCGCACCGGACAACTTTCAGGAGGATCCAGAGCCGGTAATTGCGATGCGGACGTCGCCCACCAATATCGGCCTTCAACTCCTGGCCACGGTCAGCGCCTATGACCTCGGGTTCGTCACCGCGGAGCAGACGGCCGAGCGGTTGGAACGCGCGTTTCGGTCGCTGGAGCGGATGCGACGCTTCCGCGGACATTTCTACAACTGGTACGACCTGCACGACCTTCGCGTCCTCGAGCCGGCGTATGTGTCGACGGTGGACAGCGGAAATCTTGCCGGCCACCTCATCGCGATACGCCAGGCGTGTCTCGCGATGGTGGACGAGCCGCTCTTTGATGCCCGCGTCTGGCGGGCGCTCGACGCAGCGATCGGTCTGGTGGACGACGAAATCGCCGAACGAGCGATCGGCGGGAGTGCCCTCGCCGCGGCCGCCAGCCAGGCGCAACGCGCGCGTGCGGCACTTGCCGATGCAGGGCGGGACGCCGACGTGCGGGCAACGCTGGCGGCCGTTGCGGAGCCACTTGCCGCCGCGCGCCGTGCGCTGGAGACGGAGGTATCGGCACCAGTGGCGGCAGGCGCGAGCTCCGGTTGGCTGGATTGGACGCTCGACCTCATCGCCCAGCACCAATCCCGGTTGACGAGTGTTCATGCGGAGCCGGTCACCGAACGCGATGGCTACGCCTCGACCGCGCTCTCGACGTTCGGAACGCTCGCCGAGGAGTCGTCGGACAGTGCCGCCCTGCTCGCGAGGTTCGGGGTGCTGGCGCACCTGGCGAGTGCCTATGTGACAGAGATGGACTTCGGCTTTCTGTTCGATCACGACCGCGAGCTGTTCGCGATCGGCTATCAGGAAACGAGCCACACGCTGGACAGCTCGTCCTACGACCTGCTCGCGTCCGAAGCGCGGCTCGCCAGCTTCGTCGCCATCGCAAAGAACGACGTTCCGGTCGACCACTGGTTCCGGCTCGGACGCACGCTCACGCATGAACGCGGGGCCACGGCGCTCGTGTCGTGGAGCGGCAGCATGTTCGAATACCTGATGCCCGTGCTCGTCATGCGCGCCTTCCCGTTCACGGTGCTCGACCAGACGTACCAGGGCGCGGTACGCCGACAGGTGGAGTACGCGGGCGGCCGCGGCGTCCCCTGGGGCGTGAGCGAGAGCGCGTACAACCTGCGTGACCGGTTCCAGACGTACCAGTACCGTGCGTTCGGCGTACCCGGCCTCGCTCTCAAGCGCGGGCTCGGCCGCGATCTCGTGATCGCGCCCTACGCGACGGCCCTCACGATGAGCGTGGATCCCGCTCGCGCCATGTCCAACCTCGCGGCGCTCGAGCGCGTGGGCGCGCTCGGTGCATACGGGTTTTATGACGCGGTCGACTACACGCGCCCTGACCCGGGCGCACGGTACGCCGTCGTGCGCAACTACATGGCTCACCATGTCGGCATGAGCCTCGTCGCGTTCACCAATGCGTTGACGGCGAACGTCTGGCAGCGCCGGTTCCACGCCGATCCGCTCGTCCGTTCGGCTGAGCTGCTGCTGCACGAGCGCATTCCGCGGCGGCTCGTCTTCCAGGAGACGCAAGCCGCGTCCACCGATGAGGCGCTGCCCGACCCCGAGCTCGCACAGCCCGCGGTCCGGGAGATCGAGACCGCCGATACACCGCAGCCCCGCGTTGCGCTGCTCGGCCACCTCCCCTACACGATCATGGTGAGCAACGGGGGGTCCGGATACAGTCGGTACGAAGGGCTCGCCGTGACGCGCTGGCGGGCCGACGCCACGCGAGACAACACCGGGCAGTTCTGCTATGTGAAGGACCTTGCGACCGCACGCGTCTGGAGCGCGGCGCACCAGCCCGTCTGTGCAAACGCCGACTGGTACCGCGCATCATTCGCCACCGACCGCGTGACGTTTCACCGTGCGGATGGCGACGTCGAAACGCGCACCGAGATCGCGGTCGTCCCGGGTGATGCCGCTGAGGTTCGGCGCGTCACGGTGACGAACAACGGCAGAGCGGCCCGCGAGATCGAACTCACCAGCTACGCCGAGGTGGTGCTCGCACCGCCTGACATGGATCGTGCACATCCGGCGTTCGCCAATCTGTTCGTCGAGACCGAGTGGCACGGGTGGTGTTCGGCCATCACCGCCACACGCCGGCCGCGCTCCGCGACCGAACGTCAGGTGTGGGGGGTCCATGTGGTGTCGGTGGACCGGGCGAGCCGCGACTCGGTGACGTGCGAGACCGATCGCGCTCGCTTTCTGGGACGGGGGCGCTCGACGCTGAGGCCGACGGCCCTCGACGCGGTGGCGGACGGACCGCTCGCCGGTACCACCGGCGCCGTGCTCGACCCGATTTTCGCCATCCGCGCACGCGTGCGAGTCGCGCCCGGGCAATCGGCATCGGTGGCTTTCACCACACTCGTCGCGCCGACGCGGGCGGAGGCATTCAAGCTCGCCGACCGGTACCGCGATCCCACCGCCGCGGAGCGCGCGCTCGATCTGGCCTGGACTGCCGCGCAGGTCGAGTTGCGCGAATTGCATGTGACACCGGCGGACGCGGCCGTCTATCAGGACCTGGCCGGGCATCTGTTCTACGGCGACCCGCGGTTAACCACACCGGCCGACGAACGCGCGCTGAACCGCGGGTCGCAGCCACTGCTCTGGACCGCCGGCCTCTCGGGGGACTGGCCGATCCTCCTGGCCACGATTGACTCGATCGATGGTTTGCCGACGCTGCGCCAACTCCTCGCGGCGCACCAGTACTGGCGGCGCCGCGGCATGCTGGTCGATCTCGTCGTGCTGAATACGCGCCCGCCGACCTACCTGCAGGACGTGCACGACCGGATCTCGGCGGCGGTCCTCGCGTCGAGCGAGGCCGGCGTGATCGATCAACCCGGCGGCATCTTCGTGCGCCGCGCGGATATCCTCGAAGGCGACGCGCTCCGCATGCTGCGTGCGACCGCCCGTGTCCACATCGCGTGCGATGGCCGCTCGGTGGCGCATGCCATCCGGCGGTCGGACACCGACGGTGCGTCGCCCTCATCGAGCGAGGCGGTGGTGTCGCCGGCGCCCCTCCGTTCGGCGGGGCGCATCACCCCGGCTTCCGCCCCCGCGATTCAGCGCGGTCGTGAGCGGTCACAGGAGAACGATGTCGGCGCCGACCGCCGCACATCTCGAGAATCCGCCGCGGAACGGTCGCATTCGTTCCGCGCCGAGGACGCGACCATCGCCCAGGACGGTGCCCTGTTGCTCGATAACGGACTGGGTGGCCTGACCGCCGACGGCGATTACGAGATCCGGCTGCGGGATGGCACGCTCCCCCCCGCCCCGTGGGCGAACGTGATCGCCAACCCGGTGGCGGGATTCGTCGTCACCGAGCGCGGCGCCGGGTTCACGTGGGCCGAGAACAGTTTCTTCTATCGCCTGACGCCGTGGCACAACGATCCCGTGAGCGACCCGGCCGGCGAGGTGCTGTACCTGCGCGACGAGGCGAACGGTGAACTGTGGAGCCCGACGCCCGCTCCGATTCACCACGATACGCCCTACACGGTGCGCCACGGCGGTGGCGTATCCACCTTCGCGCATGAGCACGCCGACATCGCCACCGAGCTGACGCTCGGCATCGCGGAACACGATCCGGTGAAGCTGTCGCTGCTCCGGATCACCAACCGAAGCGAGCATCCGCGCCGCCTCACGCTGACCGCGTATGTCGAATGGACACTCGGCGCGCAGCGCGAACATACGAGGCACCAGGTACACACCACCTTTGATGAATCGCGGGGCATCATCTTCGCCCGTAACTGCTTCGATCCGCAGTTCGCGGAGCAGGTAGCGTTCTGCTCGATCAGCGAGCCCGTCGCCGCGCACACGGGCGACCGCCGCGAATTTCTCGGTCGCAATGGAACGACCGGCGCCCCGGCGGCGCTCGACCGCTCGACGTCACTGCGTGGCGCCACAGGCCCGGACCTCGATCCGTGCGCCGCGCTCCAGTGCGTCATCGAGCTCGCGCCCGGCGAGTCGCGTACCGTCGCGGTGGCCCTTGGTGCCGCGGTGGGCGAGGAGGATGCTCGGCATCTCGCGGAAATGTATGGAGCCGTGGACCGCGCCCAGACTGCGGTGGCTCAGACGGCGGCGACGTGGCGCGACCGTCTCTCGGTGATCCAGGTGCGAACGCCCGACCCCGCGTTCGATGCGATGCTCAACCGCTGGGCCCTGTACCAGGCGCTCGCCTGTCGCATGTGGGCGCGATCGGCGCTGTACCAGAGCAGCGGTGCGTATGGATTCCGCGACCAATTGCAGGACGTGATGGCCTTCGTCCATGCCGAACCCGCGGTGGCTCGGGCGCATATCCTGCGCGCGACGGCGCGGCAGTTCGTCGAGGGCGACGTGCAGCACTGGTGGCACCCTCAAAGCGGCCGCGGCGTACGCACCCGCTTTTCCGACGATCTGGCGTGGCTCCCGTATGTGGTGGAGCACTACGTACGCGTCACGGGCGACGCCAGCGTGCTAGACGAGTACGTGCCCTTCCTCTCTATGCGTTCGCTGGCGCCGGACGAGCACGAACTGTACGACCTTCCGCAGGTGACGGACGAACACGCGACCGTCTACGAGCACTGCTTGCGCGCCCTCCGGCGCGCCTGCACCAGCGGCGCGCATGGTCTTCCACTCATCGGCATCGGCGACTGGAACGACGGGATGAGCCGCGTCGGCATCGAGGGACGCGGCGAGAGCGTGTGGCTTGCGTGGTTTCTCATCACGACGCTTCGCGCGTTCGCACCATATGCGGAGGCGCGCGGCGACGACGACGTGGCCCGCGAGTTTCGCCAGCAGGCCGACGCCTACGTGGCGGCCGTCGAGACGAATGGATGGGACGGCGCCTGGTACCGCCGCGCGTACTTCGATAACGGCACGCCCCTCGGCTCCGCCTCGAGCGACGAGTGCCACATCGACGCCATCGCGCAGAGTTGGAGCGTCATCTCGGGTGCGGGCGATCCGGCGCGCCAGCAGCAGGCCATGCAGTCGCTCGAGGAGCACCTCGTGCGCGAGGACGCACGTCTGGTCATGCTGCTCACCCCGCCATTCGACGAGACGCCGAACGATCCGGGCTACATCAAGGGATACCTCCCGGGCGTGCGCGAGAACGGTGCGCAGTACACGCACGCCGCACTCTGGGCCGTGCTCGCGACCGCGCTGCGTGGGGACGGCGACCGGGCCTTTGAACTCTTTCAGATGATCAATCCGCTCACCCACGCCCGCACCCCTGACGAGGTCGCGACATACAAGGTGGAGCCCTATGTCGTTGCCGCCGACGTGTACACGGCCGACGGACAGCTCGGCCGTGGCGGCTGGACCTGGTACACGGGTTCGGCGAGTTGGATGTATCGCGTGGCACTCGAGGCGATCCTTGGCTTCACTAAGTGCGGCGATACGCTCGTCATCGACCCGTGCGTACCGCGCGGGTGGCCGGGCTTCTCGATCGAGTATCGATACGGCGCGGCCCTGTATGACATTCGAGTCGAGGAGCCGGACGCATTCGCGCGCGACGGTGTTGAGGTGAGCGTGGACGGCCACCGTCTTGCCACGCCGATCCTTCCGCTGGTCGACGATGGGGTGCACCACGACGTCGTCGTGCGTCCGCGTCGCACTGGGTGGAGCGGCGATCGTGGCTGAGCCGGGGAGGTGGTATGGCCCGAGGCTCGTCCCGCCGGAGCGTGTCCACAACGGGGGTCGATCGAGCCGGGGCGGTAATGGGAGACCTCGACTGCTCGAAGCCGGATAGGCCGTTGCAGCATGGGGATCGTGATACGACGTCAGCCGGAGGCAAAAGCGACGGTCGATCCTGCTGTTATCCGTCGATTACCGACTCGCATCGGCAGCGCGGCACGCAGTGCATTTGTCGGTAGCTGGCTCATTGCTGGCTCCGGGATCCCGTTACGGCTGGACACAGCACGCGCCGCCTAACGCCGTCGAGCGTGCTCGTCCATCGAGCCTCGGTACCACACGTCGGCCACGATCACTATCACTCATGCCGCCTGCTGCGTAGCGGGCCCCGCCTGCATGACAGCCAAGAGGATGTCAACGAGCTCGCGGGCGACGGCCACCACGGCGACCTTGGGCCATATGGGATACGACCGATGATTGATTCGTTCGTGTGGTATCAGTTTCGGCGTGAGGGTGTGGAGGCCGCCCGCTGTACGGTCGAGCGGCACGTCCAGGCCGACCAGCCTCCTCCAAACCGCGGCGGTTAAGCTGTTGTCCGGACGTTGCTCGGCGCCGTCCGAGACATCCTCACGCGGCTGACCGAGGTTGCGATCGTGGCCGAGGACGAAGTGTCATCTATCGCTTAGCGCGAAGAACCCGAGGAAGAACACGCCCGTGGTCACGAGCACCGCCCGCTGCATGGCGCGCCGCCGCCGCGGGACGTACACCTCGCGGTAGGCCTCGCGGTATCGCTGAGCGACGGCGGCCGAGTCCGTCGGGGGCAGCGCACCGGCGCTCGCGGCTTGCGGCAGGGCCGGGACGGCTCGCGGTGCGTCACGCGGGGCCACCGACGCCGCCACGAGCGCGCCAACGCCCCCCACGAACGGCGTCAGGAAGAAGGTAGCAGCGACGCTGCCCCACCGCTGGCCGCTCACGCTGGCGCGGGCGCCGGCCTCGGCGCCCGCTCGTGCGGCGCCCACGAGCGCCGCGCTGTCCGGCGCCGAGACCGGCTCGGGCGTGGGCCGCTGGGCGCTGAGCCCGCCGGCATGAAACGAGAGTGCGAAGACAGCGGTGCCAAGGACGCTCCACAGCATACTGTCACCTCCAGAAAAGACTGGTCGTGGGCGACTCTGTAGGGCGGGAACGATACGACACAATCTTCCCGGTGTTCAGCGCCGCGCGAGCATTCACGGTGACAGACGTGCGCTCGCGTTGCGCACGACGACTAACGTGGCACCGTTGTCGCGTAGCATCCGAGCGGCTCGGGACCGCTGTTCGCGCAAAATGCCCGCTAACAATTTCTCCGAGTTCGTGCCAGGCGACTGCGTGCTGGCGGCCTCGGACAGCGCCCCTTCCAGCACGCGGTACGCACGTGCGGTGTACACCGGCGCGATTTGCTCCGGCCCGGGGTCGCCGCTGGACAGACCGGTCCGGAGTTGCGCCTGTAGCCTCGTAACGTCGACGCCAACCTGGGTCAGAAGTTGTGCCGGCCGGCTGGACGGGTCCGAGACGAGGGCGAGGAGGATATGATCCGGACTGATAGGGGCGGTGCCGCGAAGTCGGGCTTCTTCGGCAGCACGTTCCAACGTCGTGCGAGCGTCTTCGGTGAACGGAATGTCTGGAACACTCTTCATGCGCGGCCAGAACCGAATGACTTGCATCCCAACAATCGCAACGACCACGATGCCATATACTACGATGGACGACGTCGACATTCAGACCTGTTTGTTGGGGTCAGCCTAACGCATACGATGCCGTTCCGCATAGCACCACGAGTCGAGACGCTGCCACCGAATATCCCGGATGCACGGAGGCCCCGCGGTTGCGAGCCCGTTGTCGTTCCTCGCCTTAGCAACGCGCCAGCCCTCGCGGCTTCGCGAGATGCGGTGCACCCAGCGCACCATAACGGCGAGTGTCGGCGCCCGCTATCGCGGCGCCGGTCCAATCGCCGGTCGCATCTCGTGGAGCGTGTGTCGGATGGGCCGCCTCGGAACCGCCGGACTGCTGGACGTGCGCCGATCCGATCGCCCCAGTCCGCGCGTCGCACAACGAGTTGCGCGCCGGCCCGCGCGCGACGCGGCATCGCGACTCGTCCTCCATGCCCGGGCCCCACGCGAGAACGGCGGCCGCGCGAGCGCGACCGCCGTTCTCCAGTAGCAGGAGCGGGACTCGAACCCGCGACCCCGGCATTATGAGTGCCGTGCTCTAACCAGCTGAGCTACCCTGCCATTCCCGAACCCCGTTCCGGGGCAGACCCCGAAAATAGTCGAGCCGGGCGCAGAACGGAACTGGCCTCGGGAGACCACCGCCGGTGGGGCGAAACGAAGCGGCCGGTCCCCAGGGGAACCGGCCGTATCGTATGGCGGGGGCGGGATTTGAACCCGCGACCTTCGGGTTATGAGCCCGACGAGCTACCAGGCTGCTCCACCCCGCGTCGTTGCCCGTATTATAGCCCGCCGACGCTCGGAGTCAAGGGCGCCCGGTGTCGAAGCTCTGGCATGCCTGACGATTCACCGCTTCGCCGCAATCGCCCCTGTCGCGGCCGCTGCTTCGGGGGCGTCGGGGGCCTCGGGGTCGAGGCGATACAGGATCTCGCCATCGCGAATCATCCCGAACTCCTCGCGGGCGACCCGCTCCTGGACCGTGCGGTCGCTCTCGAGCGCGACACGATACGCCTCGAGCGAATCGACCTCGGCGCGCAGCGAATCGGTCGCGTGCTGGAGCGCGTCCTTGCGCGCGTGCTGGCGGAGCAGGTCGGTGGTGCCGTACTCACCGCCCTGCACCGCCCACCAGAGCACCGCGGCGATCCCCAGACCGGCCGCCGTCCAGCGTATCGCCGGTTTCATCGTCATCCGGATCGCCCCTCGTTCCCTAGAGTCCGTAGATCGCGCCGCCGGGATACTCGGCCGACACGCCCAGCAGCTCCTCGATGCGCAGGAGCTGGTTGTACTTCGCCACCCGATCCGTGCGCGACGCGGAGCCCGTCTTGATCTGCCCCGCGCCCGTGCCGACGGCGAGGTCGGCGATGAAGGTGTCCTCCGTTTCACCCGAGCGGTGCGAGATCACCGACAGGTAGCCGGCCGCGCGCGCCATCTCGATCGCCTCGAGCGACTCGGTGAGCGTCCCGATCTGGTTGACCTTCACGAGGATCGCGTTGCCGACTCCCGACTCGATTCCCCGCGCGAGTCGTTCGGTGTTGGTGACGAACAGGTCGTCGCCGACGAGCTGGACACGGTCGCCGATCTCGCGCGTCATCGCCTCCCAGCCGTCCCAGTCGTCCTCGGCCAGTCCGTCCTCGATCGAGACGATCGGGTATTCCTCCATCCACTGCTGATACAGCTCGATCATGCCGTTCGCGTCGCGCGTGCCGGCGCCGCTCTTCTTGAACGTGTAGCTCCCCTTGCTGAACAGCTCCGACGCGGCGACGTCGAGGGCGAGCGCGATCTCCTTGCCCGGTGCATAGCCCGCCGCCTCGATCGCCTCGATAATCACCTTGAGCGCTTCCTCGTCGCTCGGCAGGTCGGGAGCGAACCCGCCCTCGTCGCCGACGGCCGTCGACAGTTTGCGGCCGTGCAGCACCTTCTTCAGCGAGTGGAAGACCTCGGCGCCCATGCGCAGCGCCTCGCCGAACGACTCCGCGCCCACGGGGACGATCATGTACTCCTGAAAGTCAACGGTGTTGGACGCGTGCGCGCCGCCGTTGAGGATGTTCATCAGCGGCACGGGCATCGTGCGGGCGAGCGGGCCGCCGAGATAGCGGTACAATGGCATCCCGACATCGGTGGATGCCGCACGAGCGACCGCCAGCGAGACGGCCAGGATCGCATTGGCGCCCAGTCGTTCCTTGGTGGGCGTGCCGTCGAGTTCGATCAGCGCGCGATCGAGGCCGATCTGATCCAGCGCATCCATCCCTTCGACCGCCGGCGCGATTGTCCCCATCACATTCTGCACCGCCTTGCGCACCCCCTTGCCGAGGTAGCGGGCCTTGTCGCCGTCACGCAGTTCGATCGCCTCGTGCTCCCCCGTCGACGCGCCACTCGGCACCGACGCGCGGCCGGCGGCGCCGGATTCGAGGATGACGTCGCACTCGACCGTGGGATTGCCACGGCTGTCGAGGATCTCACGCGCGATGATATCGATGATGGCGGACATGCGAGACGGGTTCGGGAATCGGGAGGGGATGGACGACACGGAGCCTGACGACGCGTCGTCAGGCGGAAATCACAACTAGATCACGCAACGATCAGGCACTGCTGGCGCCGAGCGTCGGCGCCGAAGCGGGCGGGATGCTCCGGCCCGGCGGTGCTGCCGCCAGACCGGCGTTCGGACTCACGATGCCGTAGAGTTCGTGCAGGGCGGTGGCCATTCGCTGGCGCACTTCGGTCGCGATCCGATCGCGATCTTCATAGTTCAGCCCGGCGGTGGGTACCGGGGGGAGGAAGTGGATGTCGACCCGCCCCGATCGGATGCGGAACCCCGACCGCGGCATCACGTCGCGCGCGCCATGCACCACCGTGGGAACGATCGGAGCGCCTGACGCGATCGCAAGCACGAACGGCCCCTTCTTGAAGGCGCGGAGCGGATAGTCGTCGCCGCGCGTTCCTTCGGGAAAGACGACGACGGGCGTGCCCTCGCGCACCCGCTCGCCCGCGGTCCGGTACGACTGGAACGCCGAGTTCCGGTTCTCCCGCACGATGGGAATCGTCCCCACCGCGGCCGCGCCGCCACCGAAGATCGGGATCCTCAACAGCTCCGCCTTGGCGACGAAGCGATAGCGCGGCACGACGGCCGCCAGTGCGAAGACGTCATACCAGCTGACGTGGTTGGCCACGAGGATGCGCGCCTCGCCATCCGCCCGGTTCTCTACCCCGTGCACCACGACCTCGACGCCGGCCGCCCACACCAGCGACCGCGCCCAACTGTGCGCACACCAGTCGTAGATCCCGTGCGGCCGGTTCTTCACACCCAACGCGGCCGCCAGCACCACCGTCGCGGCGAGCGGCGGCGTTACGACGAGCAGCGTCAGGGCGACGAAGGCGGTCCGGATCATGTCGGAAAGTGGTCATGACCGCGCGGCAGGTCAACGCGGCCCGTCCCATCGGTGAGATTCACGCCAGGTGGCCCCGGCACCGCGCGCCCCACGGCGGTCAGACGCACCCCGTGCGCCCGTTCCAACGCCGCCTTCAACCCGGCGACATCGGCGTCGGCGGGGAGGATCACTGCCAACTCGTACTCCTCACCGCTCGCAACCGCATCCGGCGCCGAACAGCCGGCCAGCGTCGGCACGCTGCGCAGGTCCACCGTGATCCGCACACCGGAGGCATGGGCCAGATGGGCCGCGTCGGCCGCCAGCCCGTCCGAGATGTCGATTGCCGCCAGCGCTCCGTTGGCGGCCAGCCAGCGGCCCGCGCCGAGCCGGGCCACCGGATGGGCGAAGCGGGCCCGAGCTTCCGGGGTCGGCTCCTCACCGGCGAGCCACGCCGCGAGCGCCGCGCCGGGGCCGCCGAGCACCCCGGTGACGCAGAGGATGCCTCCGGCCGTCGCGCCGGCGCGACCGAGCGGGCGCCGCGCCGTCCCGAACACGGTCACTCCGACAGAAAGCGTCGCGCCGCGGCTCAGGTCACCGCCGACGATCGGCAGCGCATGCTCCTGCGCCGCGTCGCCCACACCGGCGGCGAGCTCGTCGAGGTCGCCGCGCCACCGGTCCGGAACGGTGAGGGCCAGCAGCATCCCGAGCGGCTGCGCACCCGCCGCCGCCAGATCGCTGGCCGCTGCCGTGGCGGCCCGCCACCCGATCTCGCGCGGCGTCAGCCAGCCGGCGCGAAAGTGGACGTCCTCGACCGACGTGTCGGTGCTGGTGACGAGCTGCTCGTCAGGCGGCACGGCGAGGACGGCGCAATCGTCGCCGAGGCCGCGGGCCCCGTCGCCCCAGATGGCCGCGAGCCGGCGGATGATATCGAACTCGCCGCCCGGGCCGAGCCCGACCGGGTGCCCTGACGCATCGTCAGGCATCGGGGGCCGACGTGGTCGTGGCCGCGCCTGACGCCGGAATCACCGCCAGCTCGGGATAGCACGCCAGCGCATCGAGATCCCCCCAGACGCGCGCCACGGCGGCCAGAATGTCGTCCAGGATCACTCCGCGCGCCTCACGCCCGCCCGACGCCAGTTCGGCCGCGCGGCCATGCACCCACGCGGCAGCCGCAATCGCGGCCGGAACGTTGTCGGGGCGCTGCACGAGGAGCGTCGCCGCGATCCCGGCGAGCAGGTCGCCACTGCCCGCCGCGGCCAGCGCCGGAGTCCCGGTTGCGCTCACGTAGGCCGATCCGTCGGCACCGGCGATCACCGTGGGGACGCCCTTGAACAGTACCGTCGCACCGAGCCGTTCGGCGAGCGCCCGCGGAGCCTCGAACCGCGCGGCGAGCGCGTCCTCGACCGTCCCACCGGCCAGCCGCGCGAATTCCGCGGGGTGGGGCGTGATCGCCGCGGGACGCCCGTCGAGCAGATCGCGCAGCCCGTCCACATTGTCGGCGAAGACGTTCAACGCATCGGCGTCGAGCACCACCGGGCCGCGCCAGCCGCGCAGGACGCGCTCCACCAGCGCCCGCGTCTCCGCCGACTCGCCCAACCCGGGCCCGATCAGCACGCCGTCGGCCCAGTCGCACATGCGCGACTGCACCGCGTCGTCGGACGCGGGCCAGGGCGCGGCCATGGCTTCGGGAATGGCGGTCTGCGCCGCCGAAACGCTCTCTGGCGCAACGAAGAGGCGCGTCATCCCGATCCCCGCTCGCATCGCCGCTCGCCCCGCCAGCACTGCCGCGCCGACCATCCCCTCGCCCCCACCGACGATGGCGAGCTTCCGCCTGACGCCCTTGTGCGCATCGTGGGCGAACGCCGGAGCGGCCCGCCTGACGAGGGCCCGGTCGACGAGCCGCGGCGCCGTGCCCGCCGCCGCGGCTATCGCATCGCCCAGCCCGATGTCGACGACGACCACCGTGCCCGCATGGCCGCGCGCCACCAGCAGCCCTCGCTTGAGCGTTCCGAAGGTCACCGTCAGATCGGCGCGTACGGCATGTTCCGCCTCGCCGCTGCTTGCGTCGAGCGCGGAGGGAACGTCGAGCGCCACGACGACGGCGCCCCGTGCGCGCAGTGCGGCCAGCCGCGCCAGTCCGACCGCGACGTTCCCGCGTGGAGCTCCCCTGCCACCCGTCCCGAGAATCGCGTCGACCACGATCGCCTCACCGGCGTCGGCATCGCCGCGCGTCACCGACTCGGGGCAGAGCGACCGCTCGGCGATGCAATCGGCGGTCGCGGCGGCGACCACCTCGTCGACGCGGACGCGAATTCCCGTGGCGGCGAGCGCCCGCGCGACCACCCATCCGTCGCCGCCATTGTTGCCGCCCCCGCACAGCACGGCGACGCCGCCGTTGAGGCGGTCCACGTACCGCCGCACGATCGACGCCGCCGCCGCGGCACCCGCCCGCTGCATCAGGGCGCGGGCGGGTACGTGCAGCCGGTCGATGGCGTGCCGATCGGCGGCCGACGCCTCGTCAGGCGACACGACGCGCACGTCGGCACCCGCGGGCACCGAACGCGAAACGGCGGCCACGGGGGCCGCCGCACTGGTCTCGTCGGGCATGGGTCGGCTCATCGATCCGGGGCTCGGTCCGCGGGCGGCGGCTACGTGTGGGACTTCGGCGCGCCCTCGCGCCCATGTTCGCTCAGCGGAAGCAACGCTCCCGACTCGCACGTCTGCCAGGCGGGGAATGTGGTCATCGTCACCGCGAACTTTGGCTTGGCGGTGCAGCGCGGCATGAGTGCACGTCGCGCGCCGCACCTCGCTCAGCCGGTCAGGTGTGCCCGGTTCCAGGGATACTCCCGTTCGAACGCCTGCTCGAAATCGAACACGTCGCCGAAGTCGTCGCGGGTGTCCGTCGGCTGGCTGACGAGCAGGCTCATTTCGACCAACGTGAAGACGATGTCGCCGATATCGGACGTGGCGCGAATCCCCCAGTCGTCAAGCACCAGGCGTGCCATTACACCGTACCGTTCCAGCGCGAGGTCGCGGCACGCTTCCGCGAGCTCCCGCCCCGTGATGTGGCGACGCTCCGGCAGGTGCGACTGGACATACTCCAGCGCCTGCAGGACGAACAGATACGCGCGCTCATGGAACCGCTTCTCCCGCAAGCGGATGCGGTCCATGATA
>JBBQHX010000015.1:0-28085 GCA_038324385.1 Gemmatimonadales bacterium | reverse complement strand
GCAGACGACCTCGGTCAACGCGGCGTGGACCCCATCTACGGCAAGGGTCGCATCAACGTCCCAGCCTCGCTGGGTTTGAACTGAGTCCGGCGGTCGGGGGCGCCTGCACCTCCCCGACACAGCGCTCGAACCTGACGGACGGAAACGACGGGGTGCTTCGCCAACGCGATGCACCCCGTCGTCGTCGGAAACCGGGTTTGCTTCCCGCCCGACGCGCCGTCCAATAGCTTTGAACCGTCCAGATGCGCTGCGGCGGTTCGCTGCCGTGACGGCCGCCCGCTTCCCGCATGCCCCGACGCCCATGGCTCCTCGCTCGTTCCCGCGATTCGCCGTGTCCGCACGGCCGATGCGCCCCGCCGTCGCACTCGTCGCGACCCTGGTTGCCGCAACCGCCTGCGCGCCGCTGCGTGCCCAGACGCCACGCGCGTCCACCGCACCGATCCCCGTTCCGACAGAGCACGCCGCCGTCAAGCGCGCCACGGACCTCGTCCGCACCGACAACGCGTGGACGCTGCAGCAGCAGACGCAAATCTGCGAGATTCCCGCGCCCCCATTCGGGGAGGAGGTACGGGCCGCGGAATACAAGCGCCGACTCGAGGCCGAAGGGCTGACGAACGTGCGCATCGACAGCGTCGGCAACGTGATCGCCGAGCGTGTGGGCACGGGCGGCGGGCCGGTGGTCGTGCTCTCGGCGCACCTGGACACCGTTTTCCCCGAGGGAACGGACGTGACGGTGAAGCAGGACGGTGACACGTACGCCGGCCCCGGCATCGGCGACGACTGCCGCGGCCTCGCGGTCGTCCTCGCGGTGGCACGGGCCTATCGTCAGGCAGACATCAAGACCGCTGGCACCATCCTCTTCGTCGGTACGGTCGGCGAGGAAGGGGCGGGCAACCTGCGCGGCGTCAGGCACCTGTTCGAAGGGCCGCTCAAGGGAACCATCGACTACTTCATCTCGGTCGACGGCACGGGGCTCAACATCACGCACGCGGCGGTCGGCAGCAATCGATACCGCGTGCGCTTCATCGGGCCCGGTGGGCACAGCTACGGCGCGTTCGGCATGCCCAACCCGATGCACGCGATGGGGCGCGCGATCGCCAAGCTCGCGGATGTGCAGGTTCCGGCCAGCCCGCGCACGACGTTCAGCGTCGGTGTGGTCGAGGGCGGCACGTCGGTGAACTCGATCCCGTTCGAAGCGACGATGGACGTCGATCTGCGCTCGGAATCGGCCCAGTCGCTCGCGACGCTCGACTCGGCGTTCCAGCGTGCAGTGCAGGAGGGGTTGGCGGAAGAGCGGGCGCGGTGGCCGCAGTCACAGCGCCCCGTGGATGTGAAGATCGATACGATCGGCATCCGCCCCGCCGGCTCGCAGCCCGAGACGGCGCCGATCGTCGTGGCGGCGATCGAGGCGGGGAAGGCACTCGGCTTCGAGCCGTTCACCGGCGCCTCGAGCACGGATTCCAACGTGCCGATCGGGCTGGGCATTCCGGCGATCACGATCGACGGCGGCGGGCAGGGACGTGGCGCGCACTCGCTCGATGAGGTCTATCGCGACGGCCCCGATGGATGGAAGGGCCCGCAGTGGGCGATTCTCATCGTCGCGGCGCTGGCCGGCGCGAAGTAAAAGACGCACGACGCACGAAGCCAAAAACGGGGCACCGCGCACGAGATTGTGCCCGGTACCCCGTTCGTTCGGGCGGACTCTCAGGCGCTAGGCGTTGAGCTGCCAGAGCGCCGCGTTGAGCGCGGTGGCGAAGGTGACCCAGAGCAGATACGGAATCAGTATCGCGCCGGCGAGTGGCCGCTTGCGCCAGAACAGCCCGACGAGCGTCGCGACCACGGCCCAGAGCACGGCGACCTCGACGAGCGCCCACCCGATCAGTCCGTATCCGAAGAAGATCCAGCTCCAGGCTACGTTGACGAGGAGGTGAACGAGATAGAAGATCAGCGGACCGCGCGCCCGGTCGAATCCCCGCTGGCGCCAGACGAGCCACGCCGCGACGGCCATCGATGTGTAGAGCAGCGTCCAAACAGGGCCGAACAGCCACGACGGCGGTGCCCACGAGGGCTGTTGGAGCGCCTGATACGAACCCGACGCCCGCACATTGGCCGCACCGCCGATCGCCGCCGCGCCGTAGGTCACCGCCAGCCAGCCGGCCAGGCCGAGCCAGCGGCGCGGAGTGGAGTGGTCGTCGGACATGTGTGCTCCCAGGGTCGAAGGCGAGTGATGGTCCTCCCCGGGGGGTGATGCACGCCTCGCGCCGCCGTCATCGATGCTCACGGCGGGAGGCCGTGCCGTCAGACCACGCTGTCATGCCGCACGAGGCATGACGTCGGCGGCAAACCGCTCCATTTCCTCCAGTTGCGGGCTGCATTGCAGCAGCAGGAGGTCGACGCCGGCATCGTGGAAGCGTCGCACCTGGTCGGCCACCTGGTCGGGGGTGCCGACGAGTCCCGCCCGCAGCCCGCGATTCGAGACCGAATAATCCTGACGCGACACGGTAGTCTCGAGCTTCGTATTGCGCACCCAGTCCTCGTACGAGTGGTGCGCCGCCGATCCCGGTTCGGGTGTCGTGATTCGCTCGAGCTCGCGCGCCGCATCGGCCTCGGTGTCGCGCACGATGCTGTAGGCGGCCATGCCGAACGAGAGCGGAGGCAATTCCGGAAGCCCCGCCGCGACGGCCGCCTCGGAGGCCGCGTCGCGATGGCGTCGCAGGTCGGCGATCCTGGCCGCGACGTGCTCGGGGGAGTCGCCGTGCATGACGTAGGCATCGCACGTTCGCGCGATCAGCGACTTGGCCGCATCGCTCTCTCCGCCCGCCCAGACGGTCGGTCGCGCCACGCCTGACGAGCGCACCGTCGGTTTGGGCGAGAGAATCGCCTCCTCCACCTGATAGCGCTCGCCGGCGTGCGAGAAGCTCGGTTCCTTCCAGAGCCCGTCGACGACCGACAGCCACTCCTCGGTGCGCGCGTAGCGATCGTCATGCGCATCGAACGGAACGCCGTACTGGCGTGCCTCGGTCGCCCACCAGCTCGACACCACATTGAGTGCGAGCCGGCCACCGGCAATCCGATCCAGACTCGCCGCCTGCTTGGCGAACAGCGCCGGCGGGTGAAAGGTCGGTCGAACGGCCACCATCAACTCCAGCCGCTCGGTCACCGCCGCGAGTGCCGCCGCCGTCGACCAGGCTTCCATCGTCGGCGCGGCGGCGCCCTTGATGTCATTCAGGTACAACTCGGCGATCAGCGTGAGATCGTATCCGATCTGCTCGCTGCGAATGGCGAGCCGTCGGATATAGTCCCACGACGCCTCCATTCCCTCGTCAGGCACGTTGCGCAGCCACCCACCGAACACGGGCATCCAGTAGCCGTAGCGGATCGGCGTCGTCATGCGGACCGTCCGGCCGGCACCGCGGCGCGCTCGAGGATGTAGTCGACGAACCGCGGCCATGGATCGAAGCCGACGACGCGGGGTGCGTCGGCGACGAAGTTCGACAGCGCGTTCACGTCGTAGAAGTAGGGCAGCCCATCGCGGTCGTCGATCAGATACTCGACGCCACCGATGTCGATGCCGGCACGCTGCACGATGCGCTCGACGGCGGTGATGATGTCTGCCGGCGGCGTCGCTCCCTCCACCCGGAGCCCCGACCTCGGGGCGTCCACCGCGCACGCGGATCCGACCAGCTCCACTCCGTCGATCGTGAGGCAGGCGTCGGCCGGGCACAGGTCGAACGAGCCGGCCGCCGGGTAGACGTCGATGGCGTAGAGATACCGTCCGCCGAGCGTCTCGACCCGCGTGATGTGCCCACCGCGGAGCGGAGCGGCTTCCTGTACCAGCGCGACGCCGTCGACGCCGAAGTCGAGGGCGCCGGCGTCGACCGCCGCCTGCAGCGCGGCCTCGTCCTCGATGCGCACGATCCCCGCGCCGCTCCCGCCGATGTTGGCCTTGACGAGCACCGGATAACGCAATGTCGCCGTCGCCTCCGCGGCTACGGTCACGGCATTGATCACGCGGCTCCGCGGGAACGGCAGCTCCAATTCGGCGAGCAGATCGAGCTGCGTCGCCTTGGACAGCTCCACGCCATACGCCGCTGACCCGTTCACCACCGGCACGCCGAGCCGCTCCAGGTGCCGGAGCCAATGCAGCGTATGGAAGGTGGCCTGGGGGTGCCCGCGGAGATACGCGGACGGGCTCGCGCGATTCACGACCACGGACCAGGGGCTCTCGCTGGCCGACGGATCGTACAGATGCGCCGCGGCATCGAGCCGTTCGTAGGGAATGGCGCGCCGGTCGAGTTCCGCGAACAGCGGCCGGAACCATTCTGGATGCTCGTACAGGATACCGATGGGACGATCGGGCGTCGGGAACTCGCTCACGCGGACCTCCGCTGGCCACCAGCGGATGAGAGGAAACAAAAACGCCCCGGCCAGTGAAGGCCGGGGCGCGATGCCCGAAGAATCGGGCGGCGGAATCGCTGCTAGCGATGCCTGGTCGAACGCGCGAGCTCCCTCACCGGCCAGTGGCCTGTGCGGCACATGCACATGGGCATGCACATCATCGGGGTCGCGTGCGAGTTCAGCATCGAGAAGGAAGGTAAGGGTGGGGGGAAGGGAGCACCATGCTGGCGGGAATCTGTGACTGATGGCGAGCTGTCGCGGATCTGGGACCAGCGATTGAATCGCAGAGAGCGCACAGAACGCGGAGTCGCGGAGAGGGTCCCGATGTGAATCCGCGTTCGTCGTCGTGGGTCTGGCGATTGTCGTTGTGGGAGTCCGGCAGGATCGACCACGGAGGACGCGGAGGACGCGGAGGACGGCTCCCGCGACGA
The DNA here is from genome assembly GCA_038324385.1 of Gemmatimonadales bacterium. Lineage (GTDB taxonomy): Bacteria > Gemmatimonadota > Gemmatimonadetes > Gemmatimonadales > Gemmatimonadaceae > JBBQHX01. The sequence goes on along the minus strand of JBBQHX010000015.1, from coordinate 23,256 downwards.
GAGTGCGCTTCGCGAGTCGATCGTCGTCGTGCGTCGATGGCCTGCAGGAAACTGAACGGGAAACGCCAACAGCAACAGCATCGACGCGCAGCCCGCGACACCGATGATGGCTCGCGGTGCTGTTCTGCTGTTCCTACAAACGCAGCAGACCCGACGCGACGACCCAGCCCGCTCGTCGTTCGAGGCTCACCCCGTGGAGGCAGTCCTCCGTGCCCTCCGTGTCCTCCGTGGTAGATCCGGCCGGACAACCACCTCAAGCAACGCGCGAGAAGTTCGACTCGCCACGGAGCTTTCTACGCGCCGCTGCGCTCTCCGCGATTGAAAGGCCGGTCTCAACCCCGCGACGAGCTACGGTATCCGGTCCAACGCCTCCACGCCCATGATCGGCGCCCAGGGAAGCAGTTCGTACTGCGCCACCCGTTCCCGGATGTACGGATCGCCATCGCGAACCGCGTCGAGCGACGTTGCCACGTCGTCGTCGGAAACGCGCAGCAGGAGTGCGCCGCCGTGGCGCGGGTCGAGGGGGCCGGCGACGAGAAGAATGCCACGCGCCTGGAGGTCGCGCAGATACGAGCGGTGCTCGTCGACGAGCGGGAGGATCTCGTCGAGCGGACGACGATACCGGATGATCGCGAGTGCGTACATGTCATCTCCTCAGCGCAGTGCGCGGATGATGCCGTCGGGCGCCTTCACACGGTCGATACGGTGCACGGCGAGGCTGTGCTCGTGCGCGTAGAGACCGAGTTGCCGAAAGTCCATCGGCTCACGGTATCCGTCGTTCATCGAATCGGCCATGATGTGATGGACGGCGCGACCGCGCACGTGTTGCACCGTGTGGTCATGATCGCACGGACGCCCGGTTCGGGGAAGCGGCAGTGGAAATCGAATGCGTCCGAATCGGTCGGTGCGGCAGAAGTCGACGTCGTTGACCAGCACGACGTCGGCGCCCGGATCCATCGCCGCGAGTTGCATCGCCTCGCAGCCGTCAGGCGCGGTGAAGCAGCGCTGCTTCCCGCTCGCCCGAGGATCCACCTGATAGGGGCGCCCCACTGTCGCCCGGGGTGAGGCGCGCCCAGTCGACCTCGTCGAGCTCCGCCAACACGTCAGGCGGCGCGTCAGGCGGTGCGTCACGCATCGAGCATGAAGTGGGCGAGCCACGCGACATTGCCGATGGCGTGCCGAGGCCGGTCATCGGCCGCGTCGCCCGTGGACGAGGCGGCGGGGGTGGGTGGCGGCATCGAATCTCCCGGCAGCGGTGTCTGACACTTGAAGCGGGAAGGAGTTCGGGACGCGATTGGCCGACTGTCGACACTTCGCCCGTTCGTGGTGTCCAACCGGAACAGTGTCGGGGAGATCGATGTGTGCGGTGCCGCCAGCGGGCAACGCGTCCCGAAAATGGGACGTCCCGGATGTGAAACCGAATCGATGATGGTGTCGTAAGCGTAGGCAAGACAACTGGTTGACGGGCGGGAAGCGAACGGCACGTTCCTTCCTTTAACGGACAGGGCGCGATGACGTGTCCGGACGGAACCGAACAGGCACATCGCGAGACGCTGGCTCACCGAGGCGGTCATGACGAGCATCACCCTGGACATCGGCAGGATCCGTGGCACGACGGCTGGGAGCCCCGTGACCGTCCTCCGTGTGCCCGACAGCATGATCTACGCACCTGCTCGCACTGCCATCGCCCGGGATGACGAGGTGGCGGAACGGCAGGAGCGGGCGTTGCTCGACGCCGAACTGGGCACTCGGTTCCAGATCGTCCGCCTGCTGGGCCGTGGGGGGATGGGCGCCGTCTACCTGGCGCGCGACGTGGCGCTGCATCGTCTGGTCGCGATCAAGCTGCTCGTCGGGACCGCCGGGAGCCAGAGCGAGGAGCGCGCGCGGTTCCAGCGTGAGGCACGCCTGTCGGCGCAGCTCGCGCATCCGGGCATCGTTCCGCTGTATGCGTACGGGGAGACCGACGCGTTCTCCTACATGGTACTGCAGTACGTGCATGGCGAATCGCTGGCCGACCGCCTCCGCGACCGCGGGCGCCTCACGCCGGCCGATACGCGCCAGGTGCTCGCCGAGCTGGCGACCTCGCTCGAGTACGCGCACCGGCACGGCGTCGTGCACCGCGACCTCAAGCCCGAGAACGTCCTGATCGAGCACGAGACGGGGCGCGCGGTGCTCGCCGATTTCGGCGTCGCCGTGCGTCACTGGTGGGACGGAGAGATGACGCGCACGCGTCGCGCCTACGGGACGCCTGCCTACATGTCGCCCGAACAGGCGCTGGGCGAGCCCGACGTCGACGGCCGCAGCGACATCTACGCACTGGGCGTGCTCGGCTACGCGATGCTCACGGGCCGGCTGCCGTTCTCGGCGCCCGATTACAGCACGCTGGTCGCGCAGCACCTGCACGATACGCCCGTCCCGATCCGCTCGCTCGTCTCCGGCGTTCCGGCCGAGCTCGCGCGGACGGTCGAGCGGTGCCTGGCCAAGCAGCCGGAGCGCCGGTGGCGGTACGCGCGTGACCTGCACGCCGCGCTCACCGGCGGCCCGTGGGCGAGCGTCCCGCAGTTGTGGCGCGAGGTGGGCCGCTGGTGGCGGCGCCTCACGCCGCCGACGGCCGCCGCGACTCTCTAACCGTGCGGGGCCTGCCGGAGCGCGAGCTCCAGCGCCTCCCATGGCAGTGTGGCACAGCGGAAGCGGGCCGGGAAGCCGGCGACCCCCGCCAGCGCGTGCAGGTCGCCGAGCGTCGTGTCCTGCACGACGTCGGCATCCCCGGCGAGCAACTGGTCGACACGCTGGCGAAGTCGGCGGAGATCGTCTGGCATCGCGCCAATCGCGTGCTCGGTGAGCATCGAGGCCGAGGCCTGGGCAATCGAGCAGCCCTGCCCGGTGAATCGCGCGTCACGCACGCGGCCGTCGGTGTCGACCTGGAGCGCGACCGTGATCGCGTCGCCGCACAGCGGATTCGCGACCGTGCCGACGGCATCGGGGTGTTCCATCGTGCCGCGGTTACGCGGGCGACGGTAGTGGGCGAGCAGCAGATCCTGATAGAGCCCCTGGACCCGCGCACTGTTCGGCGCGGGGCGCGGCTCCGGCGGGGGCGACTCGCTCGCGTCAGGCATCGTGCCCGACGGGGGTCGCGATGGCGGTGTCGCCTCCGACCGTTCCGAACAGGCGCTGCGCATGCTGAATCCCTTCGACGAGCGCATCGACGTCGGCGTCGTCGTTGTAGACCCAGAACGAGGCGCGCGCCGTCGCGTCGAGGCCCAGCGCCCGCATCAGCGGCTGCGCGCAGTGGTGCCCCGCGCGCACGCATACGCCGGTCCCGTCGAGAATCGTGGCGAGATCGTGCGCATGAATACCGTCGACGACGAAGCTCACCACACCGTTGCGTTCGGCGGCGGGCGGGCCGAGCACGGTGACGCCGCCGATGGCGGCGAGGCGCTCGGAGGCGAGCGTCGTCAGGCGCTGCTCGTGTGCGAGGACCGCGTCCATGCCGAGCGCGTCGAGATAATCCACCGCGGCGGCGAGCCCGACCGCGCCCGCCACATTCGGCGTTCCTGCCTCGAATCGGTGGGGGAGCACGTTCCATGTGCTCGTGTCGTCCCCGACGAATTCGATCATGTCGCCGCCGAAGTGATAGGGCGGCATCGCCTCCAGCAGCTCGCGCCGCGCGAGCAGTCCGCCGATCCCCATCGGGCCGCCGATCTTGTGGCCGCTGAAGGCATAGGCGTCCACGCCGAGCTGGTCGAAGTCGACGCGCAGGTGGGGTGCGCCCTGTGCTCCGTCGCAGACGACCAGCGCCCCCGCCTCACGCGCGATCGCCGCGAGCTCGCGGACCGGGTTGAGCGTGCCCAGCGCATTGGACACGTGGCCGCACGCGACCACGCGAGTGCGCGGGCTGACAATCGCACGCAGCGCTTCTGGCGTCACCTGCCCATCCGCGCTTGCCTCGACGATGCGGAAGGTGGCTCCGGTGGCGAGGGCGAGCTGCTGCCAGGGAACGAAGTTGGCGTGGTGCTCGAGGCGCGTGACGACGATCTCGTCGCCGGCGGAGATGTTGGCCTGTCCCCAGGCGGAGGCGATCAGATTGATCGCCTCGGTCGTACCACGGGTGAAAATCAGGCAGCTCGCGTCGGCCATCCCCATGAACCGGGCGATTCGCGCGCGCGCCTCGTGGTAGCGATCCGTTGCGGCAACCGAGAGGGCATAGGCCCCGCGGTGCGGATTGGCGTTCTCCGTCTCGTAGAACTCGCGCAGCGCGTCGAGCACGACGGCCGGCTTCTGCGCCGTCGCGGCCGAGTCGAGATAGCGCAGCGTCGGTTGCCTGACGAGCAGCGGGAAGTCGGCGCGACGGGAGTGGAACGTCATGACGGGCTCTCGATCGAGGACGATGGGGCCGCGGCCGACATCACCGCGCGCCGTGGAGTGGGCGAGCCCGGCTCAGGGACGTCGCTCACCGATGCAGATCCACCCGTCGACCACCAGCACGTCGTAGGTGGGCACGCGTCCGGACGCCGGTCCGGCCACCGCGCGCCCCGTGCGGCAGTCGAAGCGCGCGCCATGCCAGACACACTCGACCAGCCCGCCCTCACGCACCTCCCCCTCCGAGAGCGGAAAGGCCTGGTGGCTGCACCGGTCGCGCAGGGCGAAGATCTCACCCTCGTGCCTGACGAGACAGATCGGCTCGCCATCGGGCGCGCGCGCGGTGAGCAGGCGACCGGGCACGAGCGCGTCCGTGCGCGCGACGGGTTCGTACCCGACGGGGATGGTGGGACGGGCGAGGGGGGACGGCGAGGAGTGCGGCACGCGGTCGCTATTCGGTGACCACCGGCCGCCCCTCGCGCCGGAGCGCGCCACGCAGCGCGTGCCAGGAGAGGCTGGCGCACTTCACCCGCACCGGAAAGCGCGCCACACCCGAGAACGCCGCCAGCTTCGGCGGCAACGTCTGCAACCCGTCCGGCGGCAGCTTGCCGGTAACGAGCAGATGAAAATCGTCGAACAGCAGCACGGCATCGTCGATCGACTTGCCCTTGATCGCGACGGTCATCAGCGACGCCGATGCCTGGGAGATCGCGCACCCCTTGCCGAGAAAGCTGACGTCCTCGATCACGCCGTCGTTCACCTTGAGCCAGACGTGAAGCTGATCGCCGCACAGCGGATTCCGCCCCTCGGCCTCACATGAGGCGTCAGGCATCGCGCGATGGTTGCGCGGTGCACGCGAGTGATCGAGAATGAGCGCGTGGTAGAGTTCGGTGAGGTCAGACATCGAGCCGCCGGTGCCGGGAATCGGATGTCGGACGATCCGCCGCGGTCAGGAGGTGAACCGACGGAACGTGTCGTCCTCGAGCGCGATGCGGATCGGATCCTGTTCGATCGTCTCGAGGACGTCGGCCGCGAAGGCGTACGTGAGCAACTGGCGGGCGAGCCCGGCGCTGATCCCACGGCTCTTCATGTAGAACAGCGCGGTCTCGTCCATCCGCCCCACCGTCGCGCCGTGCGTGCAGCGCACGTCGTCGGCGAAGATCTCGAGCTGCGGCTTCGTGTCGATGTGCGCCTTCTCGGAGAGCAGCAGGTTGTTGTTCTCCTGCTTGCCGTCGGTCTTCTGCGCGATCGGCCGAACGTAGACCTTGCCGTTGAAGGCCGCATGCGACGCGTCGTCGAGAATCCCCTTGTACACCTCGCGGCTGAAGCAGTTGGGCTTCGCGTGCTCGATGCGGGTCTGGTGATCGACGTGCTGCGTGCCGTCCACCATGTAGAGCCCGTTGAGCGTGGCGCCGCACCCGTCGCCGTCGAGCGTGGCGTAGACGTTCGTGCGCGAGAGCGCCGCCCCGGTGGCGAAGCTGAACGAGACGAAGTGGCTGTCGCGCCCCTGCGTCGCATCGATCGTCCCGATGTGATACGCGGTCCGCGCCTCACGCTGGATCTTGAGATGATTCACCGTCGCGCCGTCGCCGACGACGATCTCGGTGACCGCGCTCGTGAAGTACGCGACATCGGCCAGCCCGGCGTAGCTCTCGACCACGGCCAGTTTCGAATGCCGTTCAGCGACGACCAGCACGCGCGGATAGGCCACCGCGCCGTCGGCCGCCGCGTCGCTCACGAACAGCAGATGGATGGGACGGTCGGCCTCCATCTCCTTCTGGACGTGAATCACCGCGCCTTCCGTTGCCGCGGCTGTATTCAACGCAGTGAACGCGTGCGACTGCGCGTCGTGCGCAGCGATGCGCGCGAAGTACTGCTCGAGCAGGTCGGGCTCGGTGCGCAGCGCGGTGGCGAAATCGAGTACGCGCACGCCGGCCGGGAGCGCCGAGGTGCGGGACAGCGACGCATCGAACCGACCGTTGACGAACACCAGCAACGGCCACTCGGCCGCGCCCTCGCCAAAGGTGAACGGCGCGATCGCCTCGGCGGTCACGTCGGAGGACGCGAGGCTCCCGGCCGGCAGCACGCGGAAGTTGCCTTCGAGGATCGGGGCGACGCTCGTGTAGCGCCAGTCCTCGTTCCGCTGCGACGGCAGCCCGTGGCTCTCGACGTGCGCGAGGGCGATCCGCCGGCGCTCGGCCAGCCAGGCCGGCACCGCGCCAGCGGTCGTGGCGGGTGCGATCCGCACCTCGTCCATGAAGGGGAGAGCCGTCACGCGATCGCTCCTTCGCCGGCGGTGATCCAGTCGTAGCCACGCGCCTCGAGCTCGAGCGCGAGCTCCTTGCCGCCCGACTTGACGATGCGACCGCCGGCGAGCACGTGCACGTAGTCGGGGACGATGTAGTTGAGCAGCCGCTGGTAGTGCGTCACGAGAATCGTCGCGTTGTCCGGGCGACGCAGCGCGTTCACGCCGTCGGCCACGATGCGCAGCGCGTCGATGTCGAGACCGGAGTCGGTCTCGTCGAGGATCGCGAGGCGCGGCTCGAGGATCGCCATCTGCAGAATCTCGTTCCGCTTCTTCTCGCCACCCGAGAAGCCGGCGTTCACCGACCGGCTGAGCATCGCGCCAGGCATCTCGACGAACTTCATCTTCGCTTCCATCAGGTCGAGAAAATCCATCGGGTCCATCTCGTCCTCGCCGCGCGCCTTGCGGATCTCGTTGAGCGCCGAGCGAAGGAAGTACGAGTTGGAGACGCCGGGGATCTCGACCGGGTACTGGAACGCGAGAAAGACGCCAGCCTGGGCGCGCTCCTCGGGCTCCATCTCGGCGAGGTTCCGTCCCTCGTAGATGATGTCGCCGGCCGTGACCTCATAGGCGGGGTGGCCCGCCAACACCTGGGCGAGCGTCGACTTTCCGGAGCCATTCGGCCCCATGATCGCGTGCACCTCGCCCGCGTTCACGGTAAGGTCGATGCCGCGGAGAATTTGCTGATCGCCGACGGTGGCGTGAAGGCCGCGAATCTGGAGCATGATATGAAGTTGACTGAGGGCTGAATGACGGAGAGCTGGTCGTGCGGCGAGCTGCAGCGGTGCGGGCGACGACGTTCGCCTTGGGCGACGTTCGCCCTACCCGACCGAGCCTTCGAGGGTGATTCCGAGAAGCTGCTGCGCTTCCAGCGCGAACTCCATCGGCAGCTCCTTGAACACTTCCTTGCAGAAGCCGCTGACGATCATCGACACGGCCTGCTCGGCGCTCAAGCCCCGCTGCTTGAGATAGAAGATCTGATCTTCACCGATCTTCGACGTCGACGCCTCGTGCTCGAGGATCGCTGTGTTGTTGCCCACCTCGATCGACGGGAAGGTGTGCGCGCCGCACCGATTGCCAACGAGCATGGAATCGCACTGCGTGTAGTTGCGTGCGCCATACGCCTTCGGCATGATCTTCACCTGGCCGCGGTAGCTGTTCTGCCCCTGGCCGGCCGAGATCCCCTTGGAGACGATGTTGCTGCGCGTATTGCGGCCGATATGGATCATCTTCGTTCCGGTATCGGCCTGCTGCTTGTTGTTCGTCACGGCGACCGAGTAGAACTCGCCGACCGAGTTGTCGCCCTGCAGAATGACGCTCGGGTACTTCCAGGTGATCGCCGAGCCCGTCTCCACCTGGGTCCAGGAGATCTTGGCGTCGGTCATCGCCTTGCCGCGCTTGGTGACGAAGTTGTAGATGCCGCCGCGTCCTTCCTCGTCGCCCGCATACCAGTTCTGCACGGTCGAGTACTTCACCGTGGCGCGGTTGAGCGCCACGATCTCGACGACCGCCGCATGCAACTGCGTCGTCGCGCGCTTCGGCGCGGTGCACCCTTCGAGATAGCTGACGTACGAATCGTCGTCGGCGACGATCAGCGTCCGCTCGAACTGACCCGTGTTCTCGGCGTTGATGCGGAAGTACGTGGAGAGCTCCATCGGGGAGCGCACACCCTTGGGGATGTACACGAACGATCCGTCGGAGAAGACGGCCGAGTTGAGTGCGGCGTAGAAGTTGTCCGAGTACGGAACGACCGAGCCCAGATACTGCCTGACGAGATCGGGATGCTCGCGCACCGCCTCGCTGAACGAGCAGAAGATGATGCCTTCCTTCGCCAGCTCGGCCTTGTACGTCGTGCCGACCGACACGGAATCGAAGACGGCATCGACCGCGACGCCGGCGAGCAGCTTCTGCTCCGACAGCGGGATGCCAAGCTTCGTGTATGTCTCGAGCAGCTTCGGATCGACCTCGTCCAGCGAGCCAAGCGGCGTACGCGATTTGGGCGCCGAGTAATAGGCCTGCTTCTGGTAGTCGATCGGTGGATAGGTGACGTGCCCCCAGTGGGGCTCCGTCATCGTCTGCCAGCGGCGGAACGCCTTGAGCCGCCAGTCGAGCAGCCACTCGGGCTCGCCCTTGATCGTCGAGATGAGACGGACGGTGTCCTCGGACAGCCCCTCGGGGATCGTGTCCGACTCGATGTCCGTCACGAACCCGTGCTGGTATTCGCGCGTGATGAGGGCGTCGATCGTGGAACTCATACCGTCTCCTGATGGAACCGCTGGATCCGCGTGGACCGGAACCGCGTCGGCACGCTTGAGAACATTCCGGGATGCGGACGCACCCCTCGGCTGATCATGAACTGCTCGCGCCCGGCGCTGGTGCCAGCGCCGTGACGCGGTACTCGCAGGCCGTGCATCCATCCACGATGCGACTCACGCGCTCGACCTGCGCGTCGAGCACATCGGCGAGATACTGCTCCTCCACCGCGCAGGCCGCCGGAAACCGTTCGGCCACCGCGCGCAGCGGACAGTTGTAGGAGCGAAGCGTGACCGACCGCCCCTCGTCCACCACCGCCTCCGCTCCTTCCGTCTCCGACATGTACCCGTGGGCCGACATCACCTCGCTGAGCAGCTGCACGCGTTCATGCAGCGGCACCGAGCGCATCAGCGGCGTCGCGTCGGCCGTCAGCCGGTCCCACCGCTGGCGGAAGAAGCGGGCGACGCCCTCCTCGCCCGCAACCGCCCGCACCATGTCCAGTGCATCGACCAGGGTGGCGGCGTACGACCGGGGAAAAAGCGCCTCGCCCTCGTGCGTGAGAACGTACGAGAAGGCCGGGGCCCCGACCCCCCGCGCCTCGCGGCGACCAACCACGATGCCGTCGTCCTCGAGCTGCTTGAGATGCCGGCGCAACCCATTCGCCGTGAGGGCGAACCGGTCGGCGAGCGCCTGCACCGTCATCGGCTGCGCCTTCTTCAGCGCGAGCACGATGGCGCCGCGAAGCCCGCGATACCCTGCCGGCAACACCGGATCGTGATCCAACTCCCACATCGGGAGAAAACTACTCCCGTTTTGGGAATTAATCAACGGATATGTGTGTAAACCCCCCCCGGTCAGTCGCGATCGGCGCTGCGCACGCGATAGGGAGAGTCGGAGGGCGCACCGCCAAGCGGCCAGTCGTTCTCCTTGCCGGCGAAATCGGGGCGATCGAGGGCGTTGATGTAGGCGGCCACGTCGATGGCATCCTGGGCGGACAGGGTGCCGGGCGCGTCGTAGGGCATGTTGGCGCGAATGAAGGCGGCGGCGGTGTACACGCGCGCCATCCCCGCGCCGATGTTGTACGATCCCGGGCCGGATACCGGTGGGGCGAGGAGTGTTCCCGTGCCCTCCGCGCCGTGGCAGCGGGCACAGGCCGTGGAGTAGACCTGCGCGCCGTGTGCGGTGTCGGCCGCCAATCGCGGCACGGGGGGTGTGGCCTGGCCAACCACGCCGGCGCCCGCCGGTATCCCGTGCGACAGGTGAGCAAAGTAGGCGGTGATTGCCCCCATCGCCGGCGCGTCGACCGGCAGCGGCGCGCCGTTCATGCTCCGGGCGAGGCAGCCGTTGACGCGCTCCTCGATGCTGACGAACCGGCCGGCGCGCGCCCGATACTGCGGATAGCGTGCGGTCACGCCCAGCCAGGGAAGGGCGTCGGCCCGCGTGCCGTTCTCGAGATGGCAACTCGTGCAACGCAGCGCGTTGCCGACGTGCCCGGGGAGGCTGTCGCCGGTGGCGGCGAGGATCGCCTGCCCGCGCCGGATCATGACCCCCTCGGGCGAATCGGGGATCGGCCGGACGGGCGGCGCGGCAACCACCACTGCCGACGACTCCGCGGCCGCACCGCCGCCGCCTGCCGAGTCCGGACGGGCCGGATCGGGCGCGGGCGCGTCGCATCCCGCGAGCAGGACCAGCGCGAGGGCGAGGCGGCGGAAGTTGGCGAACGGGCGTCCCGGGCGACTCGCCAGGTCGCAACAGATTGGGAGGTGCATGGCGCACGATATGTCACGCGCGCCGAGAGAGCGAGAGGCTTGTTGCCGGGCGGGTCCGTGAGCTGTGGCCCGCGTCTGGCGGATCTGCCCCACAGTGACGGCCGGAGACGGACGGGAGCGAGTGATACATTCTCAGGATCGCGGCCCGGCCGGGGTCCGCGGACGATCCGTCCGTGTCCGCCCGCAATCGGATCGCGCCGGCGCCGCCATCTTCCTGCATGCTCGACCACTCGCGAGGTGTTCGGCGGCAAGCTGTCCGCCGACCCGCGCACGAGGAGTTCCGATGCTACTCCACCGTTTCTACGACGCCAAACTCGCCCAGGCCAGCTTTCTCGTCGGGTGCCAGTCGACGGGCGAGGCCATCATCATCGACCCGAACCGCGACGTCGAGCAGTACCTCACGCAGGCGCGCGTCGAGGGATTGCACATCACGCATGTGACGGAGACGCACATCCATGCGGATTTCGTGTCCGGCGCGCGGGAGCTCGCGGGGCGCACGGGCGCTCGGCTGCTCCTCTCCGGTGAGGGCGGCGTGGACTGGCAGTACGCTTTCGCCGAGGGCGACGGCGCGACCCTGCTTCACGATCGCGACGAGCTTCGCGTCGGAAACGTGCGGCTGCAGGTGCTGCACACGCCGGGGCACACGCCGGAGCACCTGACCTTCCTCCTGACCGATCTCGCGGCGACCGACCAGCCGATGGGGGCGTTCACGGGCGACTTCATCTTCGTCGGCGACGTCGGACGTCCGGATCTCCTCGAGCGCGCCGCCGGCGAGGCCGACACGATGGAGGCGAGCGCGCGTACGCTCTATCAGTCGCTTCAGCGCTTTCGCGCGCAGCCCGATCATCTGCAGCTCTGGCCCGGGCACGGGGCGGGCTCCGCCTGCGGCCGGTCACTCGGTGCGGTACCGACGTCGACGTTGGGCTACGAGCGCCAGGTGAACTGGGCGTTCGCCGACATGACCGAGGAGCAGTTCGTGGAGCGGGTGCTCACGGGTCAGCCCGAGCCGCCGCGCTACTTCGCGATGATGAAGCGGATCAACCGCGAGGGGCCATCGCGCCAGTACGAGCATCCGGCGCCGCACCGCCTCGATGCCCCCCACGTGCTCCAGGTGGTCGGCGCGCGCGACACGGTGGTCGTCGACCTGCGGCCGGCGGTACAGGTGGCCCATGCATACGTCCCGGGAACGATCAACATTCCGATGTCGCGCGCGTTTCCGACCTGGGCCGGCGCGCTGCTTCCCTACGACCGCACGGTCTATCTGATCGCCGCCGACGAGGACGGCACCTCGGCGCGTGAGGCAGTGCACGACCTGTCGCGGATCGGGATCGATCGGGTCGGCGGCTGGTTCCCGCCTTCGGCGGTGGAGGAATGGGCGAACTGGAGCGGCCGGTCGACGGAGACCATCCAGCAGGTGGACCCGGATGCGGTCGCGCGCGACCTCGAGGTCGGACGCCGGGTGGTGGTCGACGTGCGGGGGCGCGAGGAGTGGTCGGCGACGCACATCCCCGGCGCCACCAACATTCCACTGGCGGAACTCGATGCGCATCTGGGCGAGCTCGCGCCTGACGACCAGGTGGTCGTGCACTGCCAGAGCGGGTTGCGTTCGGCGATTGCGGCCAGCTTGCTCAAGTCGCACGGCGTGGACGCGGTGAATCTGGCCGGGGGGATGGCCGAGTGGGAACGCCGGGGGTTGCCGGTCGAGCGAGCGGACGCGCCGCCGTCCGCCTGACGCGACAAGGGGAGCGGGCATGATGCCGGCTCCCCCTGCGATGGTCCGCCGCGCCTGACGACCAGGCGCGGCGGTTCGTGTCTACAGTTCCTACTTCCGCGTAACCGTGAACCCGTCGACGTGCACGTTGAGGTTGTGGTTCACCCGCAACCCGACGATGCCATCGGTGTTGAGGTACGGAACGTCGGCGCGGGCATGACTGGCCACTTGCTGCCCGTTGACGAGGAACCGAACGGTGGTGGGCGTGGCGTCGACCGAGAGCACGTTGGTCGCCTTGCCTGACGCGTCCTGCTTCCGAAGGGCCGCATGGTCGGTCCAGTCGGCGAGGGTGTGCACCTCGGTGCCGGCGCGATGCTTGATCATGTACTTCCCGTCACCGCGCACGAGGAAATACATGTAGTCCTGATTGGCGGCCTCGAGGTTCTTGCCCCCGAAGATGACGCCATACGCTTCCGGGTGCGTGGGCGCGGCGTTCTGCGTGAAGCTGGCCGACAGCGTGTAGGCGCCGGTCGCCGTGTCGGTCGGCTTGTAGAAGATGCCCGACGGGCCGAGCTTGACGTGATAGCCGTTGCCCATCGGCATGAACATCACGTCGGCCATCTTGCCGGTCGGCCGGTCGAGGCGAGCCTGCCAGCCGGTGGGAAGCTGCCCGCCGCCGGCGACCGCGTGATCGGGATCGTGTCGCGGCTGCTGGGCGGCGAGCGGGGTGGCGGCGATGGCTGCGGCCATGACCGCGAACGCAATCGAGCGCATGAAACCTCCACGAGAGTGAGCAACGAGCATCGCAACGACAGATGAACTGCCGGACGCGTGCGGCCATCGCGAAATGTGAACGTCGACGAGTGGGAACCGTCGGCGCCTTGCTACACAATATCTGCGCTGGAGGTCCCCCGGGCCAGCTCATCTGCCGCTTGCGTTCGGCATCTGTTCGGTATAAGCTGGGAGTCCGCGCCCCTGTTCGGGCGCCTCAACCCGGAGGACGCGCGCATGCCCAAGTCGGACCTCGATCTCCCCCCTGGCGACTACGCGCTCGTCGCCGACCGGATTGCGCTGTTTTACCGGACCCATCCCGGCGGGCGGATCATCACCGAGCTGGTGTCCCGCACGCCTGACGAGGTGACGTTCCGCGCCCTCGTCTACCGAACGGCGGAGGAGCCGCACCCGGCCGCCACCGGCTGGGCGTCGGAACGCGAGGGAGACGGCGCGATCAACACGGTCGCCTGCCTCGAGAACACCGAGACGTCAGCGATCGGCCGCGCGCTCGCGAATCTGGGATTCCTGGCCTCGGTGCGCCGCCCCAGCGCCGAGGAGATGGCGAAGGCCGATGCCGCCCGCCGCCGAGGGTCTGGTCGGCCGTCACCGGGGCGTGGGGAAACGCCGCGCGCGGGCAGCCCGCCGCCGTCGTTGGCCGTGGTCTCGAGTGCGCCCCCCGGGTCGTCGCTCCAGCCGGAGGTCGATCCGCAGGGGCATGCCGACATGGTGGCCGATCTCCTGACCCTGCTGCGCGACGCCGAACGCGCCGGGATCCGCCCCGCACGCGCCGAGGCGATCCGGCACGCCCTGCTCCACACGGTGCTGGAGCGCGAAACACTGCGCCGGGTCGAGGACGGACTGCGCGCCTTTCTCGCTCGGCGCACGGCCAACCGCCTCGCTAACGCCACGCGCGAGCGCATCACGCGTTCGGTCGCGACCGCAACGCCCCGCTCCGATCCATCCGAGGTGCGCGGGCACGCCAGCCCGGTCCGTGCCGAGGCGCGCCGGGTCGCCGAGGGGGGGGTGTCATGGGGTGGTGTCTCTTCGGCAGCGGACGGCGCCGAGGGTGCCGCGCGCCCCCGGGCGGCACAGGCAGATGAGTCCAGCGTTGAGGAGCGGCGGGATGGAGGAGCGAACGGAACCAGCGCGGGCTGAACGTCCCGCCGCGCGCGAGGAGGTCGGGCCGACCGGCCAGGAGCCGATCGTCGGTGGACGCGTCGACCGCTGGGATGCGGAGACTACGGACGCGGCACTGATCGCCGGGATGCGCGCCGGTGAGGAGCGGGCGTATTCCGAGTTCGTCCGGCGGTGGCAACCACTGTTGAGCGACGCCGCACGTCGGCAGGGCATCCCAGCGGGAGCGCGAGACGAACTGGCGGCCGACGTCCTGGTCGAGGCGGCGAGCGCTTTCGGGAGTGGACGCGCGGCCCCGCGCGCAATGGCGGCCTACCTGGTCGCCGCGCTGCGCAACCGGGCGCGCAATGCGGCGCGCGACGAGGCGCGTCGTAACGCTCGCGAGGGGGCTGCGGGCGAGCTCGCCGGCGATGCCGCCGACGGGGAGGGGGTGTGGGGGTGGCGTCCGCCCGCTCCCGACGCCGCCTTCGATCCCGCCGTGGCGGAGCTACTGCACCCGGCGCTCGCGGGGCTGGCGGCGGCGCTGCACGCGGGCACCACGGCCGACGAACGGCTCCTGCTCGTCTGGGTCGGCCACCGGGTCCCGCACCGCGACGTCGCGGCGTGGCTGGGGATCGGTCGGGCGGCCGTGGCGAAGCGCGTCGAACGCCTCCGGGATCGGCTCCGGCGGTCGGCGCTGGCACATCTGGAGCGTGTCGACCCGGTGAGTCGGGCCGAGCTGTTGCGCTTCTTCCGCCGCGCCGATGCGGCGGCGCCGCCGCCGTCGGCGGCAGGTCCGTCGGCGGGCTTGCCGGCGGCTCCCTCTTCATCACGCCCGGCGAACGCACGAGGCCGTCCGCGGCCACGCTCCGGGTCGCCGACCGCCCCTCAGGGCTCCGAGGAATGACCATGCGACCAACCCATCCACTGACCTCCGAGGAACGCCGGCGCGTCGAAGCGGACGCCGCGGTGCTCGAAGCGCTCGGAGCCCTGGCGAGCGAGTGCGGCCCCGATGCGCCCGGCGACGATCACGCGGCCTACCTCGCCTGGCGGGCCGCCGAGTTGCGACGCGGCCGCGTCCTCGGCGCCGACCGGTGGAGCGACGATCAGGTGTCGGTCGTGGCCCGCCGCGCCGCCGGAGAGGCGCTGGCGATCCGCTCCCGCATCCGCTCGTGCTACGCGGCGGCCACCACGCGCCCGGCGCCTGACGACGCGGCGCTCGACCCGTTCCCGGCGGCGGTGCAGGCGGCCAACGCGATGAGTCGCGCGCCGCACCTCGACCTGGGCGTCGCCGCCGGCCCCGGACGCGAGCTGTGGGACGAGCCGTGCGAGAGCTGGGTGGACATCCCCGGCGATCTCCCGCGCGGGCAGTTCATCGCCCTGACGGTGAGCGGCGACAGCATGGTACCGCTGCTGCATTCCGGCGACGTCGTGCTGACGCAGCTCGGCGCGGCCGTGCGGCGGGACGCGGTGGTGGTCGCGCGGCGCGGCGACGACGGCTATGTCGTCAAGCGCGTCGGCGACTTCGACGACTGGAGCATCGAGCTGGTGTCGCTCAACCCGGCCTATCCGCCGGTGCGTGTTCCGCGTGAGGCGGACACGGTCGTCGGGACGGTGGTGCTGCGCTGGTGCGCGCACGACGGCGTCTGACGACGACGCCTGACGACGACGCCTGACGATAATACCTGACGACAGGGCGCGCGCTCAGCCGGCGAACAGCTCCTGCTGGGCGCGGGCGGTGCGCGGGGACCCGTCGGCGGCCGTCCAGAGGCCGGCGGCGGTGGTGCGTCCGGCGCGATAGCGGTCGGCCTCGGCGCCGCCGAGCCGGTGCGCGGCGAGGAGTGCCGGCAGGTAGCCGCCGGTCATCAGCGCGTGGAGCTCGAGCGCCGTCTCGCAGGCGGGGTTCGCGCACCGGTAGATCGTCGCCGCCACGGGAATCGGGCGTCCATCGACGGTGGCGGGGGCGGCGGCGCACGAGACGCCCCACCCGCGCGGACTGGCCCGCCCAGCCCGCGCGCCGCGCGTCCCCTTGATGTCGGGCGCCGACCAGCAGGCGGGGCAGATCGGGCGAGCCCTGTCGGGGGTGTAGGCCACGGGCACGAGCAGCAGCCCGCCGGCGCGGCGCTGCGCGAGCGGTCGGGACGGCCCGGTCGCGCCGCGCGCGTGGGCCACGTCGTGCTCGGCGGGGGCGTCGCTCACGCCGAGGAGGAGTAGCTGCGGATCGTCGGACGACATGGGAGGCGGAATGTACTCCGGCGACGCGCGAACGGGAGGCGGGTGCGGCCGCCTGGACGCCGCCACCGCGGGCCGGGGCGTCGGTTCGCGGGACGGCCGGGTGATGTCATCGGGTGGGGACTCACTGATGAGGGCCAGCGCATCCCGCGCCCCCCGCCACGCTCCGCCGTTGGAGGATTCATGTCGTCTCCCCTCGTTCCCGCCACGCGCCTGGCGAGCGGCCGTCGCCCCGGCCCCCGCGCCGCGGCTACGCTCACCGCCGCCGTCCTCGCGGTCCTGCTCTCCCTGGCCGAACTGGGCGTGCTCGGTGCCGGTGCCGGCATCGCGCTGCGCTGCGAGGTGCAGGCGCTGCCACCGGTCACCGAGGCCGCGGCGCCACCGGTCGGCGCTGCCTGACGAGCGCGCGGCCGCGCGAACGGGCGTGTCGGACGACGCGCTGGCCGCGGATGCCGCGCCCGCCTAGATTACCGGTCGACCGGGGTGCCACCACGGCCTACACACATGGTGCGGGTCGTGGTTGCTGAGAGAGTCCCGTTGAACCTGATCCGGCTCGTACCGGTGTAGGGAGTCAGACAACATGCGCATGACCCAGCCTGCCGCGGCCGCCCGTCCGGCCGCCGCCACGCAGTTGCTCGCCGCCCGCGCGGGCGAGATTACCGACGCGATGCACGCGGTCGCGGCTCGTGAGGCGCTCGACCCGGCGCTCGTCCGCGATGAGGTCGCCCGCGGGCGGCTCGTCATCCCGGCCAACGTCCACCACCTCGCTGGCCAGCTCGAGCCGATGGCGATCGGTGCGGTGGCGACGGTCAAGATCAACGCCAACATCGGGAACTCCGCCGTCACGTCGAGCCTCGACGAGGAGATCGAGAAACTCCAGCTCGCCGTGCGGCTCGGTGCCGACACGGTGATGGATCTGTCGACCGGACGGGAGATCGACGAGGTGCGCCGCGCGATGCTCGCCGCGTCGACCGTCCCGATCGGAACGGTGCCGATCTACCAACTGATTGCCGAAGGAAAGGAGGCCGCGGAGCTGACGATCCACGACTTCCTGGGGATGATCGAGCATCAGGCGCGGCAGGGCGTCGATTACATGACGCTGCACGCGGGGATCCTGATCGAGCATCTGCCGCTCGTCTATGGGCGGGTGACCGGTATCGTCAGTCGCGGCGGATCGCTGCACGCCGTCTGGATGATGGCGCACCGCAAGCAGAATCCGTTGTACGAACACTGGGATGACGTGCTGGACATCCTGCGCAGCTACGACGTCACGGCCTCGCTCGGGGATGCGCTGCGTCCGGGCAGCGTCCACGACGCGAGCGACCGGGCACAGTTCGCCGAGCTCGATACGTTAGGCGAGCTGGTCGGCCGCTGCCGCAAGGCCGGCGTGCAGTGCATGGTCGAAGGGCCCGGACACGTCCCGATGGACCAGATCGAGATGAACGTGCGGCGGATGAAGGCGGTGTGCGACGAGGCGCCGTTCTACACCCTCGGCCCGCTGGTCACCGACATCGCGCCGGGGTACGATCACATCTCGAGCGCGATCGGCGCGGCGATGATCGGCTGGTATGGCGCCGACATGCTCTGCTACGTCACGCCGAAGGAGCATCTCGGCCTGCCGAACGCGGAAGACGTGAGGCAGGGAGTGATCGCCTACAAGATCGCCGCCCACGCCGCCGACGTCGCCCGCGGCCGCCGGGGCGCGCGCGACCGGGACGACGCGATTTCCCGCGCGCGCTACCGCTTCGACTGGCCGGAGCAGTTCCGCCTGTCGCTCGATCCCGAGCGGGCGCAGGCCTACCACGACGAAACGCTGCCCGCGGAATACTTCAAGAGCGCCGAGTTCTGCGCGATGTGCGGGCCGAAGTTCTGCTCGATGCACCACTCTCGCACGATCGACGAGGGGATCGCCCGGATGGCGGCGGAGGCGGCGGAGTCGGCCGCCGCGGAGCTGACACGCCCTCCGGTTGCGTCGGTGCCCGCGTAAGGCCCGATCGCGGCCTCAGCCCGTCAGCGCCTCCCACCAGACCCGTCGCAGTTCGCTCGCCCCGCGATCGTTGAGTTCGAACGGCGCCGGAGCCCAGACCCACCGGTCGTCAGGCGGGGCGGCGACGCCGTGCCCGAGAAAGTGGCGGTGCGCGTCGGCGAGGCGGGCACCCGGCGTGACGGCCACGAGCTGGCGAAGCTCCTCGTTGTACGCCTCGAGCCAGCCGACCTCGCGCGAAACGTCCGTTTCCGGGGCGAGCGTTCCGGTGCCGCTCGTCGGATCGACCACGGTCGTGACGAGCACATCGGCGTTCGGCAGCTTCGTGCGAATCGTGTCCAGCACGCGCCCGGCGCGCTCGGTGATCGTCGCCACCAGCGTCGCGGGGGGACGTGGGGCGCCAAGCATCCGCAGGGCGTCGTCGCGCCCGACCGTCAGCGTCACGAGCACGCGGTCGGCGGACGCGGCCACCCGTGTGAGCTGGTAGGCAAGCACGCTCACCGTCGTCGACCCGCTGGTCGCGTGATGGTCCGTCGGGTGGCGGGCGGGATGATCGAACCAGTGCTCGTTCTCGAAGCGAATCCCCGGATACCGTGTCTCGAGATCTCGCCCGGCGAAGGCGGGCCACCGGCCGCTGTCGTTCCGGTAGAGCAGCGCCGCCGCGCCGAGGCCGCGAGGAAGATCATCGTGTGGCGTGACCGCCGCCACGTCGCCGGCAACGGAACGAGCCGGATAGAGATCCGCCGAGAGGCTGTCGCCGAGCGCGATGAAACGGGAATAGGACACGAAGCGAGAAGCTGAAGACGATGTGGGTATGGCGCGCCGAACCGAACAGCCGTTCGATCTGTTTAGCACGCCAGAGCAAAGGGTGCTCGCCCCAGAGCAAAGGGTGCTCGCCAGCGCGAGGGTCCGGGACCCGATAGTTGACCGCCGGGTCGGCTGTCGCCAACGACGCAGTCTAACGCGTCCGCGAGGTGCCGGCCGGGACGTCCGGGCGCTCGCGCGCTGGTCGGTCGGGGCGAGTTCGCGCTCGCCAACTTCGTCAGACGTCGCTGCATGCGCTCACCGCGACGCTCGGCGTGGAGAACGAACGATTCGGACACGGCGTGCCGGTCAACCAGATCGACCTCACAGGGCGCGTGCGCAGCGAGGAGCCGCGTGACGCCGAGGAGCGCGCCGAGGAGCTCGATCGGTTCTCGCGCGCGGTGCTACTGGCGAGCGCACCGCTGCCGGGAACCGGGGACAGCCGCTATCGGTCCCGGATCTACGGTGGAATGGCGATCACGGTGTGAGCGACGGCGTGTGAGCGACGGCGTGTGAGCGACGGGATGAGAGCAATGGCGTGGGCGTGGCGCCGTGCGGGCCGCCGCGGCGCGGCCTAGCCGACGGCGCCGCGTGGCGTTAGTCCTTCGCGGAGGAGTCCGCCGCTCGCCGGTCGGGTTCCGGGCGGACACTGGCGCCGCGCCGTCGCCCCGCGTGCCGCCCGGATGGACGTTCTCAGGAGTATCCCGATGGCTCACCCCGATTTCCCCAGCTCCGACCCTGACGACGACGATGGCGGGACGCCGGAGCGCCCGCCGGTGTTCGTCAGCACCGCGATTCCGATCCCGATTGGCGTCGGGGCGATCGACGACGTGCGCGCGCCCGGCGGGTCGGTGCTCGGCACCTACATCGGTGATCGGCTGGTGGCCCGGTGCGCGATGCCGCGCGAGGCGATCGAGCAGCTCCTCGCCCTGAAGCTGTTCGACGAGCCCGTGCCGCTCGCGCTGCTCGCCGTCGAGGACGAACCGGGGGTGCAGGCGCGGCTGTTCGCGCTCGTGCCCGCGTCGCGGCTGATGGACCTGAGCGACGAGGGCGAGGACGAGCCGTGGCGCGCCAGCATCCCGAGCTTCGAGGAGGCCGCCGCGCTCGGCGCCGACGACGATGACGACGTGGATGCCGACGACGACGATGACGACGAGGAGGACGCGAAGATCGCGTCGATCCTCCTCGGCCACATCGTCCGGTTCGAACGCGACCGGATGCACGCGGGCGACCTCGCGGCGGAAGCGGTCGACATCCTGCAGAAAATCGTGACCGGCGGGGTGCTTCACGACGCCGACTCCAAAGCCGTCGACGACCTGCTCGACTCGCTGTAGGTCGGCGTGGTAGGTGTGGAAGCAGCGGATCGAGCCGGGACGCGCACGGTCGTGAACCGTCGGGGAGACACGAGCCGCGCCGGCACGGCTACGCTCGCCCTGGTGTTCACGGCCCTGCTCGTGGCGACCGGGTGCGCTCGGGTACCGCGGCCAGCGTCCGCCCCCAGCCCGGCCCCGGACGCGCCCACCCCCGTCACCCGCGCCGACGTCGAGGTGCTGCGCGCACGCGGACTGATGGTCCCGGTGGCGGGCGTCGAGGCGCGTCGCGTCGCCGATACCTTCACGGCCGGCCGCAGCGGCGGGCGGCAGCACAACGCGGTCGACATCATGGCGCCGCGCTGGACCCCCGTGGTCGCCGCCGATGCCGGTCGGGTCCTGCGCATCAGCGCCAACGCGCTCGGCGGGCTGACCGTGTACGCGCTGGACTGGGAGGAACGGTTCGTGTACTACTACGCCCACCTGGACTCGTACCGCGAAGGGCTCCGCGTGGGCCAGCAGCTGCGGGAAGGCGATGTGATCGGCTACGTCGGCACCACGGGCAATGCGCCGGCGAATGTCCCCCATCTGCACTTTCAGGTGATGCGATACCAGCCACGGCGATACTGGGACGGGGTTCCCGTGAACCCCGTTCCCTTTCTTCAGCGCACGGGAGCGGCGCGACCATGACGATCAGTGGAAAGGAGCGGGCAGCGCTCCGAGCGGAGGCGCATCATCTGACCGCGCTCGTGCACGTGGGTGCGGCGGGGATGACCCCGACCGTCTTTCAGACGCTCGACGACGCGCTGCGGACCCGCGAGCTGGTGAAGGTCCAACTGGGCCGGCAGGTCGACGTTGCGGCGAAGGACGCGGCCAATGCGCTCGCCCTCGCGACGCGGAGTTCGGTGGTGCAGGTGATCGGCAAGACGGTCACCCTCTTCCGCGAGAACCCGGACCTCAAGCGCAAGGCGGGCGAGCTCCCACCGTGGAAGCGGTGACGTCGCCCGCCCGCAGCGGGTGCCGGGGCACCATGGACACCATTCTCGCCCCGCCGCGTTTGCTTCGTATCGCGCGTTCGCCCCTCTGGCCCAGCCCTTTCCCCAGGCCCGGGGATCGTCTAGATACCAACACGGGCAATGGGGCCCGTTTCGCCAGCCGAGAGCACTGACACCATGCCGTACGTCATCACCGAAGCCTGCATCAGCGTCAAGGACAAGTCCTGCGTGGACGTCTGCCCGGTGGATTGCATCTATGAGGGACCGGAGCAGCTCTACATCCACCCCGACGAGTGCATCGACTGCGGTGCCTGCGAGCCCGAGTGCCCGGTGACGGCGATCTTCCCGGACGAGGACGTCCCGGTGCAGATGCGCGACTACATCGCGACGAACCGCGACGTCTTCCAGAGCGACGACCCGCCCGGCCGCCCGACGCGCTGACGGCGCGATGCGCGCACCGTTGCGGGCCGTCACCTTTGATTACTGGGACACGCTCTACGACGGCCACGTCCTGCCGGAACGCGTTCGCTTCCGGCAGGACGCCCTCCTCGCGATGCTCGGGGCGCTCGGCCGCCCGCTCCCGTGGCCCGAACTCGAGGCGCTCTACCTCGCGTCAGGCGAGGAGGCCGAACGGTGGTGGCGTGACGAACATCGCGGCTACCACACGCGCGACCGGATTC
This sequence comes from Gemmatimonadales bacterium, assembly GCA_038324385.1. Classification (GTDB taxonomy): domain Bacteria; phylum Gemmatimonadota; class Gemmatimonadetes; order Gemmatimonadales; family Gemmatimonadaceae; genus JBBQHX01. The sequence continues at coordinate 967 of JBBQHX010000015.1, read as the reverse complement.
GCTGGATCCTCGCGCAGTTGCAGATCGATCGCCCCGACGACTGCGAGCATCTCGACCGAGCGGTGACGGCAGTCGATGCGGCACTGCTCCGCTGGCCCGCACCGCTCCTTCCCGGTGCGGGCGAGCTCGTCAGGCAGGCCGCCTCCCGCTACCGGCTGGCGATCGTCAGCGATACCGGCTTCGCCTCAGGCACCGCGCAGAACGCCCTGCTCGAGCGCGACGCCCTCCTCCCGCACTTCGACGCGACCATCTACTCGATGGACCTCGGCCACTGCAAGCCGCGCCCGGAGCCGTTCGCCGCGGCTGTGGCGGCCCTGGACGTCGCGCCGCACGAGATCGTGCATGTCGGCGACAACGAGCACACCGACGTGCGCGGCGCCCTCGACGCGGGGCTGCGTGCGATCCGGGTGGATTTCGTGCGGCGCAACGGCCCGAGCGCGGCGGAGTTCGTCGCGCGGACGCCCGAGGAGTTGGCGGAGTACCTGACTTCACTCTAGCGGCGCGGGGCTACTCCGGCGGGTGTAACTGGGGCGGCAGCAGCTGCGGGTTGAAGACGACCTCCCACAGATTCCCCTCGATCCGCGTGATCGTGATCTCGACCCCGACGATCGCCCGCTCCACCGCGGCGATGTAGTCGTCGGGCGCATCGCTCACGGCCCACGGCCGGTCGCGTCCGCCTCATGACGCGCCGTGAGCACATCGAGGTGGCCGCGCAGGAGGGCGCGGTCCTCGAGATACGCGTCAGGCTCCGAGAAGATGACCAGCACCTCGCCCGTGGCGAGCGTCTGCCAATGCTGGGGATTCGCTCGCGCGATGTGGCTCTCCAGGACGCCATGTGCCCCGCGCACGCGATCGACGAGGAAGGGCACGTGCGTCGCGAACAGCCCCGCCTCGGTCGACGCCGTGACGAGCGCACCGAGCGGATGCGCCTCGATGAAGTCGAACAGCACCGCAGGATCGTGCTCGG
>JBBQHX010000014.1:0-28710 GCA_038324385.1 Gemmatimonadales bacterium | reverse complement strand
AGGGGCGCGGAAAAGGGGCGCGGAAAAGGGCGCGGAAAAGGGGCGCGTGAGACCAGCGCGAGCATCGCGCCACGCCCGTCGTGGATCGCCCCGCGCGCCGCGAGTTGTACGTTCGCTTACGAAACCCCGCGGGTTGTCACTACCTTTGCGCTACGCGGTTTCGACTCGATGCCGGGACGGTGACCGATGTCCGATGAGACGTACGACGACGGCCGCGCACGGAATCTCGAGCAGCTCCTGCGATCGCTCGCCGGTCGGATCCGTGAGCTGGACGAGGATGGTGCGCTGTTGAACCATGCCGGGGAGCTGATGCGGCTTCTCGGAGACGTGCGCAGTGAGCTGTTCCACTACGAGGTGCGCGCGACCTACGACTCGCCGGAGATCGCCGATTCCCGGCGCATCATCCGCGACGCGCAGCGCCAGACCGATGACCCCGCCTGGGACGCCACCGAGTGGCGCCCCGACGACGACGAGGAATCCCGCTGGTGAGCGCAAAACGGACGCCGCAGGTACGCCAAACGGGGCGCAGCCGAACCCCCTTCTACGCCGTGATCGGCGTCATCCTGGTCGTCGGATTGGGCGCGCTGTACTACACGACCAACAAGCCGCGCACCGACACCTTCGACGTGGATCCCGCCACGGTCGCGCGGATGGGCGACGGTCCGGCACCAGAAGGCTACCTCATCGGCAACCCCGATGCGCCGGTGCAGGTCGTGGAGTTCGCCGACTTCGAATGCGGCGCCTGCATGCAATTCGCGACCATCACCGAGCCAGACGTCCGCGAGCGGCTGGTCGAGACGGGGCAGGTCAGCTTCCGCTACTACTTCTTCCCGCTCGAGATGCACCAGAACGCCGGGAACGCCGCCCACGCGGCGGCCTGCGCGGGCGATCAGGACCGCTTCTGGGAAATGCACGACGCGCTCTTCAACGGCTTCAATGACTGGGCCCTCGGTGCTGCGCGCAACCCGCGCGGCGTCTACGAGCGCTATGCCCAGACCATCGGCCTCGACGTGAATGCCTGGGGCACCTGCTACGACGACGAGACGCACCGCGAGCAGATTCTGGCCCACAAGCGCTACGGTATCTCGCGCGGCGTGAACTCCACGCCGACCTTCGTCATCGGCGACCGCCTCGTCGCCGGCGCGCTGACCTACGACCGGTTCAAGGCGTTCGTCGACAGCGCCGCGGCTCGCGCGCCGGGTCCGCGGGTGCCTGACCCGGCCAACGACACGCGCCCCTCGGAACCGGTGATTCCGGTAATTCCGGTGGTGCCGCCGCGGTAGTCGGTTTTGCGTTGTGATCTTCAGAAGGGGCTCCGGTTATGCCGGGGCCTTTTTCGTGTGTCGTCGACGGCCGGCTCGGCCGTGGTGTCTCGTTGGTAGTGATTGAACCGCAAAGGACGCAGAGAACAGCCGCGAGGGGTTGCTCGCGCGCCCAGGGCGTGGCTGATCGGCATGGGCGGCGGGGCGCGACGAAAGCTCCGCGTTCTGAAAGGGGGAACAGCACCGCGCGCAAGCATCGGCGCCCTAAGTGGCGCGTGGCTGATTGCAGGCGTGCTGTTCCCCTCAAACGCCGCAGGCCCTGGCGCCGCGACAGCCTTTACGCGCGAGCCGAGTCCGACCCCCGCCAGCAGTCCTCTGCGTCCTCCGCGGTCGACCTTCCGAAACCCAGCTCCCACGCCAACCCCCCACCGGCCACAACAAAACCGGCGCCGCATCGATCGCGGCACCGGCCATCAACCAACGAATCGTCTAGGCGCGTTTCGCCGGGCGCGACGAACGGGCGTCAGCGGCCTCGTTCAGGCGCAGCTGGGGACGGGTATCATCGGCCGCACCCTCATCGTCGCGGGCGCGACGGCGGTAGGGGACGAGGTCCTGCCCGAGAACGACCAGCGTGCGCGTGGCCACCGTGCTGGCCAGCGGCTCGGGGATTCCCATGAGGCGGACGTAGTTGTCGATCGCCCGGTCGAACGGGAGGTCTTCGGCCAGCGTGTCCACGAACATCAGCGCGTTGTCGACGTGCGCACGAATGATCGACTCCTCGGCGCGCGCCTGGGCGAGCCGGAGCCGACGTTCGGCCGACGGCGAGAGATTGCGCGAGAAGATCGCCTCGGGGAACAGCTGGCGCAGCATGAGCCTCTGCCTGGTGAACGTCAGACCGCTGGGGGCGCGCGCGGAAGCTGGCCACGGGATCGCACGCCGCTCCAGCATAACGCACGGGGCGTTCCAGCACGAGCGGCGCACATCACACGCGTGACCGCGGGGGGTGTCGTGATACCAGACCTCACGACTCGCGCTTGTGTCACATCGAACCGTCCGTTTGCCCGCGGCGCCGGCGGGCGACGTGCCGCATGGGCGGCGACGCCTACTCCTTGTCCTCGTACTGCTCCTTGAGCATCGCCACCACGTCCGGATCTGCCAGCGTCGTCGTGTCGCCAATCGCGCGGCCCTCGGCGATGTCGCGGAGCAGGCGGCGCATGATCTTCCCGGAGCGAGTCTTCGGCAGATCGCCCGAAAAGAGGATGTCGTCCGGCCGCGCGATCGGGCCGATCTTGTCGGCGACGAACTCGCGCAGCTCGTCGCGCAGGGCGGGGGATGGGTGGTGCCCCTCGCGCAGGGTGACGAAGGCGGCGATCGCCTGCCCCTTGAGCTCGTGCGCCTTGCCGACGATCGCCGCTTCGGCCACCGCCGGGTGCTCCACCAGCGCGGATTCGACCTCCATCGTGCCGATCCGGTGGCCCGCAACGTTGAGCACGTCGTCGACGCGGCCGAGGATCCAGAAGTAGCCGTCCTCGTCACGCTTCACCCCGTCGCCGGGGAAGTAGAGGTCGGGGCGCCCCTCCCACTTCGTGAAATACGTGTCGACGTAGCGCTGATCGTCGCCCCAGATCGTCCGGAGCATCGAGGGGAAGGGGTGCGTCAGTGCGAGCAGTCCACCGCCAATCTCGACGTTCTCGCCCTGCGAGTCGAGGAGCTTGGCGGCGTAGCCAGGAAGCGGCTGCGTGGCGCTTCCCGGCTTGGTGGTGGTCACGCCGGGCAGTGGCGAGATCACGATCGCCCCCGTCTCCGTCTGCCACCAGGTGTCGACGATGGGGCAGCGGCTGCCGCCGATGTGCTCGTGGTACCACATCCACGCCTCGGGATTGATCGGCTCGCCGACGGAGCCGAGCAGGCGGAGGCGCGAGAGGTCGTGCGCGGCGGGGTGGTGGGCGCCCCACTTCATGAAGGCGCGGATCGCCGTCGGCGCCGTGTACAGGATGCTCACCCCGTGTCGCTCGCAGATCTCCCAGAACCGGTCGCGTTCGGGCCAGTCGGGGGCGCCCTCGTAGACGACACAGGTCGCGCCGTTGGCCAGCGGGCCGTAGGTGAGATAGGAGTGACCGGTGATCCAGCCGACGTCCGCCGTACACCAGAAGACGTCGTCCTCCTTGAGATCGAAGACGTACTTCGTCGTCATCGCGACGCCGGTCAGATAGCCGCCCGTGGTGTGGACGATTCCCTTGGGTTTCCCCGTCGTGCCCGAGGTATAGAGTATGAACAGCTCATCCTCGGCATCCATCCGCTCCGGCTCGCACCACATCGGCGCAGCGGCCATGACGCGGTGCCACCAGTGGTCGCGTCCCTCGACCATCTGGGCGAACGACTCGTCGGCATCGCCGCCACGCTGCCGCCGCACGACGATCACCGTCTCGATCGACGGGGTGTCCTCGAGCGCGCGATCGGCATTGCGCTTGAGCGGCACCGTCTGGCCGCGCCGATACCCACCGTCCGCCGTCACGAGGAGCTTGCAGGCGGAATCGTTGATCCGGTCGCGCAGCGACTCCGGGGAGAAGCCGCCGAACACCACCGAATGAATGGCGCCGATGCGCGAGCAGGCGAGCATCGCGATCACCACTTCGGGGATGAGCGGCAGGTAAATCGCGACCCGATCGCCGCGCCCGACGCCGAAGCGCTTCAGCACGTTGGCGAACCGGTTGACCTCGACATACAGGTCCCAGTAGGTCAGCGTCCGCCGATCACCCGGCTCTCCCTCGAAGATCAGCGCCGCCTTGTTGCGACGCGCGCCGAGTGCGTGCCGGTCGACGCAGTTCACGCTCGCGTTGAGTTGTCCGCCGACGAACCACGTCGCGTGCGGCGGCGTCCACTCGAGCACCGTGTCCCAGGGCTTGTACCAGTCCAGCGCGCCGGCCATCTCAGCCCAGAACGCCTCCGGATCGGCGGCGGCGCGCTCGTACATCGACCGGTCGTTCACCAGTGCCTCGCGCGCAAACGCCTCACTCGGCGGGAAGCGGCGCGTTTCGGTGAGCAGCACGTCGATGTCGGAGGCGGTGGACATGGCGGGTCGCGTGAAGGGTGACGGAACGGACGCTGCCCGGAGTTTGCGCGGCGTCGGGGGGAAGGACAAGGCGCGTCGCGGAAGTGCACGTCGGCGCCCCTCGCTCCGGCGCGGCTTCGGGCCTATCCTTCGCCCCGTGCCCCCACTCCCGGTCCCCAGCGCCGCGCCGCCGCTCGTCGAGGTCCACCGCCTGACGCGGGCCTACGGACGCCGCCGCGCACTCGATGACGTGAGCTTCGAGCTCGGGGCGGGCGAGTGCCTGGCGCTGTTCGGGCCCAACGGGGCGGGGAAGACGACGCTGCTCCGCGTCCTTGCCGGCCTCCTTCGCCCGACGAGCGGACGCGCCAGCATCGGCGGTGTGGCGTTGCCGGGTGAGGCATCGGCGCGCGGCGCGGTGGGATTGATCTCCCATCAGAGCATGCTCTACCCGGCGCTCACGGCGCGCGAGAACGTGGCGTTCGCCGCACGGCTCCAGGGGGTCGCTTCGCCCGACGCGGCGGCCCTCGCGGCCCTCGACCGGCTCGGCCTGCGCGAACGTGCCGACACGATGGTGCGCGCGCTGAGTCGCGGCATGCAGCAACGCGTCTCGATCGCGCGCGCGATCGTGCATGACCCTAGCGTGCTCCTGCTGGATGAGCCGTACACCGGGCTCGACGAGCTCGGGGCGCGAGCGCTCACCGATCAGCTCCGGGCGCAGCGCGACCGCGGCGCCGCACTGGTGCTGGTCACGCACAACCTGAGCGAGGGGCTGGCCCTCGCGACTCATGCGGCGATTCTCCGCGCGGGGCGCCTCATCCGCCACGATGCCCGCGTCGCACTCGATCCCACCGCCTATGCGGCCGACTACCGTGCCCTCGTCGGTGTCGCCGGCTGAGGCGGAGCGGCCCGTGGCCGCCCGACCGGAATCGGGCGGCGAGGCCCGGGCCCGCGCCCGCCCACCGGCGCCGGGGCTGCTCGCCGCCGCGTGGGCCATCGCGCGCAAGGATCTGGCGATCGAGTACCGGACGCGGAGCGCCTTCTTCGCCGCGCTCGCCTTCTCGATCATCGGCGTGGTGGTGTTCCGCTTCGCCTGGGACCCGACCCGCGTCGCGGCGATCGACCTCGCACCGGGCGTGCTCTGGGTGATCTTCACCTTTAGCGGACTGCTCGGGCTCTTCCGCGTCTTTGGCGTCGAGCTGGCCGACCGCGCGATGGACGGCCTCCTCGGCGCGCCGATCGCGCGTGAGGCGATCTTCCTTGGGAAGATGGTGGCCAACCTGCTGTTCGTGCTCGCGGTGCAGCTCGTCGCGGTGCCGGCGGTCGTGCTGTTCTACAATCTTCCGCTGGGCGACGTCTGGCTGCCGTTCGCCGCTCTGGCCGTGCTCGCGGCGATCGGGCTCGTCTCGGTGGGAACGCTCTTCTCGGCGATGGCGCTCAACACGCGACTGGCCGAGCTGCTCTTGCCGGTGCTGACGCTCCCGTTTTTCATCCCGGTGGTGGTGCCCGCCGCGCAGGCGACCGTGGTCGTGCTGTCGGGCCGCCCGATCGCCGAGGCGATGCCCTGGCTACGCATCCTGCTCGCCTTCGACCTCGTGTTCGTCTTCGCCTGCACGGCCCTATTCCGATTCACGGTCGAGGAGTGATCCGGTGGGGTCCGCGGCGCCGGTGATTCGCGCCGAATCGGCACCGCGGGGCCCGCTCGGAGCGTTAGATTGGTGGCCGTGCGCCGTGGTGCCCGCTTCTGCGGCACCGCGTACCGCTCCCGTCCGCCACGTCCCGTCGGGAGGTGGCGTGCCCGCGTGGCGGCTGGCCACCCCCAACTCCTTCGGATGATGTCCGACACCATGCTCCGACGAGCGCGCGGCGCGGCGTACACGCCACCCGCGGCCGCCGCTGCGGTTTCCCCGGCGCGCCCCGACTGGCTGATGCTGCTCGCGGCGCTCGCCGTCGCCGGTGCGCTGATTCGCGCGATCTGGTTCACGCCGATCGAACGGCTGCAGGGGCCGGCACAGAAGATCTTCTACATTCATGTGCCGGCGGCCTTCATCGGCCTCTACATCGCGTGCGTGCTCGTCGCGGTCAGCTCCGTGCTCTTTCTCTGGCTTCGCGACGAGCGGCTGGACGCGATGGCCGAGAGTGCGGGGGAGATCGCCTTCGTCTTTCTGTCGGTGGTGTTGATCACCGGCCCGATCTGGGGGCGTCCGGTGTGGGGCACGTGGTGGGAGTGGGAAGCCCGCCTCACGCTGTCGCTGATGCTCTGGTTCGTGCTGCTCGGGTACATGCTGCTGCGCAACGCGGTCGAGGATCGAGCGATGCGCGCGCGCTTCTCGGCGGTGATGGGGGTGCTGGCGGCGTTGCTCGTGCCGTTCATCCACCTCAGCGTCTATCTGTTCCGCACGATGCATCCGATGCCGATCGTGCTGAAGCCGGAGCGCCCGTCGCTACCGGAGCCGATGCTGGTGACCCTGCTGATTTCGCTGGGGGCGTTCGTGCTCCTGTTCGCGGCGCTGTTCCGGACGCGGTATCGCTACGCGCTGCAACGCGACGCGGTCGCCGCGCTCGAGGAGGAGTACTGATGCCGCCCGACAACGCCGCCTATTTCCAGGCGGCCTACATCATCACGATCGTGCTCTACGTCGGGTACTACGTGTCGCTCCGGTTGCGGGCGCGGTCGATCGCGGCCCGCGCGGCGGCCGCGCACTCCGCGCGTGGCCACACCGGCGCCGACGCCGTCACCGCACCCGCTGGAGAGCACGCGTGAGCGATCCGCTCCTGCCCTACGATTCGTCGGACGACGAATCCGAACCCACCGACCCCGCGCTCGACACGGGCTGGGTCGACCGGTTCATCGAGGAAGATCTGCCGACCGTGCCGTCCTATACGGTGGAGCCGGGCGGGGTCGTCTATCTCGTCGGCGCGGGCCCGGGTGATCCGGGGCTGCTCACGGTGCGCGGCCGCGAACTGCTCGACGTTTGCGACACGATCGTGCACGATGCGCTCGTCGATGCGTCGCTGCTCGAGCGCCGCGACCCGACCCGTCCGCCCCCCGAGTTGCTCGACGTCGGCAAGCGCGGCGGCGATCCGAAATCGGCGCGGCAGGACGACATCAACGCCCTGCTCGTCAGGCTGGCCCGCGACGGCAAGTCGGTCGTCCGCCTGAAGGGTGGCGACCCGTTCGTCTTCGGACGCGGGAGCGAGGAGGCCCAGGCGCTCGCTGAAGCTGGCGTGCGCTTCGAGGTGATCCCGGGCGTCACCGCGGGGATCGCGGCCCCGGCCTACGCCGGCATCCCGGTCACGCACCGCGGGCTCGCCACCTCGGTGACCTTCGTGACCGGGCACGAGGATCCGGACAAGGCCGGGACGCAGACCAACTGGGCCGCGCTCGCGCAGGCCGGCGGCACGCTCGTGCTCTACATGGGGGTGAAGCGGCTCCCCGCGATCGCCCGCGCGCTCACCGAGAACGGGCTGCCGGCGGAGATCCCCGCGGCGGCGATCGAGTGGGGCACGTACGGACGCCAGCGCACGATCACCGCGACGCTCGGCACGCTCACCGAGGCGTGTCGTGAGGCGGCGCTGCAGGCGCCGGTACTGATGGTGATCGGCTGGAGCGTCGTGCTGCGCGACGAGATCGCCTGGTTCGACCGGCGGCCGCTGTTCGGGTATCGGGTCGTGGTAACGCGGCCGGCGCAGGGGTCGGGGCTTGCCGACCGCCTGCGGTCGCTCGGCGCCGACGTGCTCAGCGTGCCGTCGACGCGTATCGAGCCGATGGACTTCACCGCGCTCGACGAGGCCATCACGGTGCTCGACGAGTACCAGTGGCTGGTGTTCACGAGCCGCAACGCGGTGCGCTATTTCTGGGAACGTCTTCGTCAGGCGCAGCTCGATGCGCGGGCGCTCAACGGGCTCCGCATTGCGGTGATCGGTTCGGCGACGGCGGGTGCGCTGCTTGAATACGGCATCGTCGCCGACGTGGTGCCGGAGCGGTTCGTCGGCGAGGGGGTGATCGAGGCGCTGCGGCTGCGCGACGACGTCGACGGCTCGCGTGTGCTGTATGCAACCGCCGAGGGCGCGCGCGACGTCCTGCCGAACGGCCTCGCCGAGCTGGGCGCCGAGGTGGACATGATCCCGATCTACCGCTCGGTGCCTGACGAGACCGGCGCCCAGCCGCTGCGCGAGGCGCTCGTGGCCGACGAGGTGGACCTGGTCACCTTCACGTCGGCGTCGACGGTCGACGGGTTCGTGCGCGCGGTGGGCATCGAGGCCGCCTCACGCGCCCCCGCCGTGTCGATCGGGCCGGTGACGACGACGGCCGCGCACGAAGCAGGGCTCGAGGTGGTCACCGAAGGCGATCCGTCGACGATCGACGGGCTCGTCGCGGCGCTGCTGGCATGGGCGCGGGTCAACACGCCGCGGCGGTTGAGTGGGCATCTCGTGGGCGCGGGCGTCGGTCCGGAGCCCACGCCGCGAGGCGGCGTCTGATGGGTGCCGCGGGGCAGTCGACGATCACCGACGACATCATCGCACTCGCGCCGGCACGGCCGCTGCGCATCGCGACGCGCAGTTCGGAGCTCGCGCTCTGGCAGGCCCGCAAGGTCCAGTCGGAGCTGGCCGCGCGGGGCCTGACGAGTGAGCTCGTCACCTACACGACCATTGGCGACCGCACGCTCGATCGGCCGCTCAACGAGATCGGCTCCAAGGGGCTATTTACCGCCGAGCTCGAGGCCGATCTGATCGCCGGCCGGGTGGACTGCTGCGTCCATTCGCTGAAGGATCTCCCGACGGCCGATCCGGTGGGACTGACGGTGGCCGCACGGCTCGAGCGGGCCGATGCGCGCGACGCGCTGGTCCTGGCGCCCGGGGTTGCGGCGACCACGGTGGGCGATCTGCCGCCAAACGCGCGCGTGGGCACCTCGAGCCTACGGCGGCGCGCGCTTCTGCTCGGGCTGCGCCCCGACCTGGAGGTCGTCGAGCTGCGCGGCAACGTTCCGACCCGCGTGCGGAAGGTGATGGAGGGGCAGGTACACGCGGCGGTGCTCGCCGCGGCCGGGCTCCTCCGCCTCGAGCTTGGCGCGCACATCGCCGCCTATCTCGACCCGCCGGTCTGGCTGCCCGCCGCGGGGCAGGGAGCGGTGGCGGTGCAGGTCCGCGCCGATGACGCCGCGATGGTGGCCATCTTCGGCTTGCTCGACCACGCGCGGACGACCCGGGCCGTGTCGGCCGAACGTGCCTTTCTCGGCGCGCTCGAGGGTGGGTGTCAGGTGCCGATCGGCGCGTGGACGGCGTGGGACGCCGCCGGCGGTCCGGTGGTGCACGGGTTCATCGGACACCCGTCGGGCGCGCCGGTGCTTCGCGGCGAACAGCCGATCGGCGATGATCCGGCGGCCGCGGGGCGGGCGCTGGCCGAGGCACTGCGGGAGCGCGGCGCGGAATCGATTCTGGCGGGGCTCCGCACCGGGGGGTAGGTGGATCCCGTTCCGCCGCCCCCGCGCACCGCGTTCTATCTTTCGCCCCTGACGCATTCGCGCCCGGTGGATGCCTTCCCAGTTCGCGACGACGATGCCCGTCTCGACCGATCCGTACACGCCTTCGCCGCTGGCCACCGTTCGTGCGGGTGCCGCGGCGCTGTTGCAGCGCCCCCGCCGCCTCCGCCGCTCGACCGCCCTGCGGCGGTTGGTGCGCGAGACGCGACTCGATCCGGCGCAGCTCGTCCTCCCGCTGTTCGTGCGGCCGGGGCAGAAGGTGCGCATCCCGATCGGGTCAATGCCGGGCGTCTTCCAGACGTCGGTGGACGAGTTGCTCCGTGACGCTGAACGGGCGATGGCCGCCGGCGTCGGCGGCGTGCTGCTGTTCGGGATTCCCGAGGTCAAGGATGCGGTCGGATCGGGGGCGTGGCACGAGCACGGCCCGGTGCAGGAGGCGGTGCGTGCGCTCAAGCGTGAGTTCCCGGCGCTGCCCGTGATCACCGACGTGTGCATGTGCGAGTACACCGACCACGGCCACTGCGGGCTCCTGACGCCCGACGGCGACGTCGACAACGACGCGACGCTGGAGCTGCTCTCGCGTGAGGCACTCTCGCACGCCGAAGCGGGCGCGGACATCGTCGCGCCGAGCGACATGATGGACGGCCGCGTGGGGCACATGCGGGAGTCGCTGGACGCGGCGGGCTTCGAGCGAACGGCGATCCTGAGCTATGCCGCGAAGTATGCGTCGGCGTTCTACGGTCCCTTTCGTGAGGCCGCCGAGAGTACGCCCGCGTTCGGTGATCGGCGCAGCTACCAGATGGATCCTGCCAACACCGACGAGGCGATCCGCGAGGTGCTGCTCGACATCGAGGAGGGGGCAGACATGGTGATGGTGAAGCCCGCCGGCCCCTACCTCGACATCGTCGCCCGCGTCAAGCAGGAGACACGGTTTCCGCTGGCTGCCTACCAGGTGAGTGGCGAGTTCGCGTCGATCCGTGCCGCCGCCGAACGCGGGTGGATCGACGGCGAGCGCGCGATGATGGAGTCGTTGCTCGGCATTCGTCGCGCGGGCGCGGACGTGATCGTGACGTACTTTGCGATCGAGGCGGCCGAGAGCTTGCGAGTACGTCCATCCGAGTGAGCCAGCGCCCGTCGCCACAGCGGCGGCCACGGTCGGCCGCCGCGTGTTCGTTCCCGTTCCCGAGTCCCGAGTCCTGATGCGTTACCGCACCTTTCCCAATACCGACCTGCGTGTGAGCGAGGTCGGCTTCGGCACCTGGACGCTGGCCACCGGCTGGTGGGGCGAGAAGACCGACGACGAGGCGATCGCGATGCTGCGCGAGGCGCTCGACACGCATGGCATCAACTTTTTCGATGCCGCCGACAGCTACGGCAACGGCCGGTCGGAGCATCAGCTCGCGGCGGCATTCGCCGGTCGTCGGGACGAGGTCGTGTACGGAACGAAGATCGGCTACGACATCTATGACGAGGCCGCGGCCCAGGCCCGCCGCGGCCAGATGGAACTGCCGCAGCGGCTCGAGCGCGACTACATGCGCATGGCCGTGGACCGGTGTCTCGAGCGGCTGCAGACGGATTACATCGACGTCCTGCAACTGCATAACGTGAAGATGGAGCACGTGCGCGATCCGATCGTCTGGGAGACGTGCCGAGAGCTGCAGCGCGAGGGGAAGATCCGCGTCTGGGGCGCCGCCTTCGGCCCGGCAATCGGGTGGCTGCACGAGGCCGTCGAGCTGTGCGAGCGCGAGCCCGACGTGGGCACGATCCAGATGATCTGGAACGTGCTCGAGCAGCATCCGGGAACGGCGATGATCGAGGCGGCACGAACGTCGGCGCCCGATTGCCGCTTCAACATTCGCGTGACGCACGCGTCGGGGATGCTCGAAGGGAAGTACACCGAGGAGACGGTGTTCGCCAAGAACGACCACCGTCGCCACCGCCCGCGCTCGTGGCTCGTCAACGGGCTGAAGAAGATCGAGACGCTCGACTTCCTCACGGCCGACATGTCGCTCGGTCAGGCGGCGCTCAAGTGGCTGCTCGCCGACGAGATGGTGATCACGACGCTCCCGAACATCTACGACGCCGACCAACTCGTGGAATTCGCGCTCGCCAGCGAGAAGCCCGACCTGTCGGAAGAGCAGCGTCGCCGGGTCGCCGAGCTGCACGAGACGAACTTCGGCGTGGACGAGGAACCGATGCAGTACAAGGGCGTCCCGACGCGCGACGCGCTGCCTGACGGCGCTCGCGCGGGACAGCCGGCGGAGGCAGGATGATCCACCCGTGGAAGGACCTGCCGCCGGGGCTGCACCCGCCGGACTCGGTCACGGCCATCGTCGAGATCCCGGCGGGGAGCCGGAACAAGTACGAGCTCGACAAGGACTCCGGCTTCATGCGGCTGGACCGCGTGCTCTACTCCGCGGTGCACTATCCGGGCGACTATGGCTTCATCCCGCGCACGCTACACGAGGACAACGATCCACTCGACGTGCTCGTCAAGATCAACGAGCCGACGTTCCCCGGGTGCCAGATCGAGGTGCGCCCACTCGGCGTGCTGAAGCTCCTCGACCTCGGCGAGCCTGACGACAAGATCATCGCCGTCCCGATCGCCGACCCGTACCACCGCGAGATGTTCGACATCGCCGACATGCCGCAGCACTACCTACGCGAGGTCGAGCATTTCTTCGGGATCTACAAGGATCTCGAGGGCAAGCGCATGACGATCCTCGGCTGGGGCAAGAGCGACGAGGCGATGCAGGTCATCCAGGACTCGATCGAGCGCTACGAGAAGAAGTTCCTCTCGATCGGGCCGTGAAAAATGCGGCTGGGGGCTGGGGGACGGCAGAAGACAGACGACAGAAGCCAGAAGTACAGCAGACAGAAGCGGCGGGGAGTGTAGTCAGCCCGAGACGGGCGCCGCGCTTCCACGGCACCCGCTGTAGCCCATAGCCCAAAGCCCATAGCCCACAGCTGTCATCCTTGCAGCGCGCCGTGGTCGACGGGCTCGGGAATGTCGGAGCGGCGGAGGAAGAGCTGGTCGTAGAGCACGGCGGCGAGGATGCCGCCGAGGATGGGGGCGGTCCAGAAGATGAGCTGCGCTTCGTAGATTCCCGTGACCACGGCCGGGCCGAACGAGCGGGCGGGGTTGAGGCTGCCGCCCGTCATCGGTCCGATGGCGAGGATTCCGACGAACATCGTCAGGCCGATCGCGAGACCGCCGACGCGTGGAGCATGGCGGTCGACCGCGGTGCCGAAGACAACGAAGACCAGGAAGAAGGTCACCACCATCTCGAGCAGGAACGCCTGCGTCCCCGTGACGTCGAGCGAGATGCTCTGGCCGCCGCCGCGGGTGCCGCTGAACAGTGCGAGCGGGACGACCGCCCGGTGCAGATACGACGCGCCGACGGCGCCGAGGATCTGGCCGGCGAGGTAGATCCCGGCCATCGCGCCATCGAGGCGCCGGGCGGCGAGGAATCCGATCGTCACGGCGGGATTGAAGTGCCCCGAGATCCGCATCAGGGCGGTGACGAACACCGCCAGCGTGATTCCGGTCCCCGCCGCGACCACCAACAGCGCGCTCCCCGACTCCATGCCGAGGGCGCGCGACATCATGATCGTGAGCCCGCCGAGGAAGACCAGCGCGAACGTGCCGACGAACTCGGACACGAAATGTCGTAGTGCGTGCCGCATGCGAAGAACTCCATGGTGATTGATGGATGCGGCGGCAAGTTAGAGCGCGGACGGGGCGAGCGGGAGCACTCCCCGCCGCCCCCGCCCGCGCCCCTCGACATCAGTTGGCGCGGCCGAACAAGAGGCTGGCGTTGATCCCGCCGAATCCGAAACTGTTGCTGAGGATCACGTCGGGCGTGGCGTCGCGCCCCGAACCGGGCACGTGATCGAGATCGCACTCGGGGTCGGCGACCCTGAGGTTGACCGTGGGAGGGATCCACCCGTTGGTCAGCGAGAGCGCACAGATCGCCGCCTCGATCGCGCCGGACGCACCGAGGGCGTGGCCGTAATAGCCCTTTGTGCCACTCACCGGGATCCGGTACGCGTGATCGCCGAGTACCTGCTTGATGGCGAGCGTCTCGGTGGGATCGTTGAGCGGGGTGGAACTGGCGTGCGCGTTGACGTAGTCGATCTCGTGTGGCGCGAGCGAGGCATCGGCGAGCGCCTGGCGAATGCAGCGCGCGGCCTGCGAGCCGTCGGGGCGCGGGGCGGTCATGTGATAGCCGTCGTTCGTCGTGCCGTAGCCCAGGACCTCGGCGTAGATCGGAGCGCCGCGGGCAATGGCGCGCTCGCGCTCTTCCAGCACGAGCACCGACGCGCCCTCGCCCATCACGAATCCGTCGCGATCACGATCGAATGGTCGTGAGGCAGCGGCGGGATCGTCGTTGCGGGTGCTCATCGCGCGGATGAGGGCGAACGCGCCATAGCAGAGCGGCGCCAGCGGCGCCTCGGCGCCGCCGGCGAGCACGATGTCGGCATAGTCGTCGCGCACCGCGCGGAACGCCTCACCGATGGCGATCGCGCCTGACGCGCAACTCATCGCGTTGGTCGAGTTGGGGCCGTGGATGCCGAATTCGATGGCGATGTTGCAGCTCGACGCCCCGCCGAAGACGGCGAGGGCGAGCGTCGCGTCCACGGCGCGGATGCCGCCGCGACAGAGGAAGTTGCCGAGCTGCTCCTCGGCGTAGCCGATCCCGCCGAGCGCGGTGCCCATGAGGGCGCCGACGCGGTCACGGTTCTCGTGCGCGAGGTCGATCCCCGAGTCCTCGAACGCCATTCGTGCGGCGGCAACGGAGAACTGGCCGAACCGGTCGAGCCGCTTGACGCGCTTGGCCTCGATGAAATCCTCGGCCTCGAAGTCGTCGACCTGCGCGGCGTTGTGGCTGCGGAAGATCGTGGGGTCGAAGCGGGAGATGGTCCGGACGGCCGACTGCTCGCGGCGAAGCCCGGCCCAGAGCGCCTCACGACCGATGCCGATGGGCGTGATTGCCCCGATCCCGGTGATGACGACGCGACGGCGGGAGGACATGTGCGGCTGGGTGCTGGGGAGAATGGCGCGCGTGGTCATGGTCGGCGGGGCGGTCGGCTATTCACGTTCAGCGACCGCGGCGAGTCCGGCGAGCGTACGTGAGGCGATCCCGTGCACGAAGACGGGACCGATGACGGTGGTGGCGGCGAATACGCCGATGAGCGGCCAGCGCGGCCCGTCCCACACGTGCAGGATACGCACGTGCGTGCCGCCGTCGGCGGCTCGCTCGAACGTCCATTCGACGTCCATGCCGGTGGTGATCCCGCCGATGTGGCGGAACCGCACGGCCGGCGCCTGCTCGTCGACGCTCATTTCGGAGAGCCACCAGGTGGGCCAGGCCAGCGCGCCGAAGGGACGATTCGCCGCCATTTCGACGATGCCGCCGCCGTCGCTGGTGCGTTCACGGAAGCGCACGAAGCGGTAGTGCGGCAGATACGCCGGCCAGTGTTCGACGTCGCGCGCGATCGTGAAGATGCGATCCATCGGCGCGCGTACGAGCTGCTCGTCGAGCGTGGTCATCGCCCGGCCGACGGGCATGGGGCCGAGCTGGAAGGGCGCGCGGCGGGGTGCGGACGCGGTCATGCGCCGACCCCGGCCATCGCGGCATTCGAGTTCGGCGCGGCGGCGCCGTGAACCGGCGTCCAGGCGGCGGTCAGGCGCCAGCCGATCCGCCGCACGACGTCGGGAGTGGCGCCCGTCGCGGTACGAACCCAACGGCGAAGCTCCTCGGCGGTGAAGCCGCGCATCACGCTCACCGGTCCATCGTGGCGGGTGACCGCGTGGAAGCCGAGTGGAAAGGAGGCGAGCCAGTACCCCCAGGCGGCGAGCCGGCTGCGTCGCAGATCGCTGATGATCACGCGATGGCGCGCGACGCGGTGCAATTCGGCCAGGGCCATGAGTGCTTCCTCTTCGGTGAAATGGTGCAGCAACTGCGAACAGGTCACGACGTCGATGCTCGCCGTGGCGAACGGCAGGTGGAACGCATCTCCGCAAAGGGCAAGCCCGATGCGATGCCGCCCATCGCGCACCAGCGACGGCGAGAGATCGACGCCGAGGGTGGTGAGGCTGATTCCGCGCCGCGCCGCGCGATCGCGCGCGGCGGCCGGCACATCGCCCGCGCCCGTGCCCACGTCGAGCAGGGAGGCATGGGCGGGGAGCGCGGGGAGCGCGTCGTCGAGGGCGCGGAGAACGGCCCGCAACCCGCCGAAGAGCCGGTTGGACCGCTCGACGTCCGCCAGCGACCGGGCGCGGATGTCGT
The DNA here is from genome assembly GCA_038324385.1 of Gemmatimonadales bacterium. GTDB lineage: Bacteria > Gemmatimonadota > Gemmatimonadetes > Gemmatimonadales > Gemmatimonadaceae > JBBQHX01. The sequence goes on along the minus strand of JBBQHX010000014.1, from coordinate 12,623 downwards.
CCGGAACGGCGGGGTCGTCGAGGATCTCGGGGACGAGGCGGCGACGCGACATCGGCGGGCGCCTAGCGTTCGAGCTGCGCGTAGCCGCCGCGATAGTAGAGCAGCGGCCGTTCCGACCCCGTATCGGCGCTCAGTACCTCGCCGACGAGGATCGTGTGGTCGCCGCCCGGATGGCGCATCGCGGCGCGGCACTCGATGTGGGCCACGACGTCCTCGAGCAGTGCCACGCCCGTGCTGCCGCGATGATAGCCGATGCCGTCGAACCGGTTGGGATCCTGCCCCGAGAACCGCCGCGAGAGCGCCTCCTGCCCCGCCGCGAGGATGTTCACGGCGAAGTACTCGGTGGTCCCGAGCAGGTCGTGCATCGAGGCGTCGCGGGCGATGTTGACCACCACCAGCGGGGGCGTCAGGCTGAGCGAGCAGAACGCGCTCACCGTCATCCCCTGGTCCTGCCCGCCGGCGTCGCGGGCCGTGACCACGGTGATGCCCGACGCGAAGCGACCGAGCACGGCGCGGAAGGTATCGGGGTCGACGGGGCTCATCGCGTGTTCGATCTCGGGCGACGGAACGCCGGACATATCGGTGGGGCCGACGGCGTCGTCGGGAAGACGGGTGATCATTCGGGGAGCGGAGCGAGAAAGAGCCTGACGAGAAACGACGGGCGAAGGACAGCACGCGCGGAGATCGTGTCGCCGGTGACGCCGACGAGCGTGTCCGCCATGTCCTTGCGCCGCGAGAGCACGGCGGCGGCGCGGTTCATCAAGCGCGGTGACGCGACCGTGGCCGCGATCGCCCGCTCGACGATCCACTTGCCGGCGAACGCGCGGCGGCGGTCCCACGTGTACGAGCGAAAGGCGGCGTCCGCCTCACGTGGACGCTGCCGCACGAGGGCGTGGTGCGCGGCAATGGCGTAGGGTGCCAGCATTTCGCCGCCGCGCAGCGCGGCGAAAATGCCCTCGCCCGTGAACGGATCGAAGTAATCGGCGGCGTCGCCGACGAGCGCGGCACCGGGCGCCCAGGGGCGGCGCGTGCGCGAGGCGAACGGCCCGGTCGCCAGCACCCGCCCGAGCCGTTCGGCACCGCGGAACCGTTCGGCGAGGTGCGGATGCCCGGCGATCCAGCGCTCGAGAAAGCCCGCCGGGTCGCCGGCTGCCTCACGCGCGAAGGTCACCGGCACCACCAGCGCCGCGTTGGACTGGCCGTTGCCGACGTCCGCCATCCCGATGTAGCCGTTGGTGGCGACGTGCATCTCGCCGCTCGCGCCGATGCCGGCGACGCCCTCGTAATGGCCGACGAAGGCGATCCGGTTGGGCGCGGGCCCGCGCCGCGCCAGACCGAGCCGGCGTGCGACCACCGAGCGCAGCCCGTCGGCGCCGATCACGAGCGGAGCGCGGATCTCCCCGCCGCCGCCGGTCGCGTCGACCAGACGGACGCCTTCGACCCGCCCGGTCGGAGAGCGGAGAAGATCGGCCACCTGCGCCCCCTCGGCGACCCGGGCGCCCGCGCTCCGGGCGCGGTCGAGCAGGATCGCGTCGAGGGCGGGGCGGCGCAGCGACAGCCCGTGGTGGCGAAAGCCGGGCACCGTCGCGCCCGAGGCGAACTCGCCGTGCAGCCAGGTGCCGTCGGGCGACCGGATGCGCATCCCCTGCAACTGCGCCGCACCGGCGGCGAGAATCGGCGCGACCGCGTCCATGTTCGTCAGGATCCGCGTCGCCTCCGGACTCAGATACTCGGCGCACGCCTTGTCGCGCGGAAAACGGGCGCGGTCGAGCACCAGCACCTCGAGGCCGGCCGACGCCAGGTGCCACGCCGTGCTCGCCCCCGCCGGACCGCCGCCGACGACGATCGCGTCCACACGACGACCGCCCGCGTGAACCGCGGGCGATCGATCGAACGGCTGGTCAGCGGCGGGCGAAGGCGAGGTCATCGAGATAGAGGGTGTCGGGCACGATGCGGTACCGATACGAGACGGCGCCCGTGAGCGGCGGGTCGAAGGAGAAGGTGAGCTGGTTGCCGGAGCTGGTCCACGTGCCGCGCGTGGTCACGGTATCGGCCACCGCCGCGCCGAGGTTCCGCGCGATCACCAGCCGCGTCGCCGCGCCCGTCGGCGCGAACGTCCACGTCGTCTCGGACGTGTTGAACCCCCCGAACCCGTCGCTGAACGCGAGCGTACGCGTCCAGGTGCCGACGACCTCGCGTGCGCCCGCCGCGGAGCCCGGAAGCGGGGCACCGCCGGCCGGAATCGTCGCTGGCGTGCGGAGCCCGACGGTCCCGCCCTCGTCGCAGGCGGCCGACAGGAGTAGCGCGGCCATCGCCCCCGCGGCCAGCACAGCACGACGCGGCCGCGCCCGGCCACGGGTCATCGCAGCGCTCCGTACAGCGTCAGCGCGATCGCCGCGCCCGAGACGGTGCATGCCAGGTTGACGACGTCGTTGTCCAGCCATCGTAGGCCTCCCGCGGGTTCGGTGTGGTGTCCACAATCATGCACGATGCGCTCCGTCCCGGTGCCGCAGGCCGCGCATCGCCGGCGCGCCTGGACCGTCGCGCCGAGCAGGGAGTCGACGAGCATGCCGGTGACGCCGCCGATGACGGCTGCGACCGCCGCTGCCGCCGGTGCGCCGAGGGTGATCGCCCCGAGTCCGACCGCGGCGGCGCCAGCCATGCCGGCGACCGAGCCGGGCCAACTCACCCCCCCCGACGTCCCCGGTGCGACCGGGCGCCCCGTGCGCAGCGAGCGCGGTTGGCCGGCGGTGAGCGTGCCGATCTCCGTCGCCCACGTGTCGGCGGCGGCCGCGGCGAGCGCGCCCGCGCCCATCGCCCACCAGCCCGCGGCGGGCGCCGCGACCATGCCGAGCGCCGCCAGGCCGAACACGGCGCCGTTGGCCGCCACCTGCGTGGCGTCGCGCTGGCCGCCCTTGGCGACAACCGATCCGGTGCGAGCGGTCTTGGCCGCGGCACCGACACGCGTCAGCGCAGACGACGCGACGAAAAAGGCGATGAGCAGCGCTGCCCACCCCCAGCCCGCGGCGGCCGCGGCCACACCGAGCACCACCGCCGCGAGCGCACCCGACGGCGCGAGCGAGCGGGCACGCCAGGCGATCGCGGCGATGGTGAGCGCGATCAGCCCGCCGAGGAGCAGCCGGGTCAGCAGACGAAGCGACTCAGGTCGACTCGTCGCGCGGCTTCTTCGACGCGTCGAGCAGTTCGCGGATGATGCGACGGCGGAGCGAGAGCGGCGCCCGATCGACGGGCTGGACGCGCGCGACGGCCGCCAGGAAGCGGCGAAGGCTCGTCACCGCCCGGTCGCATCGGGGGCACTCGGCGAGGTGCGCCCGAACCAGCTGGTCATCGGCCGGTGAGAGTTCGCCGTCGACGAACGGGTCGAGCATGTCACGAATTTGCTGGCAGGTCACGGAAGCCGGCGAACTATTGCGGTAATCGCGAAGCGGGAGCGGGGCGAGGGCGGGGCCCTCCTCCCTCGCACGAAGGGCGCGCAACGTGCCTGAAACAGTGCGGAGCGTCACATTTCGTCTACCGGTCGCTACTATCCCAAGCGTCCCGCCGACGGGTGCGTTCCCCGACACCCCCTTGCTTGTCCCATCGGGGGCGCGGGTAGCTTCGCGTGCTCGCATGGTATCGTAACCCCCGGAAGGATCGAATGCGTACGACCGTGGATGCTCGTCTTCCGCTCAGCCTCCTCCACGCCGTTCGGCAGACCGATGCCGCCGATGGCTGGTTCGAGCTCGACCATGTGCCCGAGCTCCGCAACAAGCGGCTCGGGCTGAGCGACACGGTCCAGGCGCAGATCCGCCGGTACACCGAAGCCGTCCGCCGCGGGCGGCAGACAGAGGGTGGGGAGGTCGAGATGCTGGCACGGCTCGTCGCCCGCCGTCCGGATGCCGACCAGGTCTTCCGCGCCGCCGGGACGCACCTCGCTGACGCCGCCTACCGAACGATCTCTGCCGTCACGAGGCGCTCGCTGCTGACCCTGCCAGCCCTCGTCGCCCGCCCGCTCGCCCTCCGCCAGGCGCGGCGCCTGCTCGGCCGCTACGCCAACGGCTCGGTGGCGCGGGTCGGTTCGTCGGTGCTGTTCCGCGTGCCGCGCCCGGCCGCCGGCGCCACCGAGACGGCGAGCATCGGGTGCCTCTTCTACGAATCGCTGCTCCTGGAGCTCGTCACCCGCCTGCTGGGCGCCTCGGGCGCCGTGGAGCACGTACGGTGCGCCAGTCGCGGCGAGGCGAGCTGCGAGTGGCGGGTCGACTGGCGAGCGATGGCGCGGGCAGCCTGAACCGGCGCGTGGAGACTCGCGATCTACGCGACGTACCCCAACGACTGGCGCGAGCCGGGATGGCTTCTGGTACGGCGACCCGGCCGCAACAAACTGCGCGAGGAATCCGCGCCCGACCAGCCGCGCCGGATCCTGCGATGGGAGGGGCCCGATCGCACGGTCACCGACGCGGACGTGGACGCTCTGCTCGCAAAATGGACTGACGAGACGGACAATCCGGCGGTGCGGAGCTTCCTCGCCGCGTACGGCCGGACCCATCCCCGCGCGCATCGCTTTCCGGCCTACGAGACGCTGCACGTGGACGAGCTGGGCCGGTTGTGGCTGCAGGACTACGTCAGCGAAGACCGCACCGACGAACACCGGTGGTGGACGATCCTCTCGGCCGACGGCACGGCTATACTCGGCCGCCTGTCGCATCGGATCGGGTTCGACGTGCATGACATCGGCGAGAGCTGGATCCTCGGGTTCGAGCGGGACGAACTCGACGTCGAGACGCTGGCGCTCTATCGGATCATCACGGAACGCTGAGACCCGTAGCGCCGATCGTGATGCGGGAGACGGCGGGCGGGACGCCGGCTATCCTTTTGTATCGCTCGCTCAGCCCGTTCTCCGTCCCACCGCCCATGTCGCTCACGCCCGCAACGCTCCCGCAGATCCAGGCCGCTCTCGCCGAGGCGGAGCTGGACGGCTGGCTCCTGTTCGACTTCCACGGAGTGAACCCGATCGCCGCCGGGCTGCTCGACCTGGAGGGGATGGTGTCGCGGCGGGTGTTTGCGTTCGTGCCGCGCGAGGGCGCACCCCAGGCGATCACCCACGCCATCGAGCAGGGCCCGTGGGTTCGCTGGCCGGCCGAATGGCCGCGTCACGTCTACAGCTCGTGGCGGGCACTGGAGGAGCAGCTTCGCGCGCTCGTGGGCGGGCGTCGGGTGGCGATGGAGTACTCGCCGCGCGACGCGGTGCCCTATCTCGACCGGGTGCCTGCTGGCGTGGTCGAACTGGTGCGGGCGGCCGGGGCGGAGGTGGTCACGAGTGCCGATCTGGTCTCGCGTTTCTACGCGGTCTGGACCGCGCCGCAGCTCGCCTCGCACCGGCGCGCCGCCGAGGCGATCGCCGAGATTGCGCACGATGCGATGCGTGAAGCGGGCGCGCGGGCGCGAAGCGATGCACCGGTCACCGAGCACGAGATTCAGCGCCAGATTCTCGACGCGATCGCCGCCCGCGGGCTGATCACCGACCATCCGCCGATCGTGGCCGCCGGCGCCAACGCGGCCAACCCGCATTACGAGCCGTCGGCAGACCGCCCGCGCGAGATTCGCATGGGCGAGACGCTGCTCATCGACCTCTGGGCGCACGAGCCCGACGGTGTTTACGCCGATCAGACGTGGATGGCGTCGCTGGGCGAGCCGAACGAGCGTGCTCGTGAGGTGTGGAACGCGATCCGCGACGCGCGCGACGCGGCCGTGCTCCTGCTGCAGAGGGGGATCGCCGACGGCCGGCCGGTGCAGGGCGCCGAGGCAGACGACGCCGCACGCGGTGTGATCGCGGCGCGCGGGTTCGGTGAGTATTTCACCCACCGCACCGGACATTCGATCGACGCGCGCGACCTGCACGGCGCCGGCCCGCACCTCGACAATCTGGAGACGCGCGAGGAGCGCCGCCTTCTCCCCGGACTCGGCTTTTCGATCGAGCCGGGGATCTACATCCCGGGTGAGATCGGGATGCGCACCGAAGTGAACGCCTTCATCGGCGAGGACGAGCTGATCGTCACGCCGGTGCACGTCCAACGCGAGCTGCTGGTGGTCTGATGGTGACGATATCGCATTCCCGCATCTGCCCGCGCCTGACGTGGGCCACGTCGCGCCCCGTCGTGTCGGCGATGACGGGTGTTCTCGCGGCGACGCTGCTTGGGTGTAGCAACAACGCCGACGGGGCGAGCTCCGAGGGGCGTGAGGCCGACGCCGCGCGCCCACTGCCGCCGGCCATCATCGCCCCGCTCGCCGCCGCCTACCGCGCACTCCCCACGGTGCCTGACGCGGGGACGATTGTCGGTACGGTGGGATTCGAGGGAGTCGCACCCGCCGACACCACCGTGCGTCCCACCGCCGACGCCACTGTCTGCGGCACATCGTTCGTGGACACGACGATCCGTACCCGCGGCGACGGCGTGGGCGACGTCGTCGTCTGGTTGGTAGGGGTGGGAAGCGGCACGAAGGTTCCGCTCCGCAAGCGGTACGAGCTCGAGGCGCGCCGCTGCCGGTGGGAGCCGCGCGTGCAGGCGGTGCTCGCCACCGGTACCGTCAATGTGAAGAGTGCCGACGCGCTGCTCCACGAGACCCGCATGCTCGACGCGCGGACGGGCGCGACGCTCGCCCTCGTGCAGCATAACGATTTCGGCTCGCTCGTCCCCGTCCAGACCCCGATCGCCGATGCGCGGCTCGTCGAGGTGCGCGGCGATCGCCATCCGTGGATGCGTGCCTGGATCGCGGTATTCGATCATCCCTACTTCGCGGTGACGGAGCCCGCGGGGACGTTCACAATCGCCGACGTGCCGGCCGGCCGGTACGAGATCCGTGCCTGGCACGAGCGCTTCGGGTTGCTGGTCGATTCGGTGGACGTCACCGCCGGCGCGCAAGGCGAACTCAGCTTGCGGCTCCCGCCCGCCGCCGACGGCACGGGTTCCGCAGAGGGGAGCCCTGGTCGGTAGCGACCGCGGTTGGGAGCCGCGCGTCGCGGCAATCGCACGCGCCCGGTGGCTGGCGCCGCGTTCCGGGAGTGCCGCGTACCCGCGCGGCCAAGCGAGGGGGAATCGATGACCAGCTCCGATGGCGGCGCCCGGGTCTCGGGACCAGCAAGCCGCGACGAGGGTCACCCGCGCACGGCGCCCCCAGCGCCCGATCGGCGCGGCCTGCCGCCGGGCGAGCGTCGCGCCTACGGTGCCGACGACCTGCAACTCTCGCTGGCGGCCGTCGCGCGCCGCACCTTCGTCGCCACGACGGTCGCCGCCGCGACGCTCGTGCTCCTGCTCTTTGCCTGGCAGGTTCGCACCGTGCTGCTGGTCGGGTTCGCCGGCGTGCTGTTCGCGATCCTGCTCCGTGGTGGCGCCGACGTGATCGCGCGCTACACGCCGCTCAGCACGAAGGTGTGCGTGATGCTGATGGGCGTCCTGATCTTCGGCTCGCTGGCGCTGGCGATCTGGTGGCGCGGTCCCCACATCGCCGCCGAGCTGCAGACGTTGGGCGAGCAGCTCCCGGCCGCGCTACAGCAGCTTCGCGCGAGGGCGGAGCAGTACGAGGTTGGGCGGCGCGCGCTGGAGAACATCCCGCCGATCACCGCGCTGGTGCCTGACGCGAGCACCGCCGTCGAACGGGCGACCGGGATCGCCTCGTTCACGATGCGGATACTGCTCAACACGACGATCATCATCTTTCTCGGCATCCTGCTCGCATTCACGCCACGCGTCTACGTCGGGGGCGCGCTGCGGATCATCCCGCCCGACCGCCGGGCGCACACCCACGACGTACTCGATCGGTTGACGACGGCGCTGCGCCGCTGGCTCGCCGCGCAGTTGATCGCGATGGCGTTCGTCGGCACCATGACCGGCGTCGGGCTCTGGCTGCTGGGCATGCCGCTGGCCTTCACGCTCGGGCTGATTGCGGGCGTCACGGACTTCATCCCCTACGTCGGCCCGATCCTCTCCGGCATTCCCGGCGTGCTGCTGGCGTTCGTGGTGATGCCCGACAAACTGCTGTCGGTCTTCATCCTCTACGTCGTGGTCCAGTCGATCGAGAGCTACATCCTGGTTCCGTACCTCCAGTGGCGGGTGGTGTACATCCCGCCGGCGCTGATGATCTTCGCCCAGCTCTCGCTCGGCGCGATTGCCGGGATGTGGGGAATCGCGCTGGCCGCCCCGCTGACCGCCGCGACCATGGTGCTCGTTCAGGAACTCTGGGTGAAGCCCAAGGAGGAGGCGGCGGGCATGGAGGCGCCGTCGCCCGACGGCGCACTCGGGTCCCAAACTCAGTGACCAGGCGATTCCTGCGTGACGCGACGCTCGGCCGAGCGACTCCCTGGCGGCGCCAGCGCCTACAACACCTGCCCCAGCCACAACCGCGCGTACAGCCCTTCCTCCTGAGCCAGCAGCTCCGCGTGTGAGCCGAGCTGCACGATGGAGCCCAGCTCCAGCACGGCGACGCGGTCGGCGCGGCGCACGGTGCTCAGCCGGTGGGCAATGATCAGCGTCGTGCGGCCGCGCAGCAGCAGCTCCATCGCCTCCTCCACCAGTCGCTCGCTCTCGGTGTCGAGGCTGGATGTCGCCTCGTCGAGAATGACCACCGCGGGGTTCTTGAGGAAGACGCGGGCGATCGCGATGCGCTGGCGCTGGCCGCCCGACAGCTTGACGCCGCGCTCGCCGACGCGCGTGTCATAGCCGGCGGGCAGCCGGTCGATGAACTCCTCGGCGTGTGCCGCACGAGCGGCGGCGATCACCTCGCCGTCGGTCGCGTCGGGGCGGGCGTAGGCGATGTTCTCGCGCACCGTGCCGCTGAACAACGACGGCTCCTGCGGCACGATCCCGACGGCGCCGCGGAGGTCGGCGAGCGCCAGATCGCGCACGTCGTGGCCGTCCAGGGTGATGCGGCCACCGGTGACGTCCCAGAAGCGTGGGAGCAGCGAGGCGAGCGTCGTCTTGCCCGCCCCTGACGGGCCGACCAGCGCCACGACCTCGCCGGGTGCAACGTGCAACATGACGCCACCGAGCGCGTCAGGCAGGTCGTCGGCGTAGCGGAAGCTGACCTGCTCGAACCCAACGGCGCCGCGCACCGGCCTGACGAGTGGCGTCGGATCGGCGGGCTCGGCGACGCTGGCGGCCGTGTCCATCAGCTCGAAGACGCGTTTGGCCGCGCCGAGCGATTCCTGGTAGCTGCCGAACAACGAAGCGAGCGAGCCCACCGCCGCCGCGACCGTGATTGCGTAGAGCAGGAAGGACACGAGCGCGCCCGGCGTGAGGACGCCTTCGAGCACCAGGCGGCCACCCTGCCAGAGCACCGCGACGACGCCGGCGAAGGCGATGAAGCCCACCACGCCAAAGAACGTCGCGCGCACCTTGGCGCGGTTGATCGCCGCATCCACCACGTCGACGAGCTGGAGGCGGTAGCGACGGACTTCCTCCTTCTCACGGACGAAGCTCTGCACCGTGCGGATCTGCGAGAACGCCTCGTCGGCGGTACCCATCGCCTCGGCGACCTTGTCCTGCACGCCGGTGCTGGCGCGGCGCAGGCGGCGGCCGAACACCATCGCCGCACCGACCACCACCGGCGTCACGGCGAGCGTCGTCGTCGTCAGGCGCGGGTGGGTCAGGGTGAGCAGCGCGATGCCGCCGATGAGGAAGAGCACCTGCCGCGCGAACTCGGAGATGTAGGTGCTCAGCGTCGACTGCAGCACGGCCAGGTCGGCCGAGAGGCGGCTCGTGAGTTCGCCCGTGCGCCGTTCGGTGAAGAACGCCGGCGACAGGTTCACCAGATGCGCGAACAGGTCCTCGCGCAGCTTCGCGATCACCCGCTCGGTGGTACCGGTGAGCAGGAAGACCTGGATGAAGTTGAGCACGCCCTGCAGCGCGAACAGGACCACCAGTCCGAGCGCGATGCGATCGAGCAGCTCGCGGTCGCGTGTCTCGAAGGCGGCGTCGAGCAGGTAGCGCACCACCTGCGGGAAGGCCAACCCGACGCACGCCGCGAGAATCAGGCAGACGCCGGCGATCGCGAGGCGGCCGGCGTACGGGCGGAGCAGCGGCAGGACGCGCCCGAGCGGGCGGGGCGACGTCAGGCGGCGCGGCTTCGCGTCAGGCACCGGCGCCGACGGTCGCGCCGGGTTTCCCGTGCCGGGCGTGAGCGCGGGCGAGGCCGGCGGCGTCGTGGCCGCGGCGGGTGCAGGCATGATCCTCCGCCCTACAGTGCTAGGCGACGATCCACGACCATCGCCACGAACAGCAGCGCCAGGTAGAGGAGCGAATACTTGTAGACCGCCCACGCGGGCGCGGTCCACTGCGCGGCGCGCATCACGCGCACCACGCCAAGCAGCAGCCAGCCGCCGAGCGCAAGCGCGGCGAGCAGATAGGGCAGGCCGAACGCGCCGAAGGCCACCGGCAGAATCGTCAGGGCGATCAGGATCAGGGTGTACCAGAGCATCTGCCGCATCGTTTCGCGCTCGCCCCAGATCAGCGGCGCCATCGGCACGCCGGCGCGGCCGTAATCCGTCTGCTTGAGGAGCGCGAGCGCCCAGAAGTGCGGCGGCGTCCAGTAGAAGACGATCAGGAAGAGATAGAGCGCCGACAGATCGATGCCGCCGGTTATCGCCGCCCAGCCGACGAGGGGCGGGAAGGCGCCGGCCGCGCCGCCGATCACGATGTTCTGCGGCGACGTCCGCTTGAGCCAGCGCGTGTAGATGAAGACGTAGAAGTAGAAGCCGGCCAGCGCGAGCGCGGCGGTGAGCACGTTGACGGCCGCGGCGAGCAGGAAGGTCGCGGCCGTGGCGAGCGCCGCGCCGAAGGCGAGCACCGCCGGCGCCTGCATCCGGCCGCTTGGGATCGGGCGCAGGCGCGTGCGCGCCATCCGGTCGTCGATGTCGCGGTCGAAGTACATGTTGACCGCGTTCGCGCCGCCGGCCATCATGTAGCCACCGAGGCTCACCACGAGCACGAGCCAGAGACTTGGCGTGCCGGCGACGAACATCGGGGCAATGGTGGTCACGAGCAGCAGCGAGATGATGCGCGGCTTCGTGAGCATGACGAGGTCGCGCAGCAGCGACGCCGGCCGCGCCTTGGGAATCGCGACGCCGGTCATCGTGCGCCCTCGGGAACGAGGGGGGCGGCCGGTGCGGGAGCGCCGGGGGTGATGGTCACCGGCATCCCCGACGGCGCAGCGGGGAGCAGCACCGTCGGTTCGGCGCGCGCGTCAGGCAGCTCGAAACGCCAGCCAGCACTGTCGGGCGAGTCCACCGCGCGCCACGTCAGCACGAGCGTGAGCGCGAGCGCGATGGCGGGGAGCACGGCCCAGAGCGTCTCGAGCACGCGATGCTCGACGGCGGTGGCGGTCGCCCGGCCCGCCGCACGCGCCGCCGGCGCCCCGACGAAGACCGAATGCAGGATCGCGATCTGGGCGACGGCGCACAGCGCCGCGGCACCCCAGAAGACCGCGTGGGGAAGCGAGAGAGTCATCAGCGGACGGCCCGAGGTCGAGAGGAACGATCGGCGTCGCGCCCGTGCGAGGTTGCCACACGCGCCGCGGGGTGCCGATCGGATGCTCCAAAGCTCGCCGGTCGCGAGGGGTGGGGCAAGCGGGAACGGCGGCTGTGGGCTCTGGGCCGTGGTCGGTCGGACGCGGGCTCTTACCCTCGCGGCGCTCGCTCCCTACCATTCCGCCCCATGCATTCCTCCCCCCCCGCCGCCCCCGGATCGTCCGACTTGGCCGATCCGCACCGGTCGGCGCTTCCCCGCCGACTCGGCCTCGGGAGCGCCACCGCGATCGTCATCGGATCCGTCATCGGATCCGGCATCTTTCGGACGCCTGCCGGGATCGCCGATCGGCTGCCCGGCCCACTGCCGATGCTCTCGGCGTGGGTGGTCGGCGGGCTGTTCGCCCTCTGCGGGACGCTCACCCTCGCGGAGGTCGCGAGCGCGCTGCCACGAACGGGTGGCATCTACGTCTTCCTGCGGGAAGCGTGGGGGCGACTGGCCGCCTTTCTGTTCGGGTGGGCCGAGGTCACCGTGATCCGGGCGGCGGCGCTCGGGGCGATCGCGACCACGTTCGCCGAGTATTTCCTGCGGGTGCTCGGCTTCGACGTCACCCTCGAGCCCTACAGCAGCTACGTCCACTACGTCGCCGCGGCGGCGATCGCCGTGACGGCGACGTTCAACATCCTCGGCGTGCGCTATGGCGCGCTGATCCAGAACGTCACGACGATTGCCAAGTACGGGGGACTGGTGTTCATCGTCGGGGTGGCGTTCGCGCTCGGGCTGCCGGCGAATGGATTCTCCAACTTCACCCCGGCCGCGCCGACCGGAAGCTTCTCGATGGCGGCCTTCGGGCTGGCAATGGTGTCGGTGCTCTGGGCGTTCGACGGCTGGGCCGATCTGAGCTTCATCGGTGGCGAGGTCAAGGACCCGCAGCGCAACCTGCCGCGGGCGCTCATTCGCGGCTCGCTGGCCGTGCTCGGCATCTACCTGCTGGCGAACGTCGCCTACCTCGTCGTTCTCGACGTGGAGACGATGCGCCGCTCCCCGCTCGTGGCGGCCGAGGTTGCCGAACGGCTGCTCGGGGCCCCGGGGGTCGTGTTCGTGGCG
>JBBQHX010000013.1:0-28995 GCA_038324385.1 Gemmatimonadales bacterium | reverse complement strand
GGACCGAGAGAGTTCGCATGGTTTACCCTGGCGGAGCGACAACCCTCGCGCGGACCGCCGAATTGTCTGATGCATGCACACGCACCGCCGGACAACGAGAACGGCCGGCGTGCGAGGATGACGGGCGAGGAGCGGTCCGCGAAACGTCGCGAGCGCGAACAACGCCCGTAAACGCTGTTGGTTGAGACAAGTGATCGGGAGTGCGGCACCGATGCACAAGGGGCAAGTACGCAACTCGGGCGGGGGGTCGGCCGCCGTACCGCTTGCATGTGTGCGCCCTGTCACCGTCGCCAGATCCACGCCGGGTCGGTGTAGCGCGCCACGAGTGGGGCGGCGATCTCGTCGAGCCGCGCCAGGTGGGCATCCATCTCGACCTCGGGCAGCGCGGGCGTCGGGCCTTCGAGCGCGATCAGCGCCGCATGGATCGCGGCGGCGAACGTCGCGACCGACGGCGGCGCGCCGAGCAGCGAGCCAAGCGTGGATACCGTCCCCACCTGCTGCGCGCCCGGCGTTAGCGCCACCTCGGCGATCAGGCCCTGATCGTCGCCGACCAGCACCGAGCCGTGCTGCAGCCACGCGCCGCCATCACGCCACTGCGCGCTGCCCGCGAGCTTGGCGCCGCCGGCGAGGATCTCACCGCGCACGGGGAGCGCAAAGCAGGGGGCGGCGTCAGGGGCGGGCGCTCGTTCGGCGGGTGACGCGAGCGTCGCCGGCACGCCGAGGGTGGCGAGGGCGTGGAGCAGGATCCGGTCGATGCGCGCCGATGCCTCACGGAGCGTCGCCCCCGCGCGATCGGTGGCGGCCGCGGCATAGGTCACCTCGCGCCAGTGAAGAACGGCGCGGCCGCCGGTCGGGCGACGGACGATCTGGATTCCACGCTCCGCCGCACGCGTCGGGTCGTAGACGCCGGCGGCGCGTTGATGGCGGCCCAGCGAGAGTACCCGGTCGCTCCAGCCATACACGCGCAGCCATCCATCGCCGGTCTCGCGCGCGAGCGTCAACAGCGCTTCGTCGCGCGCCATGTTGCGCGGGCCGTCGGCTGGTTCGGAGTGCAGCAGGTGCCAGTGCACGGACACGGTGCTCGGAGTGCGGGTGGTACGCGGGGCCGTTCAGGGCGCGGGGGACGGCTCGCGCGCGAGGCGGGCTGCGGAGCAGGTCCACACACTCGCGCGCACCGTCGTGCCCATCGGTGCGTTAAGCCGGCACGTCGTTCCGCCGCCCTGACAAGGTGCCATGTGTGGCCCTTTGTGACCACCTGCCTGGCATCTCGGGGCCGGTTATCTTTCCACGGCTGGCTGCAGGGCGACGCGGGGTCCGCGACAGGCGAGACGCCGCCATGCGACACTGGAGAACCGACGTCGCGATCCGGTGGGTCGGACACCGGTGGACACGGATCGAGACGGAGCCACACCGATGGGCGGAGCGGGCCGTCTGGCCTGGTTTCGCGTTGGACTCGATGATTTTCCGGCCCGTGCGCGGGCCTGCCGAGGACTGGAATGACGACCACTCGCAAGCCGTTGGTCCTGACCGATACCGGACGATTCGCCGATCGCCACATCGGGCCCTCCGCCGACGAACAGGCGGAGATGCTGGAGCGGCTGGGGTTCGAGTCGCTCGACGCGTTCATCGACGACGTCGTTCCGGAGCAGATCCGCATCGCCCGCCCGCTGGCGCTCCCCGACGGACTGACCGAGCACCAGGTGCTGGGGCGGCTTCGCGCGCTCGCTTCGCGCAACACGGTGCATCAGTCGTTCATCGGGATGGGATACCACGGCTGCCTGACGCCGCCGGTGGTGCTGCGCAACGTGCTGGAGAACCCTGCCTGGTACACCGCGTACACGCCCTATCAGGCGGAGATCGCGCAGGGCCGGCTGGAAGCGTTGCTCAACTACCAGACGGTGGTCAGCGACCTGACCGCGCTCCCGATCGCCAACGCGTCGCTGCTCGACGAGGGCACCGCGGCCGCCGAGGCGATGGCCCTGTGCCACGCCGCGAGCGGCAACGGAAATCGCGCGCGCTTCGTCATCGCCGACGACTGTCATCCGCAGACGATCGACGTGGTGCGCACGCGCGCGGCCGCCCGCGGCTGGGAGGTGGTGGTCGCGGCACCTGACGCGATGACGTTCGACGACTCGGTGTTCGGCGTGCTCGTGCAGTATCCGAGCACCGAGGGTGCGGTGGTCGACTACCGTGAGCTCGCCGAACGTGCGCATGCGGCGGGCGCGTTGGTGGTCGCCGGCTGTGATCTGCTCGCCCTGACCCTGCTCACGCCGCCCGGCGACTGGGGCGCCGACGTGGCGATCGGCAGCGCGCAGCGCCTCGGTGTGCCGATGGGCTACGGCGGACCGCACGCGGCCTTCTTCGCCACGCGCGACGAGTACAAGCGTCAGATCCCGGGGCGCATCATCGGCATCTCGCGCGACGCGGACGGACGCCCGGCGTTGCGCATGGCGTTACAGACGCGCGAGCAGCACATCCGCCGCGACAAGGCGACGTCGAATGTGTGTACGGCGCAGGTACTGCTGGCGGTGATGGCCAGCATGTATGCCGTCTACCACGGCCCCGAGGGGCTGCGGGCGATCGCCACGCGCGTGCGCAACCTTACGCTGGTGCTCGCCGCGGGGGCGCGTCGCACCGGGTGGACGGTGGTGCACGAGACGGTGTTCGACACGCTCAAGCTCACGGGGCGCGACGGTGCGGCGACGGTGGCGCTGGCGCGCGAGCGCGGCATGAATCTCCGCGCCTATTCCGACGGCGCCGTCGGCATCGCCCTCGACGAGACGACGACGCCACACGACGTCAGCTCGCTGCTCGCCGTGCTCAACGGCGGCGCCGCGCCTGACGCGTCGCTCGACGATCTCGCCGATGAGGTCGATGCCGCCATTCCGTCGGCGTTCCATCGCGCCACGCCGTACCTGTTGCATCCAGTGTTCAACACGCATCACAGTGAGACCGAGATGCTGCGCTACATGCGCAGCCTCGAGGAGAAGGATCTCTCGCTCGTGCACTCGATGATCCCGCTCGGTTCGTGCACGATGAAGCTCAATGCGACCACCGAGATGATTCCGGTCACCTGGCCGGAGTTCGGTGCGCTGCATCCGTTCGCGCCGGTGGAACAGGCTGCGGGCTATCGCGCGATGTTCGACGAGCTCGAGGCCGATCTGGCCGAGATCACCGGGTTTGCCGGCGTCTCGCTACAGCCGAACGCGGGTTCGCAGGGCGAGTATGCGGGGCTGCTCGTGATCAAGGCGTACCACGAAGCACGCGGACAGGGGCACCGCACCATCTGCCTGATTCCGCAGTCGGCGCACGGCACCAATCCGGCGAGCGCGGTGATGGCCGGGATGCAGGTGGTCGTCGTCAAGACCGACGCGAACGGGAACATCGACGTCGACGACATCCGCGCCAAGGCCGAGCAGCATTCCAATGCTTTGGCCGCGCTGATGGTGACTTATCCGAGCACGCACGGCGTGTTCGAGGAGGCCATCCGCGACATCACCGCGATCGTGCATGAGCACGGCGGACAGGTGTATGTGGACGGCGCGAACATGAACGCGATGGTGGGTGTGGCGCGCCCCGGTGACATCGGCGCCGACGTGTGCCATCTCAACCTCCACAAGACGTTCTGCATCCCGCACGGCGGCGGCGGTCCGGGTATGGGGCCGATCGGTGTCGCGGCGCATCTGGTGCCGTTCCTGCCGAGCCATGCGGTCATCGCCACGGGCGGCGACCAGGCGCAGGGCGCGGTGTCGGCGGCGCCGTGGGGAAGCGCGAGCATCCTCCCGATCTCGTATGCGTACATCAAGATGATGGGCGGCGGGGGACTCACCGAGGCGACCAAAGTAGCGATTCTCAGCGCCAACTACATCGCAAAGCGGCTCGAAGGGCATTACGACGTGCTCTATCGCGGCCGCAACGGCCACATCGCGCACGAGTGCATCATCGACACGCGTCCCCTCAAGGGGAGCGCGGGGATCGAGGTGGAGGACATCGCCAAGCGCCTGATGGATTACGGCTTCCATGCGCCGACGGTCTCATTCCCCGTGGCGGGCACGCTGATGATCGAGCCGACCGAGAGTGAGCCGATGGCGGAAGTCGATCGTTTCTGCGACGCGCTCATCGCGATCCGCGACGAGATCCGCGCCATCGAGGCGGGGGCGATGGATCGGGACGACAACGCGCTCAAGCACGCCCCGCACACGATGGCGCGCGTGATCGCGTCCGAGTGGACGCACCCGTACACGCGCGAACAGGCGGCCTTCCCCGCGCCCTGGGTGCGCGCCCGCAAGTTCTGGCCGACCGTCTCGCGCATCGAAAGCGCCTACGGCGACCGCAACCTGATGTGCACCTGCCCGCCGATCGAGGCGTTCGCGTGAACGGCAGGAGTTAGCTGACAGAAGACAGAAGGGACAAGCTTGTCATCCCGCAGGAGGGAGCGCACCGAGCGAGTGTCGGGATGGGCTTCCACTGCTCATTAGCCAGCTATGAGCGAGGGAGAGCCCGTCCCGACACTCGCGCCTCTCGGCGCTCCTGCGGGATGACACCCTCCCCTCGCAGCTTCTGTCTTCTGTCTTCTGCCCTTCTGTCTCCTGCCGTTCCCCTACTCCCCCACGTGCGCCGCGTAGTCCTCGGCTGACATCAGTTCTTCCAGCTCGTCCGGGTCGCTCAGGCGCATCTTGATCATCCAGCCGTCGGTGTACGGGTCGCCGTTGACGAGATTCGGCTCGCCGTCGAGGCGCGGATTGATCTCGACGATCTCGCCAGAGAGAGGGCTGAACAGCTCGGAGACGGCCTTGACCGCCTCGACCGTGCCGAACCCGTCGTTCGAGTCGAAGGTCGCGCCGCCCTTCGGAAGGTCGACGTAGACGATGTCGCCAAGCTCGCCCTGCGCGAAGTCGGTGATGCCGATGATGACGACGCCGTCCTCACCGGACGGCTTCACATATTCGTGTTCCTTGGTATAGCGCAGATCGCTCGGGATCTCGGCCACGGTGTCCAGCTCCGGATGGTAGGGGGGGGGAAGGCGGCGGGAAGTCTACGCGGGCGTCCGAGGACGGTCAAGAAAAACCCGGTCGCGCCACCGCCGACAGATCCTCCACGCCGAGGGCGTCCCAGACCGCGGCCACCCGGCCCGGGATTTCCTCGATCGGACCGTCGTTGTCGATGACGAAATCCGCGCGGGCCCGCTTCAGTTCCGCCGGCATCTGCGCGGCGATCATCTTCATCGCCTCGGTCTCGTGCAGTCCGCGGTCGCGCACGAGCCGCTCCAGCCGCACGGGGCGCGGCGCGTCCACGAGCACCACGACGTCGAACTCTTCGGTGAGGTGCTTCTCGAAGAGCAACGGAATGTCGCAGACGACGATTCGGGCTCCGCGGGCTCGCGCCGCGTCGATCTGTTGGGTGCGCAGCCGGTGGACCTCCGGATGCACGATCCCGTTGAGCGCCTCGAGTTCCGCCTGATCGTCGAAGACGCGTGCCCGCAGCGCACCCCGATCGAGCGTGCCGTCGGCGTGCAGTACGTCCATTCCCCACCGTTCGGCGATCTGGCGGAGCCCTTCCGTTCCGGGGCGCACGGCGTGGCGCGCCAGCACGTCGGCATCGATCAGCACGGCGCCACGCTCGGCGAATTCACGAGCTACGGTGGACTTCCCACTCGCGATGTTTCCGGTAAGGCCGATGAGGAGCACGGTGTTGGCAGGTGAGGGAGGCCCGAGGTGGACCGCGCCGCGGTCTTCCGGTTCGTGCATGGGAAGCTGCGGCCCGGCGTGATCGTTGCGCTGCTCTGGCGCGCGGTTGACGCCCCGGTACAATCTTCCGGCAACCGGCGGATCGCGCCAGCCGAAAATACGCGGGCGATCCGGCCTGTCGGGTTCGGCAAGCCACGTCGAAGCTCGTCTGTCGTCGGACGCCTGCGCATCATCCCTTCGCACGATCCAAGCCCACCGATGTCCATAGCCGCCCGCTCGACCGTCAGCACGCAGACGCGCAACGAAGAGCTCACCGAGGCCGAAGCGGCCACGCGCGCTGAACATGTAGCCCTCGTGCGGCAGCAACTCGCCCTGCTCGGCGAGGATCCCGAGCGCGAGGGGTTGCTCCGTACTCCGGAGCGCGTCGCCAAATCGCTCGCCTGGCTCACCCGCGGCTACGCCATCGAAGCGGAGGACGCGATCGGCGAGGGAGTGTTCGACGCCGAGGGGACGCGATCGATGGTGATGGTGCGCGACATCGAGCTGTACTCGTTGTGCGAACATCACATGCTGCCGTTCTTCGGGAAGGCGCACATCGCCTACATCCCCGACGGCAAGATCGTCGGCCTGTCCAAGCTGCCGCGCATCGTCGAGGTCTACGCCCGTCGGCTGCAGGTGCAGGAGCGACTCACCGACCAGATCGCGGGCGCGATCGAGCGGGTGCTCGCGCCGACCGGGGTGGGGGTCGTGATCGAGGCGTACCACCTGTGCATGATGATGCGCGGCGTCGAGAAGCAGAACTCGAAGACGATCACCAGCGCGGTGCGTGGCAGCTTCGAGAGCGATGCCAAGACGCGAGATGAGTTCCTGCGGCTGGTCCACGGCGGCTCACTAATCGGCTGACCGCAGGCCGCGAACACATACAACGAGGCCCACCGGCGATTGCCGGTGGGCCTCGTTGGTTCATACATTGTCGCGCGACGTCAGAGCAGGCGGACCTGCGCCGCATCCTTTCGCGGCACCTGATGACAGGCGCGACAGCGCGCCTCGTAGCTGTCCGATCCGCCGACCATGATCGTCGGCGAATCATACGCCGCCGGCCGACCATCGATCAGGCGCTGGTTGCGGCTGGCCGGGTTGCCGCACAGCACGCAGATCGCGTGCAACTTGTCGACCAGTTCGGCCACGCACAGCAGCGGGGGCATCGGGCCGAACGGCTCCCCGCGGAAGTCGGTGTCCGTTCCGGCGAGAATCACCCGACGTCCGCGCGAGGCGAGATCGGTGGCCAGCGCGACCACGCCGTCGTCGAGGAACTGCGCCTCGTCGATGGCGACCACCTGGGCACCCGGATCCAGACGCATCGCGATGTCCCGCGACGAGTCCACCGGTACGGCATCGACGGTTCTCCCGTCGTGGCTGGAGATGGCGTAGATCCCCGCGTAGCGCGCGTCCAGGTGCGACTTGAACACCTGAACACGCTTCCGCGCGATGATCGCCCGGCGTACGCGGCGAATGAGCTCCTCACTCTTGCCGCTGAACATCACGCCGGCGACCACCTCGATCCAGCCGCCCGATGGCTGGAACGTGCCGCTCACTCGCCGGAGTCTCCGCCGCGGCCACGGTTCCCGCCACCCGGCGGACGACGGGCGGCACGCATCGCGTCACCGCGCTGCGTCCACTCGCGCTGCTCGTCGGGCAACGTACGGCCGTAGCCGCTGTCACGCGCGCCGCCTCGGACCGGTCGATCGCCGCCGCCGGGACCCGACGACCGCTGCCCCGGGCCGCTGCTGCCGCCGCGGGCACCACCGCTCCGACCGGCGTTGCCGCTACGATCGGGGCGGTCACTGCGGCCACCGCGGTCGGGCGCGCCAGACCGCGGACCGCTGCTCCGGTCGAATGCACCGGTCCGCGGGCCACTGCTCCGATCGAAGCCGCCCGTCCGCGGACCACTGCTCCGATCGAATCCGCCCGTGCGCGGGCCACCGCTGCTCCCGCCACGCTCGAAGCCGCCCGACCGGGGCGGACGATCGCCGCGGTCGAAGCTCCGCGGGCCGCGGTCACCGCCCGACGGGCGGTCCTCGCGATCCGGACGGGCGCCGGAGAAGTGCCCGACCCGCGACCGCTCGCCGCTCGGCCGCGATCCACGGTCCGAGCTGCCACCCCGGCCACCACGATCGCCACGGTCGAAGCCGCGCGAACCGCCACGGTCCGAGCCGCCACGTCCGCCGCGGTCCGACGAGCCGCGTCCCCGGTCGGAGCCCACCGGCGGACCGGCGTCGACGCGGGCGCTGATGCTGCGGCCGCGCATGTTCGCGCCGCCGAGTGCCTGAATGATCTGCTCGGCGACGGAGCCCTCGACCTCGACGATCGCGTGCGAGTCGCGCAGGTCGATCTTGCCCACGACGTCGCGCGTCAGGCCGGACTCACCGGTGATCGCACCGACGATGTCACCCGGCGTCGCGCCGTCGCGCTCGCCGACATTGATGAAGAGCCGCGTCCACGCGCCGCTGTGCTTCTCGGGCGGGGCGGGGCGTTTGGCGAACGACTCCGTCGGCCGCGCGGCAGGTGCGCGCTCCTCACGGGGGCGCTCCGTGCGCGAACGCTCTTCACGCGAACGCTCTTCACGCGGACGCTCTTCACGCGCCTGCGGTGCCGGAGCTTCCGCCGGCGCGGCGCTGATGCGCTGAGCGAGCGGCGGCGTCGGCATCGCCGACCAGGTGGCGCGGGCTTCACGTGCCAACGACACCTCGCGCGCGGCGACATCGGCCGAGAGTCCGGCGGCGGCGCGGGCCTCGTCCACCATGCGGAGGAGTGTGGCCGCAAGCTCGGCCCCGTCGAACTCGCTTACCAACGGCTCGAGCGCGAGCAGTTCACGGTCGTGCCGCTCGTGGGCCACGCGCTCGCGCAGCTCGGCGACCAACCGCTCCTGCCGACCACGGGCGCGGCGCGCGCCGTCGGGAAGGGCGAACGGCGTCACCGGCGTGCTCCCCACCATGCGGCGCAGCGTCACCAGTTGACGCGGCTGCAGCATCAGGACGAGCGTGCCGCGTGTGCCGTCGACGACGGCGCGCAGGGCCTCACGCGATTCGGGCAGCTCGTACAGCACGATCAGACCGGCGTCGGCGGCGTCATCGTCGCCCTGGACGACTCGGACCGTGTCGCGTGAGGCGTAGCCCAGCGTGCGGAGCAGTTGCCGCGCCTCTGCCGTGCCCTCGTCCGTTCGCGTGACGATCACCGCGCTCGCCGGATCGATCTCGTCGAGCAGGCGGCGGAGCGTCGCGGCGCGGCCGTCGGCGCCGGCGGTGAGGAATTGCACCGGGCGCGACAGCGGCTCGCCGGCGGGCGACGGAGCCTCGACGCGGCGGGCGCGCCGCATGTAGCGCTCCACGAACGCGTCGAGCGGATCGGACGACGCGGCCGCGATGACCACGCGCGCGGCGCCCTTGGGCACCTCGGCCATGATCGTCTCCAGCGCGGTGTCCATCTCGCCCGCGACCAGCGCGTCATCCAGCCATGCCACGACGAGCGTCTTGAGCGCGTCGAGCTTGAGCGTGCTGGACGAGATGAGCTGGGCGATGTCGGCCGGGGTGCCGGCGACGGCCAGCGGTGCCTGTTCGGCGGCGAGGCGCGAGGCGCGACGCACGCTCGTTACGGGCATCAGGGCCGTCTCCTCCCGCACCAGCAACGCGGCGTCGGCGACGGCCAGCGCGGCGGTCGGGTCACCGGTGAGCACGAGGAGCTGCGTGCTCGCCACGCTCGTGTCGACGCGCTCGAGGGCGGGCGCAAGCGCCTGCCCGATCATGCTCCAATCCTGCGGCATGATGTGGATGACGTTCTGGCTCCGCGTCACCGCGGGAGCCTCTGTCGTGGCGGGCTGGTCGGCCGCAGCCGGTGCCTCGGCCTTCTTGGCCCGCGTCGCGCGGGCCTTCTTCGCCGGCGACTTCGCGCCCGGCGTGCTCTCGGCCGACGCATCGGCCTCGCCCTGCATCCAGACCGGCGCGGCGCGCTCGGCGCTGCCCGTATCCCCGTCCGCATCGGGCGGCTGGGACCCCTGATCTTGCTGCTCCACGACAGAACCCTCGAATGTCAAAACGATCCGGACGCGCCGCTCGCGAGCGGGCCGCGTCCCACGAGCCGGCGGCGATTCCGCCGGCGCACGTCGGCACTCCCGGGGCGTCCCCGGGGCCGAATGGCTCCCACGTCCGGACCAGCGCGAGCGCGCTGGTTGGCGCGACCGAGCGCCGGGTGTAACCTTGGGCGTGGGCTTGGGGGCGACCGCACCGGTCTGCCGGTGGCGCTCCCCGAGCCATGTAACATAGTCCAGCCGATCGTCCCGTGACATCGGCGACGTCCGATTCCCCGCCGTCCCGCGTATGCGCCTCGAATTCACGCCTTCTCCGAACGTCGCCCTCCTCCAGGAATCCGCGACTCTCGCCGTCTCGGGCCGCGCTCGGGCGCTGCGGGCGGCTGGACGTTCGATCCTCGACCTCGGCTCGGGCGAGCCCGATTTCGACACGCCGGCGCACATCCGCGCCGCGGCGGTGGCGGCGATCGAGCAGGGCGCGACGCGCTACACCGCAACCGAGGGCATCCTCCCGTTGCGCGAGGCGATCGCCGACGAGGCCAACGCGCGCGCCTTCGGCCCCGATGTGGTACCGCCGAGCGATGTGGTGGTGTCGACCGGGTCCAAGCAGTCGCTGTTCAACGCGTGCTTCTGCCTGTTCGGCCCGGGCGACGAGGTGCTCGTCCCGACGCCCGCCTGGACCAGCTACTACGAGATCCTCGGCCTCGCGCGGGCGACCGCGGTGCCGGTGTTCGGCGATCCGGACGACGGGCTCAAGGTGACGGCGGCGCATCTGGCCGCCGCGGCGACGCCGCGCACGCGCGGCGTGATGCTCAACTCGCCGTGCAATCCCACCGGCGCCGTCTACAGCCGGGCGGAGCTCACGGCGATTCTCGATCTCGCCCACGAGCATGGGTGGTGGGTGATCGGCGACGAGATCTACCGCCACCTCACCTACGACGGCGAGTCGCCGGCGGCGTCGCTGCTGGAAGTGGCGACCTCGCGCGATCGGTTGGTGGTGGTCGACGGGGTGGCCAAGGCGTACGCGATGACCGGGTGGCGGATCGGTTGGGCGATCGCGCCTCACGCGCTCGCGACGTCGATGAAGGCGTTGCAGTCACACATGACATCGAACGCGGCGACCCCATCGCAGCATGCGGCGCTGGCGGCGCTCACGATGCACGACGAATCGGCCGCCGCCCGCGCCGACATGCTCGCGGCGTTCCGCGCGCGGCGCGACGCCGCGCTCGAGGTGCTGGCGGGGGTCGACGGTCTCACGGTGGTGCCGCCGGCGGGCGCCTTCTACCTGTTTGCTAATGTCGGCGACGCGGCGCCGCCCGAATCGGAGGACGCGGGCACGTTCTTCGCGCGACGTCTGCTCGACGATCACGGCGTCGCTGTCGTCCCCGGGTCGGCGTTCCTCGCGCCGGACTGGGTCCGGATCTCCTACGCGGCCCCGCTGGTCGACGTGGTCGCGGGGGCGCAGCGATTATGCGCGCTGTACGAGTCCATTCGAACGGCGGCGCGGATCGGTTAGGCGCGTGGGCGGGATCCGGCGCGCGCGCGAATGACGCGCGGACGGCTACGGGGCGCCGTTACCCTATGCACTCCGCTGGACGACCGCGTGACGCCACGCACGCGGTCGGTGTCGATCCGCCTGACGCCGGAGTACGCGAGATGAGCTTTCCGATCGAATACGTGCCCGCCGCCGATACGCCGCGCCGCGTGCGCTACACGTGGGACGCCGATACCGAGATCCTCGGCGCCTCGCTCCTCGAGCCGGTCGGGCCGGGGCGCGTGGGCGGCCGCGCCCCCGGGCTTGCCGACGCCGCGCCCCGTGTGCCGGCGGGGTCGGTCGAGATTCAGGGGAAGGACGGCTCCTGGCTCACGCTCGACATCCGTGACGGCCGCATCAGCGCGATCGAGGTGGCGATCTGGCCGCAACTGCTCCGCCGCCCCACCCTGTCGCTTCCGGATGCCACCGCCGTGCGCGAACATGTGGCGCTCACGGCGGCCGCCGGCGAGATCTCGGCGCTCGAGGTGACGGCGCGGATGGTCGCCGAGGTGGACGCGGGGCGCCGCGCGGTGCATTTCTCGATGGCGCGTGGGTCGGGCGTGCGCGAAGGCCCCTTTCACGCCGTGCAGATCGCTCGCGACGTGCTGCTCGACGTCGATACCACCGGCCACGTCGCCGGTCTCTGGCTGCTCAATCTTCCCCCCGACTCGCTCCCCTCCCCGTGATCACCACGATCGTTCTCATCAAGACCGACCCGCAGCGCATCCAGGAAGTGGCCATGAAGCTCGCCGGTGTCGACGGGGTCGCCGAGGTCTATTCCGTGTCGGGGGAGTATGATCTGGTGGCCATCGTGCGAGTGCCCGAGTACGATGGCATCGCGCGCGTGGTGACCGAGGAATTTCCCAAGGTGCAGGGAATCACGACCACGCAGACGCTGACGGCGTTCCGCGCCTATTCGCGCAAGGATCTCGAGCAGGCGTGGGACATCGGGTTGGAGTGATTGACTGGAGTGAGCTGACACACCCGAGCGGAGTCGCATGTCCGGAATCGCCGATCACCAGCGCCCGTCCGCCATGGGGCCGGCAGGCACGCTCGACGCGCAGTGGCTGCCGTTCACGGCCAACCGCGCCTTCAAGCAGGCGCCGCGGATGCTGGTCGCGGCTGCGGGAATGCACTACACGACGGACGACGGCCGCCGGATTCTCGACGGGACCGCGGGTCTCTGGTGCGTGAACGCGGGGCACTGTCGCGAGCCGATCGTGCGGGCGATCCAGGAGCAGGCGGCGGCACTCGACTACGCACCCGGTTTCCAGATGGGGCACCCGATCGGCTTCGCGCTGGCCGAACGACTGGCGGCATTGGCGCCGGGCGATCTGGATCATGTCTTCTTCACCGGATCCGGCTCGGAAGCCGTCGACACGGCGCTCAAGATCGCACTGGCCTATCATCGCGCTCGCGGCGAGCCGTCGCGCGTGCGGTTTGTCGGGCGCGTGCGCGGCTACCATGGTGTGGGGTTCGGCGGGATCAGCGTCGGGGGGATCGAGACGGTGCGTCAGGCGTTCGCCGGCCAGTTGCTCCCGCACGTCGACCATCTGCCCCATACGCACGATCCGCGCAATGCGTTCTCGCGCGGACAGCCGACGTGGGGCGCGGAGCTCGCTGACGATCTCGAACGCATCGTCGCGACGCACGGCGCTGAAACGGTGGCAGCGGTGATCGTGGAGCCGCTCGCCGGTTCGACCGGGGTGCTCGTGCCCCCGCTCGGCTATCTGGAGCGGCTGCGCGCGATCTGCCATCGGCACGGCATACTGCTCATCTTCGATGAGGTGATCACCGGTTTCGGCCGGCTCGGCGCGCCGTTCGCCGCGCACCGCTTCGGCGTCACCCCCGACCTGATGACCGTCGCCAAAGGGCTTACCAACGGGGCGGTGCCGATGGGGGCGGTGCTCGTGAGGCGCGAGGTGCATAACGCCGTGCTCGACGCGACGCTGCAGGGGATCGAGTTCTTTCACGGCTACACGTATTCGGGGCATCCGCTCGCGTGTGCGGCCGGACTCGCCGCGCTCGACGTGTACGAGGGCGAGGGGCTGTTCGAGCGCGCCGCGGCGCTGGCGGGCCATTGGGAAGAAGCGGTCCACGGGCTGCGCGACCTGCCGCACGTCGTCGATGTGCGCAACCTCGGACTGGTGGCGGGCATCGAGCTGGCTCCGCGCCCGGGCGCACCAGGCGCGCGTGGGTTCGAGATCTTTCTCGCCTGTTTCGCCGCCGGCGTGCTCGTTCGCGTCACCGGCGACACGGTGG
This sequence comes from Gemmatimonadales bacterium, assembly GCA_038324385.1. Lineage (GTDB taxonomy): Bacteria > Gemmatimonadota > Gemmatimonadetes > Gemmatimonadales > Gemmatimonadaceae > JBBQHX01. The sequence continues at coordinate 15,428 of JBBQHX010000013.1, read as the reverse complement.
CGCTCTCCCCGCCGCTGATCATCGAGCGCGAGCAGATCGACGCGCTCGTGGGAACGGTGGAGCGGGTGCTCCGCCGGATTACCTGACCGACTTGTGAGGCCCCGCACCATGACCGGATCTGCGCTGGCATCGCCACGGACACTAACCTCGCTCCTCCTGCTGCTGGCACTGCCCGCCGTGGGCGCCGCGCAGGACGCGGCGCGCGCGAAGCCGCGGGCAGCCGACCTCGGCCTGACGAGGCTGATCGGCGGCACCTCGGGGCCGCTCGACGCGATCACCGATGTCTCGGGGGTCGAGGTCGGCCACACGACGATCATTCGCGGTAGTGGGCGCCTCGTGGTGGGGGAGGGACCGGTGCGCACCGGCGTCACCGTCGTCCATCCGCGCGGCAAGGGGAGTGGCGACCCGGTGTTCGGCGCCTGGTTCGCGCTCAATGGCAATGGCGAGATGACCGGCACCACCTGGATCGAGGAGTCCGGGATGCTCGAGGGTCCGATCGCCATCACGAATACGCACAGCGTCGGGGTCGTGCGCGACGCGATTCTGCAATGGCGCATCGGCCAGCCGCAGTTGCAGCCATGGGGGCTTCCGGTGGTCGCCGAGACGTATGATGGGCGGCTCAACGATCTCAACGGCTTCCACGTGAAGCCGCCGCACGTATTTGCGGCGCTCGACTCGGCGTCCGTGGGCCCGGTCGCGGAGGGCAACGTCGGCGGTGGGACCGGGATGGTGTGCCACGGCTTCAAGGGGGGCATCGGCACGGCCTCGCGCCGCCTCTCCGCTGAAGCGGGCGGCTTCACCGTCGGCGTGTTGGTGCAGTGCAACTACGGCGCGCGCCGCGAGCTGCGCATTGCCGGCGTGCCGGTGGGCGCGGAGATCCCCGATCTGCTGCCGTGCATCGCCTCCGCGGATTCCACGCTGCTGCCGGCCGTGCCGCGCTGCGACGACGCGGCGGTCGGTCGCCCAGGGGGCGACGCGGCCGATGGGTCGATCATCATCGTCGTGGCAACCGACGCGCCGCTTCTGCCGCACCAACTGAAGCGGCTCGCGACGCGCGCCTCGCTCGGCGTGGGACGGATGGGCGGACGCGGGGAGAACAGCTCGGGCGACATCTTCGTCTCCTTCTCCACGGCGAATCCGCGGGCGGCGGCCGACACCGGCATCGTCCGCCTGACGATGCTCCCCAACGACCGAATCAACCCACTGTTCGCCGCCACCGTGCAGGCGACCGAGCAGGCCATCGTCAACGCGCTGCTGGCCGCCGAGACGATGACGGGCGCGAACGACCTGCGGGTGCACGCGCTGCCGCAGGATCGGCTGCGGGCGATCATGGCGCGCTATAACCAGCCGCTGTCGGCACCGCGCTGAACATTCCACCACTCCGCGGGCACACGACGTGCCGATCATCGGCCGCCTACCAGCGACGTCCACGCGGCGAACGGGAGCCGACGATGACCGACGAGCAGCGCGAGACGCTCGACCAGTTCCGGAACGAGACCAACATGACCGCTTCCGAGCTCGAGCGGTGGCTCGAGACGGATGAGTCGCGCGCGGTCGGCGCCAGGGATCACGAGGACGACGAGTCGGTCGGCCATGCGTCGGGACGCCGCATCGTCTCGCTGCTGCGAACCCGGCAGGACGACTACGGCGACGACGACTTCGCACACATGCGCAAGGTGATCGGCTACATCCACCGCCACATGGCGCAGCGCCCCGCTGGCGACGTTCGGGACACCCCCTGGCGCCACTCGCTCATGAACTGGGGACACGACCCGCTCAGCTCGTCGTGCCGCTGAGCGGCGGTCTGACGGCGAAGCGTCCTTCTGGCACAGTCACGTCTGACTAACGCGAGGTGCGCTCACCGATGATCACTCGGGAACTCAGCCGGACCCTGGCGACCCTGCTTTCGGAACTGATCGATGGCGCGCCGGAACCGGGCGCCTACATCCTGAATCGAGGCGACGCTGGACTGCTCCGCTCCCTCGACCGTCTGTCGGCGGCCGACGCCTCCGAGTCGTCGGGAGGCGGCGCGACGATCGCCGCGCACGTGGACCACGTGCGCTACGGGCTCTCGCTGATGAACCGGTGGAGCGCCGGTGAGAATCCGTTCCAGGACGCCGACTGGGGCGCGGCCTGGCGAACGGGCGCGGTGTCCGACGATAGTTGGCGGCGACTCCGCGAGGATCTCGCGCGTGAGGCACACCAGTGGCTCGGCGCCGTCGGAAACCCACGTGAGGCGAACGAGGTCGAGCTCAACGGCGTGGTGGCAAGTGTTGCCCATCTCGCCTACCACCTCGGCGCGCTCCGCCAGATCGACCGCACAGTTGGCGGCCCGCGCGAGGGCGAGGCCCCCGCCGCGGGCTGAACGTCGTCGCGCTCCAATTCTCCCGGCAGTCCCACCCGGGCGCGGCGCACGCGGCCGCCAGCGTCGCCAAACCGGGGTTGCACAATGTTAGATAGTTAGCTAACTATCTCCCCATGACAGCCGTCTTCAAGGCACTCGCCGATCCGACGCGGCGGAAGGTGCTCCAGCTTCTGCAGAACGGGCCGATGACCGCGGGCGATCTCGCCGCGCACTTCGAGGTCACGAAACCCACCATGTCCGCGCACTTCGCGGTGCTCATGGCGGCGGAACTGATCCAGGCCGAGAAGCAGGGGCGGACCATCACCTACCGCCTCCGGATGTCCGTTCTGGAGGAAGCCCTGCTCGGTTTCGCCCAGGCGTTCGGCCTCCAGCTCACGCCCGGCGATGACGCCGCGCCCGCACCCACCGCCTCTACTCCCGACTCGCCATGATGACAGACACCGCTCAGCCATCGCGCCCCTCGCTCGTCGTGCCGCTGGTCACCGCGGCCGCGCTCATCACGCTGTCGCTGCTGCTCCGGGCACTCACCCCGGAGCACCTCGATCCCGACCACGCCCGGCGGATCCTCGGCGTGGCGATGGGGGCCCTGGTGGTGTTCTACTCGAACGCGATTCCGAAGGCCCTCACGCCGATGATGCCCGGACGGCGCGACCACGCGGCCGATCAGGCGCACCGCCGGTTCGCGGGATGGAGCCTGGTACTCGGCGGACTCGGCTTTGCTGCGGTCTGGGCGGTGGCGCCGATCGCCCACGCCACCGTGCTCAGCGTGGCCGTGCTTGGGACGGCGCTGGCGGCGGTGATCGCCCGAGTGGTCGGGATCGGGCCGAAGCGCTGACCACCGGGCACGACGGGTCGCGTGACCCGCACGCGGGGCTACCTCCGCCCCGCGTGCGGCATTACCATCTCGCCCATGGATGCAAGCTTTCGCTCGGCGATGCGGTGCGTCGCTGGCTGGGCCCCCGGAGCCGGACTCGGCGGTGATAACGGCCCGTCGCTCGAACGGTGGAGCATGGGGGCCACTGAGCCGCCGCGCCTCGCCGCGAGCGATGTGATCGAGGGGCACGCACTGCGCGCCCACCGCATCCCGGGCGATCCGGAACCCGGCTTCGCCGGCTTCCTCGACGGCACGCAGCAGAGCCGCGTCGTGCACTATCACGACGGCGTGCCGCTGGTGCACGCGACCGTCGCCGCGGTGATCCGCTTCCGCAACGAGCGCCGGCTCTACACCTGGACCGGCCGTCCCGACATCGAGCGGGCGCTCTACGTGCCGCGGAACGCCGTTCCCGAGGCACTCTGGGACCATCTCGTCGGCGAGTTCGGCGCGGTCGTCGACACGACCCCGCGGGACGACGCGGGGCTCGAGCGCGTGCATCCCTTCATCCATCTCGAGCGCGCGATGCACACCGTGCAGGAGCGGCGTGAGGCGCTCGAGGAAGCACTGGCCGCGCGCTGGTGCGAGCGCGAGCGCCGTCCGATCCTCGTCGACGGCGGGATCTATCGGAGCGACGTCGTCGCCAGGTCGCCGTGGGCGGTCGGCGTAGTGAAGAGCCACCGAACGCTCTACGCGGAGGGCGACGCGCTTGCCCGGGTGCTGCAACTGCGGCGGGGCGAGCGGTCGAGCGTGGTGCGCGTGTCGCGCGCGAGCGGCTACCGCGCCCCGGTCGCGAGTTGGTATCTACGGCTCCGCGATCCAGCCGGACGCGATCCGATGTGGGGGCTCGTGCGCGTCGAGGCGGCCGACCCCACGACGCTGTCCGAATCGGCCGAACAGCTCACTGCCCGCGCCGACCAGGTCTCGCGCTGGGTTCTGGCCGAGGTCGCGCCGCTGGCCCTCCCCGACGCGCGGTGGGACAAGATGGTGTACCCGATCCGCGACTGCGAGGAATATTTGCGGGCGGTGGGGTAGCACTCGGCGGCGCTCGGCGTCACCCTCCGCTGACCTCATCGTCACGCGCCGATTCGTTCGGTGCGCTGCCCTCGCTTCACCGCCTGGTCGCATCATGTCCACTGCCCCCCTCGGTCGTGTCGTCGCCACGGAGCGGCGTCCCAACACCCCGCACGAGTTCCATTTCTGGACGGCGCTCGATGCGCCGATCGGGATCGGGACGATCGTGCGCGCCGAGGGGACGGTCCCGGTCAACAACGTGGTGCCGACCGTCTACGGCGTGGTGACGGAGGCGTTCGGCTACACCGATCTGCTCTCCCCGCTGCACGACGTGCTCGGCCACGACGGCACGCCCGGTTCGGCGGCGATCGCGGCCACCCATCGCACGGAGATCCGGCTGTTCACCGCCGCCGTGCTGCGGCAGGTGCCTGACGAGCCCCTGCAGCCGGTCCCGATGGGGATCGTCCATCTCGCCACGGACGACGACGTCGCGGTCGCGCTGCGGATGGACGGCTACATCGCCGATGGCTCGCGGACGGCGATCCCGGTCGGGATGTATCGCTCCGGGGGCACCGAGTCGCCGATCTATCTGGATGCCGATTTCCTCCTCGGGCCGGAGGCGGCGCACCTGAATATCACGGGCGTATCGGGACTTGCGACCAAGACCAGCGCGGTCGAATGGCTGCTGCAGTCGCTGTTCGCGCACTTCCCGACGAAGAAGGGAACGGTCGCGTCGGTGTGCTTCAACGTGAAGGGGCCGGATCTGTGCTATCTCGACCTGCCGGGCGAGTTGAGCGACGACGATCGCGCGCTGTACGACGCGCTCGGCGTGCCGGCGACACCGTTCCAGAACGTGCAGTACTTCGCGCCCTATAACGCCAAGGGCACCGCGCTCGCGACGCTCCGCTCGCACGACGATCTGCAACACAACGTCGTGCCGCTCACCTGGGGGCTGGAGGAGGTGCTGCAGTTCGCCGAGGTGCTGCTGAACAAGGACGACATGGACGCCAAGGCCGACGCGCTGATCGATTTCATTCGGGAGCGCGTGATCGACCGGGAGTTCACGGACGCGCTGCTCAAGCGGCCGCATCGGGTGCGAACGTTCGCCGAGTTGGAGGAGTGGTTCCGCGAGCTGCTGATCGGGATCGAGGGGCGAGGTTCGGGCGACAGCTGGCGCACGCATCATGTGGCGACGATCCGGAAGGTGCGCAACCGGCTCACCAACATCTCGACGCGGTGCGCCGGGCTGGTCACCGACGACGGCGCGGTGAGCGATCTGCCGTTCGGCACCTTCGAGGATCGCTCGGTGTATGTGGTGGACGTCGCGATGCTGGAGGAGGACGCGCAGGATCTGATCTTCGCGCGGGTCGTCCAGAAGCTTCGCGAGCATCTGGAGAAGCGGAACCTCGGCGTGGATCACGTCGTGGTCTTCGTGGACGAGCTGAACAAGTACGCGCCGGGCGATGGGCCCGAGACGTACGTGCGGAAGATGCTCCTCGACATCGCGGAGCGCGGGCGCTACCTCGGGCTCGTTCTCTTCAGCGCGCAGCAATTCCGCTCGCAGGTGCACCGCCGCGTGGTCGGCAACTCGGGCACCGCGCTCTATGGGCGGATGGATGCCGATGAGCTGGCCACGCCGGGCTATGCGGTTCTGAGCCCGGCCACGCGAACCAAGCTCGCCACGCTCGACAAGGGGCAGTTGATGGTGCGCCATCCGCATTTCACGCAGCCGATCTTCGTGCGCTTCCCCCGTCCGGCCGTCATGCGCGGCCGCGATGGCGCGGAGCGGTACCCGCAGGCCGCCGAACCGTCGTTCGAGGCGGCCGTGTTGCGCGAGCTGCGCCGGTTGGATCCGTCGCTGACGATGGCGTTCGTCGCCGAGGCCGTCGCGCTCCACGACACCGATGAGATCGTGCGCGCGAAGAACGCGACGCTGCGCGCTCGGCCGGCGGACGTGGAGTCGTTCTTTCGCGGGCAGTTCCGGACGCGGGTCTCGGCGCGCGCGGCGGTGGCCGCGCCCACGGCCGCCGCCCTTCGCCCTGCGCCGTCGGATGATCCGTACGGTTTCTGAGCGCCCCGCAGCCGGTTGCTCCCACGTGGTGAGCGGCGGCGCGGGGACGCGGCGGGTCCGGCGGCTTCTGGCCGGCGGCGTCTTGTTGTGCCTCGGCGGGCTGTCGGCCAGCGCCGACGCCCAGACGGTCACCCTTGAGATGCGCCCCGGTCCGGGCGACACGGTGCGCCTGCGCTTCGACCAGGAGGTCGAGATGCACGCCGCGCGCACCGAGGAGGGCGTTGAGCGCTCGATGGCGATGGTGACGCGCTTTCAGGTGCACACCACGGCGGTGGTGCTCAAGTCGGTGCGCGACGGCGCGACGATCAGCGCCTCGACCGACTCGGCACAGGTCTGGATGTCGGATGGCAGCAGCGGCGATGCGCTGCGCGGTCGCTTGCTGCGGGGTCGCGTCCTGATGCACGTGGCGCCCAACGGCAAGACGCGCATGATGCAGAGCGGCGGGATCGTGTCGCCGGAGTTGAGCGCGCTGTTCGCCCAGATGCCCGCCGTGCTGCCGGCGCGGCCGGTGGAGGTCGGGGGAAGCTGGTCGCAGTCGATGGCCGTTCCACTCAGCGGGCAGCCGGGCGGTCCACCGGCGGGCATGGTTCGCGCTACCTTTCGGCTGGATTCGCTGTCGGACAATGGGGACATCGCCTTCATCTCGATGCGCGGGTCGTTGTCGCGCTCCCCGGTGATCACCTCGGCGGCGGGGCTGCCCAGCGGCGTGACGGCCGAGTCGGCGGGCACGGTGACGGGAGCGATCGAGATGGACCGCCGACGCGGCTGGATGTCGGCGGCGCGGGTAACCGTGACCACGTTGACCACCTACATGCCGCCGTCCGGGACCGCCGACACGCCGATGCGTGTGCGGACCCGATCCATCCAGACGCTTCGTCTGGTGGACGCCCGCTGACTACCCGCACCCGGTGACCAGGCGGGCGCGGGGGGCTCTCCTCCCGCGCTCTCGTGCGTATGCGACTCGTCCATCTCTCCGATCTGCACCTCGGCTTTCGCCAGTTCCAGCGCCTGACGCCCGCGGGGATCAACCAGCGTGAGGCGGACGTGGCGGGGACGTTCAAGCGTGCCGTGGACCGGGTGATCGCCCTGGCGCCGGAACTGGTGGTGATCGCCGGCGACGTGTTCCACTCGGTGAGGCCGACGAATCCGGCGATCCTGCACGCGTTCATCCAGTTCTCGCGGCTACGGCAGGCGCTGCCTGACGCGGCGATGGTGATCGTCGCGGGCAACCACGACACTCCGCGCTCCACCGAGACGGGGTGCATTCTGCGCCTGTTCACGCCGCTCGGCATCGAGGTCGTCGACAGCGAGCCGCGGCGGATCGAGTTCCCGGCGCGCGACCTCAGCGTGCTGGCCGTTCCCGATATGCTCCGCCAGCGCTCCGTCGCGCTCACGCCCGAAGGCTCGGCGCGCTGGAACGTGCTCGTGCTGCACGGCGAGGTGGAAGGCGTGCTCCCCGCGCACGCCGCGGCCACGGAGCGCGCGGCGGTCGAGATTCCGCGCGAGGATCTCAACGCGCCCGCCTGGAGCTACGTCGCGCTCGGGCACTATCACGTGCACCGGGAGATCGCGCCCAACGCCTGGTACTCGGGGTCGATCGACTACACGAGTGCCAACGCGTGGGGCGAGCTGGTCGAGGAACGCCGGCTCGGCGTGCGCGGCAAGGGGATCGTCGAGCATGACCTGGCGACAGGCACGCACACTTTCCACTCCATCCCGCCGGCGCGGCCGCTGCTCGACCTGCCGCCGGTGCTGGCGGGGGGGATGGCCGCCGCCGAGCTGGATGTCGCCATCCGCGACGTGGTCGAGGGGGTCACCGGTGGCGTGGACGACAAGATCGTCAGGCTGGTGGTGCGCGACGTGCCGCGTCACATCGTCCGCACGCTCGATCACAAGGCGCTGCGCGAGTACAAGCGCCGCGCGCTGCACTTCCATCTCGACACGCGCAAGCCGGACATCCTGCGCACGTCGATCTCCGGCGCGCCGGGACGCCGGCCGTCGCTGCACGACATCGTGCGCGAGAAGCTCCGCATGCGGACGCTCGAATCCGACATCGATCGTGAGGCGCTGGTGGAGATGGGGCTTCGCTATCTGCAGGAGGCGGAGGCGGCGGCGCTGGCCATTCCTGGCGGCACGGACCAGTTGGCGGCGGTGGGCGCCGAGGGTGATTCGCTCGACACGGTCGGCGGCGACGGGATGAACGCCCGGGCGGAGGACGCCTGATGCGGCTGAACAGCCTGCGACTGCAAAACTTCCGTCAGCACGCCGACACGCTGGTGGAGTTCGATAGCGGGATCACCGGCATCATCGGCGCGAACGGGTCGGGCAAGACGACGATTCTGGAAGCGATCGCCTGGGCGCTATACGGCAACGCGGCGGCGCGTGGAAATCGCGACTCGATTCGCTTCAATCGCGCCGGTGCGCGCGCCGCCGTGCGCGTCGAGCTGGATTTCGAACTGTCGGGCCACCGTTACCGTGTCGCCCGGGGCCTGACGAGCGCGGAGCTCTTCCTCGACGGGGCGGCGCAGCCGATCGCCAACTCGATCAGCGGCGTCAGCGACCTGCTCCAGCGCCGGCTGGGCATGTCGCGGTCGGAGTTCTTCAACACCTACTTCACCGGGCAGAAGGAGCTCAACGTGATGGCGGCCATGGGGCCGACCGAGCGTGGGCAGTTCCTGTCCCGCGTATTGGGGTACGAGAAGCTCCGCGCCGCGCAGGCGATGGTGCGGAATCGCCGCAAGCTGCTCGTCGCCGAGATGGACGGGTTGCGGGGCGGGATGCCTGACGCGGAGGTGGTCGTACGCAATCTCACCGCGGCGCGCGACCGGCTTGCGGCCGCCGAGGCGGCCGCCCGTCAGGCAGCGGCGCGCCGGTCCGACGCCGACCACGCGCTCGCCGCCGTGGCGCCGCGCTGGGACGCCGCACAGGCGAGCCGCGAGCGGTGGCAGCAGCTCCAGAGCGAGCTGCGCGTCCTCGAGAGCGAGCTCACGGCCGCCCGTCGGGACGAGGGGCGGGCGGATCGCGACTTCGCCGAGGCGGTCGCGGCGCGCGATCGTCAGGCAGCGCTGGCGGCCACGCTCGCGCCGCTGGCGGCGCTGCGCACGGAGCTGGCCGCGCTCGACCTGCTCGCCCGCGAGGAGGGGCGGCGTCAGGCACTCGAACGGAGCGCCGCGGCCGCCGAGTCCGACGCGGCGCAGCTTCGCGCGCGTGTCGCCAAGCTCGAATCTGCTCCAGGGCTCGAACGCGAGGCCATCGACGCACTCGCGCGGGCGCGCATCGCGACCGACGCCGTGGAGCGTGAGTTGGAGGAGCGGCGCACCGTCTGGGTGCGCGACCGTCAGGAAGCCGAGACCAAGCGGGACGCCCTCCGTCGTCAGTGGGCGGAGCTGGCCGCGCAGCGCGACCGGTTGGCCGAGCTCGGGCCGGAGAGTCCGTGCCCCACCTGCACGCGCCCGCTGGGCGACGGCTTCCGCGGCGTGCTCGACATGCTCGATGAGCAGGTGGACACCGTGACGGTCGACGGCAACTACTACAAGGACCGGCTCGAGCAACTCGCCGAGACGCCGGAGCAGATCCGCGACCTCGACGACCGGCGGCGTGTCGCCGTCGCCGAAGCGCAGGGGCTCGAGCGGCGGCTGGCGAAGATCCAGGCCGCGGTGCACGAGCTGTCGATCGCCCGTCACGACGTTGCCGACAAGGAATCGCGGACGGGCGCGTTGCGCGCCGAACTGGCCGGTCTCCCGACGGGCTACGACGCCGCGCAGCACCGTACCGTTCGCGTCAGGCTGGAGGAAGTCGCGCCGCTCGAGCTGGAAGCCGGGCGCCTGACGACGCTGGCCGACCGCGCGCCGCGGCTGGCGGAGGAGCTCGAACGCGCGACGGCCCGCGCGGCGGAGCTGGACACGCGCGCCGCCGATACCCGGGCCCGGATCGCTGCCGTGCCGCTCGACGAGGCTGGCTACCAGCGTCTCCGTCGCGAGCATGACGACGCGGCCGCCGCGGTCCGGTCGGCCGAACTGGCGGCGGTGCAGTCGGAAGGGGAGCGGGGCGGGGCGCGTCAGGCGGTGGAGTCGTCCGAACGCGAGGAGCGGGAGTTGAAGCGTGTGCAGGAACGGCTGGCCGGGCTGCAGCGCGACCGTCGCATGCACGAAGAGCTCGACCGCGCGTACAACGACCTGCGTACCGATCTCAACTTCCAGCTCCGCCCCGAGCTCTCCGAGATCGCCAGCGCCTTTCTGGCCGAGCTCACCGACGCGCGCTACTCGGAGCTCGAGCTCGACGATCAGTACAACGTGATCGTGCTCGAGGATGGCGTGCCCAAGCCGGTGATCTCCGGTGGTGAGGAAGATCTCGCCAACCTGGTGCTCCGGCTGGCCATCTCGCAGCTGATCGCCGAACGGGCGGGCCAGAGCTTCTCGTTGCTTGTGCTCGACGAGGTGTTCGGCTCGCTCGACGAATCGCGCCGGCTCAACGTGGTGGAGCTGCTGCGCAAGTTGCAGGACCGCTTCGAGCAGATCGTGCTCATCACACACATCGAGTCAGTGCGCGACGGAGTCGACCGGGTGATCGAGGTCACGCTCGACGAGGAGCGAGGCACGTCGATCGTGCGCCAACTCGATGGTGGTGCGCCGCGTGACGGCACCGATCTCGCCTTCGAGGTGGTCGGCGAACTCGCCGCTGTTGCCCCAGACGGGATGGGTGGCCCGTCCCTGCTCTCCGACCCCGCGTCCGCGGAGGCGCTCGACACATGACCACCGCCCGGGGCTGGCGCACGGCGCGCGCGATCCATGGCCCGTATCGCATCGAGACGGAGGACATCGCGCCACTGAACGACGTGTTCAGCGACGCGTTCACTGAGCGATACCGGCGCGACGGACTCGTCGGGGTGAGGGTGCCGTACCTGAACCCCCTTATCTGGCGCTACGCCATCGAGGATGCAGGGGACGGCGCGATGCTGTGGCGCGGCGAGCGCAACGAGATCGTCGCGTTCAACATTGCGCACATGTCTGGTGTAGAAGGGTGGATGGGCCCGCTCGCGGTGCGGCCGGATGCGCAGGGATCGGGGATTGGCAAGGCGGTCGTACGGGCCGGTGTCGACTGGCTGATCGCGCGCGGGTCGCGCGTGGTGGGACTCGAAACGATGCCGCGCACGATGGACAACATCGGCTTCTACTCGATGCTCGACTTCGTACCTGGGCGCCTGACGATCACGCTCACCGTCGAAGCGGTGGGACAGCAGCGGCCGGCGCGTCTCCTTGGCCGGATGGCGGCGTCGGATCGAGATGCCGCAATGCACGCCATGCGCGCGCTGACCGAGCGCGTGCAGCCGGGCTACGACTTCACCCGCGAGATCGACCTGACTGAATCGCTGTCGCTCGGCGACACGGTGCTGCTCGACCGGGGCGGCGAGGTGGTGGCGTTCGCGCTCTGCCACACGGCCCCGCTGGTGGAAGGTCGCACGCGCGAGGAGACGCGGGTGCTCAAGCTCGTGATGCGCGACGAGGGTGACACCGAGGCGCTGATGGCGCTCGTGGCGGACTTCGCGCGGCGCAGCGGAACGCGCCGCGCGTCGATGCGGGTGCAGGGAGAGTATCTTGGCATGTATCGACGGCTGATCGCCGCTGGCGCGCGCGTGCGGTGGACGGACCTCCGCATGACCGTCGCGACACACCCCGAAGGGGTGCCGCAGGCGGGCGGCGTGGTACTATCAAACTGGGAGATCTGACGAATGGAGACGATGATGCAGGCAGCGAACGATGCGCCACTCAGCACGGAGCGTCCGGCGCGCGCGACCTTTACCGAGCGGGCGCCGCGGCGGACGCCCGTCCGCCGCGGGATTGCGGGCGTCCTCGCGCTGGCGCTGGCCGTGCCGCTGACGGCGGCCGTACCGACCGCCGCGCCGGCGGCCACGCTCCCGGCCGCCGCCGAGGCGCCGACGACCCTCCGGCATCTGCGCCTCGTACGCTCCGAGCCGTTCACGGACAGCACGGTCACCGTCGCGCCGACGGCGGTGCGTCTCTGGTTCTCGCAGCGTCCGGAACTGGCCGTGACCAGCGTACGCCTGACGAATCCGGCCGGCGCCAGGATCGCCACCGGGAAGGGGAGCTTCGGTCCCGGACAGGGCGCGAACGCGCCGGCGGTTTTTCCGATCACGGCACCGCTCGGCGCGGGGCGCTACACGGTCGCCTGGCGCACGATGGCGCCCGACGGCCACGTGATCACGGGTGAGTTTACTTTTACTGTCGCCGCTGCGCGCGGACCCGTCGGCGCCTGACGACGCGGTGACCTTTCCCACGCCTGACGCGCTCGTTGGTACGCTGATCCGATTCGCCTGGCTGGCGTCGATGGTGCTCGCGATCGGCGCGGTGGTCTTTCGTGAACTCGTTCTTCCGCGTGTCCTCGCCCCGACCTGGCCCGAGGGACCGCGCCGGCTCGCGGCTCGGGCCGCGACGCTCGGCTGGAGCGCCGCGCTGCTCGCGCTCGCGGCGCTGGCGGGGCGACTCGTCCTGCAGGTTCAGGAACTCCGCATCCCCGACGTACCCGTCGATGTCGAGCTGCTGCAGATGCTCGTCTGGCGGACGACGTGGGGAAAGCTCTGGCTCGTCCAGATCGCCCTCGCGGTGGCGGCCTGGCGTGCGTTCGCCGGTGCCCGTGCGGGGTACCGCGTCGGCTGGACGGTGGCCGCGGCGTGCGCGGCCGGGCTCGCGGTGACGTCGGCGCTCGGATCGCACGCCGCGGGCGTCGAAGGGTGGGCGAGGGTGGCGGTTGCGTCCGACGCGGTGCACGCCCTGGCCGCCGGCGGCTGGGCCGGGGGACTGGCGACGCTCTTCATGGCCGCGCTCTGGCACCGCTCGGGAACGCCTGACGACCCGGCCGCCCTGATTCCGCGCATCGTCCACGCCTTTTCCCCAGTCGCGCTCACGGCCGCCGGATTGCTCGCAGCGACGGGGGTGATCAACAGCTGGCTGCAACTGGGATCACTGAGCGATCTCTGGTTGACGACATGGGGGATCACGCTGCTCGTGAAACTCGGCTTCGTCGGATCGGCGGCGGCGTTCGGTGCGTGGAACTGGCGCCGCATCGCACCCCGCCTCGGTGACCCCGACGCGGCCGACCTGCTGCGTCGCTCAGCCTGGTGGGAACTCACCGCCATGACGCTCGCCCTGCTTGCCACCGCGGTGCTCGTTGCCACTTCGGTGCCCTCGGCACAGTAGCCGGGGGACCGCACGCGGTGGAAACGCCACACGCTCCCCTACCCCAACAGCCTGACGACTGACGCGGTAACGCGACGGCGCCCGCCGGATCAGACCGTCGCGATACGGCGCCGGAGGCGTTCCACCCGGGCGCGGTTGGCGCCGAGGTCCGAACGCCCGATGCGCGATGCCGAGCGCACGTGCAGAGCGCGCGTCGTGTCGTCCCAGAGCAGCTCGAGATCGTCGACGTATCGCATCAGCAGGGTCTCGCATTCCGCGCGGAGGTAGCCATCCTCCTCGACGACCATCCGCGCGCCCGGTTCCAGCCGCAGCGCCGCGATCGCCGCGCCCATCGTCGCGGCGCGGTCTCCAGCGCCCGCGATGGGCGCGACCCAGTGCTCGGCGTCGCCGCGGTCGGCCTGCGACGAGACACAGTTCGGCGACGGCGGGCAACTCGTCAGGCGGCCGTCACGCACGCCCAGCGAGGCCGGGGGCGGGGGCGGTGCGACCGGCAGGCGCAGGGCGCGCGCAAGGGTGCGAATCATGGGAAGCGATGGGGACGCGTCATGGCTCGAAGCTACACAGACGTGACGAGCTGCGCCGCACCCATGCCGGAATCACCCAGGACGTACAGCGCGTACAGCGGGGCGACCCGCGCATCCGCCGATCGCCCCGCGTGTTGTTGCTCATTCTCGCTGCCGGTTCAGGCGTTAGCCGGGGCCTCGCGAACGGCGAGCTGGACGGCGGCCGTCGGCGCGCCATCCACGTGCAGCAGGAAGGTGTAGCGTCCCGCTTCCAGGATCTCGAAGCCATCGAACTGCAACGGGAGATCGACGGCGATCGAATCGACGCCGGGCGGCGGCGTTGGCAGGCTGACCTCGCCACCCGGACGGCCGATCTCCTCGCCGTTCGGGCCGGTGATCAGCACCTCGACGCGGTGGTTCTGGTTCGCCTCGTCAGGCGTGAAGAGGATGCGAGCGGCGAAGGCGAGACGCGGAATCCGAACCGGGAAGCCGGGCGCCTGAACGTCGTTGAAGACGCCGATGAGAGAAGGCTTGCCTTCCACCGACAGAACGATCTGGTCGCACAGGGCGACATACTGAACGTGCATCGCTGAGGGGTCGTCGTGGCGTGAAATGGCGGACGCCTGCCACACGATGGCGGGCGTCCGCGGGGCGCGCTGGCGATCAGGTCAGGTCGGTCAGGTGGTCGATGATCCGGCCGGCCAGCCCGTACTCGATTGCCGCCTTGGCATCGAGCCAGAAGTTGCGTCGCGTGTCCTCGGCGATCCGCTCGACTGTCTGGCCGGTGGCGGCGGCGAAGATGTGGTTCAGCCGGTCGCGCATGCGCAGGATCTCGCGCGCTTCGATCTCGATATCGGCGGCCATTCCCATCGTGCCGCCCGACGGCTGGTGGAGCAGAAAGCGGGTGTTCGGCAGGGCGAAGCGCCGCTCCAGCGGCACCGAGACGTAGATCAGCGCGCCAGCGCTGGCCACCCAGCCGGTGCCGACCATGCGCACCGGGGCCGGCACGAAGCGCACGAGATCGTGGATCGTGTCGCCCGCCTCAACGTGCCCGCCCTGCGAGTTCACGAACATCGTGATCGGCTCGGCGGAATCGGCCGAAAGAGCCAGGAGCTGGGCGGTGACGTTGGCGGCGAGCTTCTGGTTGACCTCACCGCTGATCACGATCGTCCGCGCGCGGAAAAGGCGTTCGGCGAGCTGCTCGCCGCCCGGGCGGGGAGCGTCGGCGGGAGGCGCGGGCGGGGTTTCCGTCTCGGGCATGTCGTCCGTATCGGGCATATCGTCGGGTTCCGGTCGTGAGGAAGTCTCGCGCAAGCTATGGGCGTCGCGGTGGCGGGGACAAGGCACGGCGATCGGAATGACCGGCGATTCGCGATCCGCCGACCGGCCG
>JBBQHX010000012.1:0-29175 GCA_038324385.1 Gemmatimonadales bacterium | reverse complement strand
GCCAATGACGACGTACCAGCCGGCGCCGACGAAGTCGCCGCGCGAGGCGGAGACGATCGCGAAGATCCCGAAGAACAGATTGGCGAGCGTGAACCCGTTCGGGAGGACGACGACCGCGCGCCGCACGCCGCGCCGCTGCTGGCGCGCGGTCACGAGGGGGCCCGTCCGTCAAGCGCCCGGGCGCCAACAAACGTGTCGTCGCGATCGCTGGAGCCGGGGCGGATCCCGGACCCGAGCAGCACATTGATCCCCGAGTGCCGCAGCGTCAGGTCCGCCCGTTCGCGGACACGGTCCGACTCGCGATACGCGTAGGCAATCCAGAGTGCGACGACGAAGAGCGCTGCCGCGAGGAGCCAGAGCGGCCACGAGCGGCGATACAGCGCGAACGCCATCGCCACGGAGGCCACCGTGATGCCGATACCGATGAAGACGATCCCCTCGCGTTCGAATCTCACGTCAGCAGGTTGGTGTTGAAGGTGGTGCCGGTGATGCGGCGGAAGGCGTCGAGATAGCGATCCGACATGGCCTCGACGACCTCGCGCGGCAGCGCTGGAGGAGGCGCGTCGCCATTCCACCGTCCCGCCGCACGCTCGGCGGCCAGCCAGTCGCGAAGCGGCTGCTTATCGAAACTCGGCTGCGCCCGCCCCGGGGTGTAGACATCGGCCGCCCAGAACCGCGAGCTGTCGGGGGTCAGCACCTCGTCGATCAAGTACACCAGTCCGTCGCGCAGGCCGAACTCGAACTTGGTATCGGCAATGAGGATGCCGCGCGGCTCGGCGATCGCGCAGCCAGCGGCGTAGATCCCGCGCGCGAGGCGCTCCAGCGTCGCGGCGAGCGACTCGCCAACGGCGGCCCGCATCTGGTCGACGGTGATGTTCTCGTCGTGCCCGGTGGCCGCCTTGGTGGCAGGGCTGAACAGGACTGGGTCCAGTCGATCACTCTCGCCAAGGCCGATCGGCAACCGTTCCCCGGCGAGTGTGCCGTGTTCGCGATACTCGGCCCATGCCGACCCGGCCAGGTAGCCGCGGACGACGCACTCGACCGGCACCACCGAGGTGCGGATGCAGAGCATCGCCCGGCCGCGGAGGGAGGCCTGGTGTCCGTCGAGCTGCGGAAGCTGCCGCACGATCTCGTCCGCGTCGGCGGAGAGCAGGTGGTGCGCGACGAGACCCTCGAGCTGACCCAGCCACCACGCGGTCAACTGCGTCAGGACGGCGCCCTTGAACGGCACCGCCTCGGCCATCACGACGTCGAAGGCACTCACGCGATCGGTGGCGACGAGCAGCAGTCGCGCGTAATCGACCACATAGACGTCGCGCACCTTGCCGCGGACGAGCAACTCGAGCGGGAGGGCCGACGTCGTAAGAGTGGTCATACGCGCAACTCGTCGACCGCCGCGGCGTCGCCGGCGCCGGCGAGGATCGGCTCGACCACCTCGGCGAGGAACTCGTCGACCTGTTCGGCCGACCGCCCGATGAACCGGGCCGGGTCGATCGCCGACCGGAGATCATCGATGCCGACGGGATAGTCCGGATCCGCGTCGAGCCGTTCGAGCATGTCGTTGGCGGCGCCGTCGTGCTTCATGGCGCGCGCCGCGTCGATGCTGTGCCGACGGATGACTTCGTGTGCCGCCTGACGATCGCCGCCCGCCCGCACCGCCCGCACGATGAGATCTTCCGTCGCCATGAACGGCAGTTCATCGAACAGCCGGCGGCGAATACGGGCCGGATGCACCTCCAGCCCGCTCGCGATATTCGCCATCAGAATGAGGATTGCGTCCGTCGCCAGGAACGACTCCGGGATCGCCAGACGACGGTTGGCGCTGTCGTCGAGCGTGCGCTCGAAGTACTGCACGGCATGTGTCTGGTTGGCATTGGGTTCGAGCGACAACACGAACCGCGCGAGCGCGGCGATCCGCTCGGACCGCATCGGGTTTCGTTTGTATGCCATGGCCGAGCTGCCGATCTGCTCGGACTCGAACGGCTCCTCCATCTCGCCGAACGACTGCAACAGCCTGATGTCGCCGCTGAACTTCGACGCACTGGCGGCGACGCCGGCCACCACGCCGAGCACCTGTGCATCGACCTTGCGGCTATACGTCTGCCCCGAGACGGGGATCACGTGCGTGAAGCGCATCGCGGCTGCCACACGACGATCGAGCTGACGCACCTTCTCGTGGTCACCGTCGAAGAGCTGGAGAAAGCTCGCCTGGGTTCCCGTCGTCCCCTTCACGCCGCGGAACGGGATCGTCGCAATGCGATGCTCGATGTCGGCGACGTCGAGCACGAGATCCTGGAGCCAGAGCGCGGCGCGCTTGCCGACCGTCGTCAGTTGCGCCGGCTGGATGTGCGTGTAGCCGAGTGTGGGCTCGCTGCGCCATTCGCGAGCGAACGCGGCGAGCGCGCGCATCACCACGACCAGCTTGCCGTGCAACAGCTCCAGCCCGCGCCGCATCATGATGAGATCGGCGTTGTCGGTGACGTACGCGCTGGTCGCGCCGAGGTGGATGAACGGTTTTGCGGCCGGCGCGACGTCACCGAACGCGTGGATATGCGCCATCACGTCGTGCCTGAACCGCCGCTCGTAGACCGCGACCGTCTCGAAGTCGATGACGTCCAGATGCGCCTGCATCTGCGACAGGGCCTCGGCCGGGATATCGACGCCGAGCTCACGCTGCGCCTCCGCCAGCGCGAGCCAGAGCCGGCGCCAGAGGCCATGGCGCTGGCGCGGGGACCAGAGCTCGAGCATTGCGCGCGAGGCATAGCGTTCCGCCAGCGGCGACGAATAGCGGTCGTGAGGCGATGAGGTCATCGAACGTGAAAGTCGGTCTGGAAGATCTGTTGGTTGCGTTCGATGAGCATGCTAACCGGCCCGCGTCGACTGTAGAAGTCGATCGCCTGACCGACCTGCTCTGCGGTGGTGATCGGAGTGCGGCCGATCTGCACGATCACGTCGAAGGTGGCGAGGCCGATCGCGTCCTGGACCTGCGGCGTCACGGCCACCACGAGCGCCCCGCGCGGACTGCGCAGCTGCCGCTCGACGCGAATCGCCGGCGTGACGGTGACCGCCTCGATCCCGCCGAGTACCTCGATCCGCGGGGCACCAACCTCCGGAAGGTCGGCCACGGTGACGGCGGTGTCGAACTCACGCGATCCCCGTCGCACTCGCAACGGTACCTGCTCCCCCACCCGCAGCTCCAGCAACTCGGCTTCCCAGTCGTAGAAGTTGCGCAGCGTGCGGTCGCGCGACTGAATCAGCACGTCGCCGGTCCGAATCCCGGCCTGAGCCGCAGGCGAGCCCGGCGCGACCTCACCGACCACCGCGCCGGCGAGCAACCCGTCGCGGACCGACGCGGTGCGCGGAATCCGCAGCTTGACTCCGATCCAGGGTCGGCGCACAGCGCCGTGCTCGAGCAGGTCCTCGACGACGCGCGCCGCCCGATTGATCGGGATCGCGAACCCGAGCCCGATCGAGCCGCCACTCGGCGAATAGATGCTGCTGTTGACCCCGATCACCTCGCCACTGGCGTTGACCAGTGGGCCGCCGGAGTTGCCCGGATTCACCGAGGCATCCGTCTGCAGCATGTCGACATAGGCGCCGCCCTCACCCTCGCCGCGCGCGACCAGATTGCGTCCGGTGGCGCTGAGCACGCCCGCCGTCACGCTCGGCTCGGGGTTGCCGATCAGGAAGCCGAACGGGTTGCCGATGGCGATTACCCACTCGCCGATGAGCAGCGCATCCGAGCGGCCGAGCGGGGCGACGGGGAGGTCCCGCGCCTCGATCTTGAGCACGGCAAGATCGTTCGCGTCGTCGGCGCCGAGGACCCGCGCGTCGAAGGTGGTGCCATTGCGGAGAGCGACCGACACACGCTGCGCCCCGGCAACGACGTGCGCATTCGTCACGATCACCCCGTCGTCACGGATGATGAAGCCTGAGCCGATGCCCGGCGTCACGCGCTCGCCGGAACGGATTCCAAAGAATTGCCCGAACGGGTCGGTGGGCACCTGCTGCACGACTTCGGTCTGCACCGTGACCACGGCCGGGGCGACGCGGGCGACCGCATCGGTGATCGCGGTGCGGCGCGAGTCGGGAATCGACGCGATGGCGGCGGCGGTGGGCGGGCGTCCGCTCCCCGAGACTGGCAGCGTCTGGGCGGTGGTCGCCTCGCCCTCCTGGCAGCCGATGAGCACGGCCGCCGAAAGGCCGAGGAACGACGGCACCCCGAGCGACCGCCGCATCAGACCGCCTGTGGCCGCTTCCGACTGGCCGCCGTGTTCAGATAGTGGTCGATGCCCCGATCGGTCAGCGGATGCGTGGCGAAGGCCCGCAGCGCGGTCACGCTCACCGCGACCGCGTCGACGCCCGTGGCGGCGCACTCACCAAATTCGGCCGCCGTCCGTGGCTCGCCGGCGACGAGGTCGCACTCCATGCGCGCGCCGTCGAGCACGGCCCGCACCTCGGGCAACACGTCGAGTCCCGCCCGTCCGTAGGCGTCGCGGTGCGTCGATGGCACGATCACCGCCACGGCTCCCGCCTTGGCGGCGAGCAGCGCCTGCGCGCCCGAGAAGACGTAGTCGGCGGCGATCTGCAGCCCCTCGCTCGTCAGGCGGCGGATGACGGCGACCGCATCCTCGACGAAGGGCAGCACGACGATGATCTGCTCACCCGCCCGCGCGAGGTCGCGTGCCTCGCGAGCCATCTCGTCGGCCTGGATGGAACGCACGCCGGCGTAGATCGGCGCCCCGACGATTCGGCTGGCGTCGGCGAGCCATCCACCGCCGTTCTCCGTCGCGGTGCCCAGTTCGCCCGTGCCCGGCGAGAGGTAGACGCCATCCGCCCACTGGCGCTCCGCCGCCCACTGCAACTCGTCGAGTTCCGTCGTCGTGAGCAGGATCTTCATCTATCGTCGAGGTACAGGTGAGCGGGATAACGAACGTGTTCGAGGAAGAGCGCGTGCGGTGGAGCGGGCGGCGAGACGTCCTGATTGTCCGAGGCTGCCAGCAGCCGCGCGATGTCGTCGGGCGGGCGGCGGCCCCCGGCGATGTCGAGCAACGTCCCCGTCAGGAAGCGGACCATGTGGTGGAGAAACCGGTTCGCCTCGATGACGAAGTCTAGCCCACCCGCACGTCGCAGCCACTCCGCCCGGATCACCCGACAGCGGTGCGTGTCGTGCGGCGGCGCGGTGCCGCGGACGGCGAACGCTCGGAATACGTGCTCGCCCAGGACGTCGCGGGTCGCGGCGGCGAGCAGCGCCTCGTCGACCGGGCGGCGGTACGCCCACTCGAACCGGCGCCGAAAAGGCGACGCAGCCGCGTCGTCGAGCCCGACCTTGTAGCGGTAGGCGCGGGCGACGGCGTCGAAGCGAGCGTGGAACTCGGGGCGCATCTCGTGCGCCGCTTCGACCCAGACGTCGTCGGGGAGTAGCGCGTTCAGTGCGCGGCGCAGGGCAGGGGGCGTCCACCGCACCGGGACGCGGACACCGGCGACCTGACCCGTGGCATGCACGCCGGCGTCTGTACGGCCGGCGCCAAGCACCGCGATCGGAGCATCGCACAATCGTGCGAGCGCGGCCTCCAGCGCTCCCTGTACCGTGCGCGCGTCCGGCTGCCGCTGCCACCCCGAAAAGCCGGATCCATCGTAATGCAGCACGAGCTGGATGGCGCGGGCGTTCATGGCGTCAACATAGCCGTGCACCCCCTACAGTCAAGCGCGCTCGAAACGACGGAACCGATTGACTTTCCACGACGTACGCCTCAACATTCCGCCTCCCGCCGGCCCGGATTCAACCCCTCGACATGGCCCCCCGCACCCTCGCCACGCTCGCCCACGCGCTGCACGCCGCACCCGGTCCCGACGCTGCGTTGGTGGCGCTCGCCGAGGCCTTGAGCGAGCTGGATCGCGGGGCGATGCTGGCGCTCTACACGCACGATGCCCGGCGAGCGATGCTGCGCGAGCGGGCGACCGTGGCGGGCGCCGTCGTGCAGCACGAGCCGCTCGAGTTGACGCTGGATCACCTGCCCACGGCGATCATGGGGCGGGTCGAGGCGGGCGCGGAGTTCGTGGACGTCGTCGAGCGCACGTCGGAGTTCGTCCGGCTGCTCGGCTTCGCGCCGATCGAGAGCGCCTGGCTGACGCTGCGCGGCTTGCAGACCGAGGGTCAGCTCGCCGCCCTGCTCGTGCTGCACGAGCCGAAGAAGCTGTTCGGCGCGCGAACGCTCGAGCGGTTCACGCCCGCCGTCGCCCTGTTCGAACTCGCCTTCGCGCGCTTCTCCGAACGTGAGGCGCGGCAGGAGGCCGTTCAGACGCTGGAGGACGTGACGCAGCGGGTGCACGCCGAGTACGTCCGCCGGCTCGAGGAGCTCGAGGTGCGACTGTCGGCCGCGGCGCGCGTGACGCCATCCGCCGGCGTCGCCACGAACGCCGACGACGCCCGTCTCATCGCGCTGGCGCAGAACGCGGCGCACGCCGAGGAGGAGGCGCGGCGCGCCACCCGGAAGGCGGACGCCAGCGAGCATCAGCTGGGCGCGGCGATCGGCCATCTCGAGTCGGCGCACATCGAGCTGCACCGGCGGAGCACGGAGCTGCGCCAGGCGACCCGCACGCTCACCCTCCTCGACGGGGTGCTGACGCTCGCGGCCGAGACTGCCGATGCGCGCGCGCTCGTGGACGGGCTGCTTTCGCTCGTCGGCGAGGACATGCAGGCCCAGCGCGTGTCACTGCTCCTGCGGGCGCCCGAGCCGGGGTACCTCTTTCTGGCCGCCGCGCGTGGGGTCGCGCCGCACGTGAACGAGGGCGCTCGCATCCGGATCGGCGAGGGCGTGGCCGGCCGCGTGGCGGAGTCTCGCGTCCCCCTGTTGGTCGAGGACACCGACCAGGCGGCGTCGCATCCGCTCCTTCGCGATCAGTACTTCACCACCGGCTCGTTCATCAGCTTCCCACTCGTGCAGCGGGACGAGGTGCTCGGCGTGGTGAACCTGACGAATCGGGCGCGGCAGGGCGTGTTCGCCGAGGCCGACGTGGAACGGGTGCGCCTGCTCGCCGCCGTGATCGGGATCGTCGCCAGCGAGGCGCGGTTGGCCGAACGGCTGCTCGGGGCACTGCATGCCGGCTGAGGCGCTGGCAGCGTCGATCAAGCAACTCGCCGCTGGCCGTGCGCTCTCCCGCGCCGAGTCGGCGGCCGCGTTCGACAACATCATGAGCGGCGAGGGGTCGCCTGCACAGATCGCTGCCCTGCTCGTGGCGCTTCGCGTCAAGGGAGAGACCCCGGACGAGGTAGCCGGCGCGGCGAGTGCGCTGCGCCGGGCGATGGTCGCGCTGCCGGCCGCCGACCCGGCCGGTCTCGTCGACACGTGCGGCACGGGGGGCGGCACCGTGCTGACCTTCAACATCAGCACCGCCGCGGCGCTGCTGGCCGCGGGGATGGGGGTGCGGGTGGCGAAGCACGGCAACCGCTCCTTCACGTCCGCGTGTGGCAGCGCCGACGTGCTCGAAGCGCTCGACGTGCCGATCGAGGTTCCGCCGAGCGAGATGGCCGCGGTGCTCGAGGAGGCGGGGATCGTCTTCATGTTCGCGCCCCTGATGCATCCGGCAATGCGCCATGTGGGACCCGTCAGGCGCGAACTCGCAATCCCAACGGTGATGAACATCGTCGGACCGCTTGCCAACCCCGCCAACGCCGGGCGCCAGGTGATCGGGGTGGCGGATCGGGACCGGATGCAGTTGCTCGCCGGCGCACTGTCGCATCTCGGGACGGTCCACGCGCTGGTCGTCCACGGCGAGCCCGGTATGGACGAGATCTCGCCGCTCGGCCTTTCGCAGGTGCTGGAAGTCCGCGACGGGGTAATCCGCGAGTGGACGATCGACCCGGCCGCGCTCGGAATGCCGCCCGTGGAGGCGAACGATCTGGCCGGGGGCGGGCCGGCGGCCAACGCGGCAATCGTCACCGCCGTCCTGGGCGGCGGCGGCCCGCCGGGCGCCCGCGCCGCCGTGATGCTCAACGCCGCGGCGGCACTCTACGTCTCGGGTCACGAGCCCAGTTACGACCACGCGGTTGCCCGAGCCGCCACAGCCCTCGACGCGGGTGCCGGCCTCCAGGCGCTCGAACGACTCCGCGCTGCCCTGGCATCAGCCGCCCGGAGTCGTTCCCTTACCTGACGGGCCGTCGGCTCGATCCAGGCCCCGGGAAAGCCCAAGGCTCAACGCCCACAGCCCACAGCCGCCTTTAGTACCGCCGCATCACCCCGACGACGATCCCCTGGATGGTGACGTCGTTCTCGTGAACGTAGATCGGCGCCATCGCCTCGTTGGCCGGCTGGAGACGAATCCGGCCATCGCGCTCGCGGTACATCTTCTTGACCGTCGCCGACGTTCCGTTGAGCAGGGCAATGACCATCTCGCCATTGTTCGCCGTCTGCCGCTCCTGAACGACCACGAAGTCGCCGTCGCGAATCTGCTCGTCGATCATCGAGTTTCCGCGCACCCGGAGGGCGTAGTGGCTGCCGCCGCGCGCGACGAAATCGTCGGGGACGGTCAGCGTCTCACCGTGCGTCACGGCTTCGATCGGCGAGCCGGCGGCGACGAGTCCGAGGAGAGGGAGATCGACCGAACGGCTACGGCCGCTGTCGGACGAAACGATCTCGATGGCGCGGCTCTCGTTGTAGCTGCGCTTGATGTAGCCCTTCCGCTCCAGGTTCGTGAGATGCTCGTGAACCGTCGCGAGGGAGTTATAGTTGAACTCCGAGGCGATCTCCTCGAAGCTGGGCGCGTACCCGTTCTGCTCGAAGTACGTCGACAGGTACGTCAGGATCTCACGCTGTCGCTTGGTAAGCGGCATGGCTGCCCCCGGCAGAATAGTGGGTCACGACGGCCCAGGTGTTCGCATCCCGAACACCCGCCGAACTTTACGATATCCGAACAAGCGCCGAAGTGCAAGCCATTGGGCAGTGGACGGACCCCTCGGGGGTCCTCGGGACGCTGGTCGCGGAAGCCCACCGGCGGGTCGCGTTCATCCAGGGATCACGCGTCGATCTCGAACGGCGGGCCGCCGCGGCGCCTCCGGCGCGCGGCTTCGAGGCCGCGCTGCGGCTCGACACGGTCGCGCTGATCTGCGAGATCAAACGCCGGTCGCCTTCCAAAGGTGAAGTGGGCGGATCGCTGGACCTGGCTGCGCATGCGCAGGCGTTTGCCGCCGGTGGTGCCGCCGCGCTCTCGATCCTGACCGAGCCCTCCCAGTTCGGCGGCAGTCTGGACGACCTCGCCGCCGCGCGTGCGGCCGTCGAGTTGCCGCTCATTCGGAAGGACTTCCACGTCGATCCGATCCAGCTACTCGAGGCGCGTGCGCTGGGTGCGGACGCCGCACTGTTGATTGCCCGCGCGCTATCCCCAGACGCGCTCGTCGCGATGGTGGCCGCCGCGCGCGACCTCGAGCTCGAGGTGCTGGTGGAGGTTCGCGACGAACGTGAGCTCGACCGTGCCCTCACCGCCGGGGCGACGTTGATCGGCGTCAACAACCGCAACCTCGAGACGCTGGCGATCGACCTCGCCACCGGGGACCGTGTCGTGCCGCTGATTCCGGCCCGGTGCGTGGCGGTGTACGAGAGCGGCGTCGCCGGGCGGGACGACGTAGAGCGGGCGGCGCGCGCCGGCGCCGCCGCGGTGCTGGTCGGTTCGAGCATCTCGGCCGCCGCCGATCCAGTCGCGGCCGTGCGGACACTCTCCGGAGTTCGGAGGCGAGACGGTGCCGCCGGCCGTTAAGTTCTGCGGCCTCACCCGAGCGGAGGACGCCGCCGAGGCGGTGGCGGCGGGGGCGGCGCTCGTCGGGGTGATCTTCGCCGGTGGACCGCGGATGCTGGACGCCGGGCGGGCGGCTGATGTCCTGGCGCCGGTCCCACCATCCGTTGGTCGGGTGGGTGTCTTCGGCCGGCAGCCGCTGGAGGAGATCGCGGCGGTGGCGGAACGGCTGGGGCTCGCCATCGTTCAACTGCACGGCGACCCAACGCCTCGCGACGTCGAGCGCGCGCGTGCGGCGACGGGGCGGGGGATCTGGGCCGCTGCCCGGGTCGAGGGACAGACGCTACCGCCCGATCTGGCCGAACTGTTCGCCGTGGCCGACGCCGTGGTGCTCGACGCCAAGGTCCCCGGTCAACTCGGCGGAACGGGCGTGCGCGTGCCGTGGGCCGACGTGGCCGCCCGCGTCGCGGCCGCACGTGGACGGGGGCGACTGGTGCTGGCCGGGGGGCTGACCCCCGAGAGCGTGGCCGAGGCGATCCGCGCGCTCGCCCCGGATATCGTCGATGTATCGTCGGGCGTGGAGTCAGCGCCCGGAATCAAGGATCACCAGCGGCTGCACGCCTTCCTGGCAGCGGTCGCGTCTACCGCCGAGTCTCATGAGTAGCGTCATCCCCTCCGATCGCTTTGGCCTCTATGGCGGCCGCTACGTCCCCGAGACGCTGATCCCCGCGCTCGATGCGCTCGAAATCGCCTACGCCGCTGCGATGGCCGATCCGGAGTTCCGCGCCGAACTGAGTGCATTACTTCGCGACTATGTCGGTCGTCCCTCTCCACTCAGCGATGCCCCGCGCCTCTCGGCGCTGGTCGGTGCGCCAGTGTGGCTGAAGCGCGAGGATCTCAACCACACGGGCGCGCACAAGATCAACAACACCGTGGGACAGGCACTGCTTGCGTTGCGGATGGGCAAGCGCCGGATCATCGCCGAGACGGGTGCCGGCCAACACGGCGTCGCCACCGCGACAATTTGTGCCCGCTTCGGGCTGGAATGCGTCGTGTACATGGGCGAGGAGGACATGAGCCGGCAGGCGCTCAATGTCTTCCGCATGCGACTGCTCGGCGCGACCGTGAATCCCGTGACCAGCGGGACCCGGACGCTCAAGGACGCGACCACCGAAGCCATCCGCGACTGGGTCACCAACGTGAACGAGAGCCACTACATCATCGGATCGGTGGTCGGGCCCGCACCATACCCTCGTATGGTGCGGGATTTTCACGCGATCATCGGTGTGGAGGCGCGCGCGCAAATGCTCGAACGTGCCGGCCGCCTCCCGAAGAGCGTGGTGGCGTGCGTCGGCGGCGGATCGAATGCGATGGGAATCTTCTACCCGTTCGTCGGCGATCCAGATGTCGAGCTGATCGGCGTCGAGGCCGCGGGGGAAGGGGTCGAGACCGGGCGGCACTCAGCCTCGCTCTCCTACGGCACGCCGGGCGTGCTGCACGGAGCGCTGTCGTACCTGCTGCAGGACGCCGACGGTCAGGTGACGCCGGCACATTCGGTGTCGGCGGGGCTGGATTATCCGGGCGTCGGGCCGGAGCATGCGCACCTCAAGGACACCGGCCGGGCGAGCTACGTCGCGGTGACCGATACGGACGCACTCGACGGCTTCCAGCAGCTCGCCGCGCTCGAGGGAATCATCCCGGCGCTCGAGACGGCGCACGCCGTCGCGTGGGTGTCGGGCAACCGTGGCCGGTGGGCCGCGGACGAGCCCGTGCTGCTGTGCGTGAGCGGCCGCGGCGACAAGGATGTGAATCAGGTCAGCGCGATGGGGATCATCGCGACGTGACCGTGGCCGCCGCCCATCTGACGCACGTCGATTCCGATCCCGCCGGCGCGGTCGCGCCGGTGGCGGAGATGCTTCGTGCATTCGGGCGGGCGCTGCGGGCGCATGCGCTCTACCGCCACGACAATCCGGCCTACCTCCGCAGCGTGGAGCAGGCCGTCGCCGCGTTCGACGCCGTCTGGGAGGTCACGGAGGAAGTCGTGCTCAGCGTGCGGGAGAACGAGCTTCACCTGGGCGATGCGGTCGTGCATGCCGACGCCGAGCGCACCAGCGACGGGCTTGCCTGGATGCTGTACAAGGACGGCGTTCGCGAACTCGTGTTGCAGGCCGGGCTGCACAGGGACGAGCTACTTTCCCTCATCGATACCCTGCACCAGGTCCGTCGCGCATCGCCTGACGACGACGACCTCGTGACGATGTTGTGGGAGCGCGACCTACCGCACGTACGGCACCGGTGCGTCGACGCGGAGCCCCCGCATTCAGACGCGATGCAGCCGCCTGACGCGGGCTCGCGTTCATTCGGGTCGATCGCCGAGATGGCGGCCACCGGCACCGCGTCGCAGATCGTGCGGATGGAGGAGTTCGAGAGCACCCTCTACTTCCTCGATCAGGCGGAGATCGAGTATCTGCGCAGCACGCTCGCCGCCGAGTATCAGACCGACGTGCGTTCGAGCGTGATCGACGCGCTGCTCGATACGTTCGAGCATCAGCGCTCGCCGCGCGTCCGTGATGAGATCGCGGCCGCCGTAGACACGCTGCTCGTGCAGGCGCTCGTCGCGGCCGCGTTCGGGGCGGCCGCGCACCTGCTCACCGAGGCCGCGGCATCGGCGAACCGGGCGCCCGAGATCGGTGAGACACACCGGGATCGGCTGCTCGGCCTGACGTCGCGCCTGAGTGAACCGAACGTGCTGACCCAGCTCGTCCAGGCGATCGACGACGCGTCCGACACGTTCGATTTGGGACAGGCCGAGACGCTCCTCCAAACGCTCGACGTCGCCGCGCTGCAGACACTCCTTCGCCTGGTCCCCACTGTCGAACGCGAGCGCGTCCGTCAGGCGATCGATCGCGCGATCGTGCGCATTGCCGGTTCGCACACGCAGGCACTGGTGCGGCTGATCGCGCACGAGGACGCCGCGGTCTCGCTCGGCGCGATCCGTCACGCCGCGTTGCTGCGCACACCGGCCGCCGTCGGCGGGCTGACCCAGCGCCTGACGACGGGCGACCTCCAGCACCAGCAGCAGGCGGCCGAAGCGCTGGCCGCGATCGGGTCGCCGGGGTCGCTGCAGGCGCTCGAGCGTGTGGTCGACGCGGAGGACCGGGCGCTGCGCCTCTCGGCCTACCGCGCCTTCGCGCAGCATCGCTACCGCGCCGTGCTGCCGCGCATCGAGGGGCTGATCCGCGGTCGTGAGGCGCGCGAGCGCGACCTGACGGAGAAGATGGCGCTGTTCGAAGCGTACGGGACGCTCTGCGGCGACGGCGGCATTCCGTATCTGGACGGCGTGCTCAATGCGCGCGGCTTCCTCGGCCGTCGCCCCGACGCCGAGGTGCGTGCCTGTGCCGCGGTCGCCCTGGGCCGCATCCGAAGCCCGGCGGCGCACGCGGTGCTCGCCCGCGCGTCGGAGGATCGCGACGTCGTCGTCCGCACCGCCGTCACCCGCGCGCTACGCGGAGCGACCGCATGACGGCGACCCCACTCGCGCCGCCTCAGGGCGCGCTCCCGACAGGGTCGGCACCGGCTGACGACTCGCTCGATACCCGCGGTGACGAAGCCTTCGTGCGGCGCGCGGGGCGTGGCGTCGTCGGGGCGATGTACGGAGCCCTCCGCGCGATCAAGCTCTATCCGCTCGAGAACCAGGCCGTGCAGAACGCCCTCGCCGAGCTCGAGGCGACGGCTGCAACGTTCCTCGCGCGCGAGCCCGATCTCGAGCTGCGCGGCGGGGGCGAGTATCTGTTCGTGAATGGCGTGCGGCTTCGCCTGGAGCTGGACAACTACGCCAGCTTCACGCGCATCCTGGCGCTCTTCGCCGCGCATCGGGTCGGCGCACTGTTCGTGGGGGCGAGCGTCGTGCGGCGCGACTGGCTGGTCCTGCTCTCGACGATGCAGGAGCTGCCCACCGCCGACGCAGAGGATCCCGTCGGCGATCTGCAGGAGCGGCTGCAGGTTGCCGGGGTCACGGCGATCGAACTTGCGCCAATGCCGCGTAGCGCCGCCGACGGGCCGGAGACGCACAAGGCTGCGGCCAAGCGCACCTACGCGCACGGCGTCGCAGCCGCACGCGACGTGATCACGTCGGTCAGAATGGGCCGTGCGGCCGGTATCCGGCGGCTCAAGCGCGCCGTGCAGTCGATCG
Organism: Gemmatimonadales bacterium; assembly: GCA_038324385.1. Taxonomy (GTDB): domain Bacteria; phylum Gemmatimonadota; class Gemmatimonadetes; order Gemmatimonadales; family Gemmatimonadaceae; genus JBBQHX01. The sequence continues at coordinate 15,254 of JBBQHX010000012.1, read as the reverse complement.
TCGATCAACTGCTGTCGGACGAGAGCTCGCTGGTTGGCCTGACGACGCTGCGCGACTTCGACGAGTACACCTTCAGCCACTGCGTCAACGTCTGCATCTTCTCCATCTCGCTCGGCAAGCGCCTCGGATTGACCAAGCTGCAGCTCTACGACCTCGGCATGGGTGCGCTGCTGCACGACATCGGCAAGTCGCGGTTGCCATCGGAAGTCATCAACAAGACGACCGCGCTGACGCCGGCCGAGTGGGCGCTGATCGCCGCACACCCCTGGCTCGGCATGCTGGCGATGTTCAACCTGCGCGGACAGCAGGACCTGCCGTATCGCTCGATGCTGATTGCCTACGAGCACCACATGAAGCGCGATCTGTCGGGGTATCCGCGCGTGCTGCGCCCGCGCTCCCTGATGCTCTACAGCCGGATCGTCGCGGTCGTCGACAGCTTCGACGCCGCAACGTCGCGCCGCAGCTATCAGACCACGCCGTGGACCCCGGCCGAGGTGCTGCGCGAGATGCGCGACAACCCGCAGCGTGGCCTCGACCCGGTGATCGTGAAGGCGTTCATCAACGTCCTGGGCATCTTTCCGGTGGGTACGGTCGTGATTCTCGATACATTCGAACTCGGCATCGTCCACGCGCCGAATCCGAACGCCGACGAACTCGCGCGTCCGCTCGTTCGCATCATCAGCGATGAGTCGGCGAATCTCATCTACCCTGGTGAGATCGTCGATCTGTCTGCCGTTGGGCCGGCGGGCGCCCCGCTCCGCACGATCGTCCAGACCGTCGACCCAGAACTCTATGGAATCCGTGTCAGCGACTATTTCGTCTGACCTGCTCTCGCGCCGCTTCGCCGAACTCCGGGCCGATGGACGCCGCGCACTCGTTGCCTACCTCACCGCCGGCCATCCCGACGCGGAGCGCTCCGTTGCGCTCCTGCAGGGCGTCGCCGCCGCCGGCGCGGACGTGATCGAGGTGGGCGTGCCGTTTTCCGATCCGTTGGCCGACGGCCCGGTGATCCAGGCAAGTTCGCAGATGGCGCTCGACGCCGGCATGACGTTCGACGGCGTGCTGGAGGTCGTCCGCCGCGCCGCGGTGGACGTGCCGATCGTGCTCTTCTCCTATCTCAATCCATTGATTGCGGCCGGTCCCGATGCGCTTGGACGCGCCGCCGAAGCCGGCGTGCACGGGGTGCTGGTGACCGACCTTCCCGTCGGCGCGGATCCGGCTCGTGAGGCATGGCTCGGCGACAGTCCGCTCGCCTTCGTGCGGTTGGTCGCGCCCACCACGCCGTCGGCGCGGATGGAAGACATCACCCGGCACGGACGGGGGTTCATCTACCTGATCAGCCGCATGGGCGTCACTGGCGCCCGTGCCGAGTTGCCGCCCGAGCTTCCGGCGACGATCGCCCGCCTTCGTGCCGCGACCGCGCTCCCGATCTGCGTCGGCTTCGGCATCTCGACGGCGGACCAGGCCACCGCGGTCGCCACGCATGCCGATGGCGTGGTCGTGGGCAGCGCCCTCGTGCGCGCGGCGGGTGAGAGCGTCGAGGCGGCCGTTGCGCTTACGCGTGCGCTGCGGGGCGGGATCGACGCCGCGCCGCCGCACGCGCGCTGATCCGAGACGACGGGGAGACGAGCGATGCGACGGCTGCTGCGCGTGCATGCACTGGGCCTTGGGCTCCTGGGGCCGCTGGCGCTTGCCGTGGCGGTGTTCACTCACGGGCTGAACACCCCGCTCCTCGTCGGCACCGCCTCGGTCGCGCTGCTCGCCGCCGGCCTCCGCGCCGCCCACATCCCATTGACGAAGTTCTCGCAGCTCAACGTGCTCGGCGCCCTCGCGGTGGGCGGGGCGTTGGTGGCGGGACCGGCGGCGGCCGCAGCGGGACTGTTCGGCGGCGTGCTGTTGGCCGATCTCGTCCTCTTTCGCAAGCCGGCCGGGTCGGCCTGGGTGAACGCCTCACGCGAGGTGGTCGCGGTCGTTGCCGGGTATGGTGTGTACGCGTGGCTCGCGACGGTGCAGGGCGCGGCGGGCGCCGACAGCGCCGAGGCGTTGCCGGCGATCGCGCTGTTCATCGTCGCGCACTTTGCCATCGGGCGCGCGCTGCAGTACTTCACCCTCCTCGTGCGGGGTAAGCTGCTGGTCGAGGAGCGCGCCCGCATCTTCCGCTACGAAGTCATCGGCCTGGGCGCGGGGGCGATCGCCGTCGCGCTGGGGCTGGTGACGCTGGCGACCCTCGGGTGGGTGGCGTTCTGGATCGTACTCTTCCTGCTCGCGTCCGCCGGGTTGCTGCTCAAGAAGCTGCTCGAGGAAGCGATCGACGCCGAGGAGTTGAGCGGCGTGCAGGCGATGGAACAGGTCGTCGCCTCCGACGTGGGCTTCTCGGAAGGCGTGCTGCGGCTGGAACGGATCGCCCGGCGGCTGGTCGCCTGGAGCGAGCTTCGCGTGTGGCGGGTGGAGGGAGGGGCGCTGGTGCTCGTGCATCACGGTACCGACGCCGACTTCATCGCCGCGGGATTGCGGGCGCCTGACGACGCGGGGCTCCGCGAGCTCGCGCTCACCACCGGTGAGGCCGCGATCGTCGACGACGCGTCCCGCGACCGGCGGCTCGCCGTCCGGACGACCGTGGCCTGGAGCATCGCCATGATGCCGCTTCGGTTCGGCGATCGCACGCTTGGCCTGCTCGAGCTGGCGCACCACAAACGGCATGTCTACCGCCCAAAGCAGCTCGCGATGATCCGCCGGTTCGCGGCGCAGCTCGCGACGCTCGCGCACATCCACGAGCTGCGCCAGCCGCTGCTCGATGCGGTGGCGCGGCTGGGGTCGCAGGTGACCGTCTTCACGAGCTCGGCGCGCCGGGTGCGCGAGAGTGGCGACACCGTCGCGCGCACCATTGCCGGGATGACGGCGGGTATCGTCGAGCAGGTGGAAGCCTCGCAGCGGAGCCTCGACGCGGCCCGCGCGCTGCACGACGCCTCGCTCGTCGTCCGGCGAGACAGCGACGACGCGGAGCGGACGAGCGACGTCGCGCGCACGGTGGCAGGCGAGCATCGAACGACGATCGCGGCAGTGCTCGATCGCCTCACGGGGGCACGTGACTTTGTGGGTGTAGGCGCCGGCGAGGTGCAGCATCTCGCGGTGGGGCTGGCCGCGCTGGAGACGTTCCTCGCCGCCATCCGCGAACTGTCGGACCAGACCAACCTCGTCGCACTGAACGCCGCGATCGAGGCCGCGCGAGTGGGCAGCGCGGGTGCGGGTTTCGCGGTGGTTGCCGACGAGATGCGCGGCCTCGCGGACCAGAGCCGGGCGGCGGCCGCCGAGGCCGCCGGGTTGTTGGCGGGGTTCGACACGCGTATCCGTGCAGCGGGGGCGCAGATGGCGCGCGGGGAGGCGATCGTCGGCGACGTCGAGGCACTGCTGCTCTCGGGGCGTGACGCGGTCGACGAGATGCTCGCAACCACCGCGGCGTCGGCGGGCCATGCCCGGGCCATCGCGACCACGACGCGCGACCAGGAGACGCAGTCGGACCGCCTGCAGCGCGGCGTCGTCCGCGTGATGGACATCGTGAGCCGGACCCGGGACGGTGCCGGGCGGGTCAGCGAGGTCGCCACCGACCAGGCCCGGGCCCTGCGCGAGTTGGAGGGAGCGGCCGTCGGCCTGCGGGCCGTGTCGTCCGACCTCGATGACCTCGCACGGCGCATCACCAGCGCTGCGTGAGCGCGTCCCTGCTCGCACCCCGCGGCACCCCGTCGGACGCCGTGACTGAATTGACACCGCTCCGGCCCCTTCCTACGTTCCGCCCGTGCCGACCCAGCTGACGGTTTCCCTCCGGGACATGCGGTTTCACGTGCGCGTGGGCATCCTGCCGCACGAGCGCGATCTGCCGCAGCCGCTCGCCATCGATCTGCAGGTGGCGGTAGGGCCGGGTTCGCTGGTCGACTACCGGGCCCTGCATGCGCTCGTCGTGCGAATCGTCGATGGCGAGCCGCTGGAGTACCTGGAGACCATTGCGACGACCATCGGCGACGCGGCGATCGCGCTCGGCGGCGTGCGCGCGGTGCGCATCGCTGTTCGAAAGCCGCATGTCGCGCTGCCGGGCCCGCTCGGCTGCGCCGAGATCGTCTACGAGCGGACGGACGTCGGCGGACCGGCCGCGCCTTCTGCGCCTCCCTCGTCGATCGGGCCGTCCGGTGTGACGACTCCCGGTGCCTGACGTGGCCTACGTTGCGCTCGGCTCCAACGTGGGGGATCGCGCAGCCACGCTCGCCAGCGCGCGGGCGGCCCTCGCCCAGCTCCCGGCGACGCGGCTGCTGGCCGCGACGCCGGTCGAGGAAACCGTTCCGCTCGGCCCGGTGCCGCAGGATAGCTTTCTCAATCAGATGGTCGCCCTGGAGACACGTCTCGCTCCCGCCGAGCTCCTCGACCGTTTACAGGCCATCGAGAACGACCACGGTCGCGTCCGCACGGTGCGGTGGGGTCCGCGGACGCTCGACCTGGACATTGTGCGCTACGAGACGGCGACGGTCGCCACGCCCCGACTCACCGTTCCGCATCCCGAGCTCCCCCACCGTGACTTCTGGCAGCGCGAACTGGCGCTGCTCCGTGAGGACCGATGAGCAGTCATGGTGCACCCACACGCGCGGTGACCGTGCGAGACTTCGCCGCCGCGCGCGGGCGAGCGCAACGGCTCGTGCTCGTGTCCACGTACGACACCTTGATGGCGCGTCTGGCGGACGACGGCGGAGTCGACGCCGTCCTGGTCGGTGACTCGCTGGGCAACGTGGTCGCGGGCTACGAGTCGACGCTGCCCGTCACGCTCGACCAGATGATCTATCACACGGGGTGTGTGAAGCGAGGCCTGACGCGCGCCATGCTCATCGTCGACATGCCCTTTCTGACGTACCAGATCAGCGTCGAGGACGCGATGCGTAATTGCGGCCGCGTCATTCAGGAGACGTGTGCCGGCGCGGTGAAGCTGGAAGGGCGGGGCGAGCCGATCGAGCAGGCGGTGCGTGCGGTGACCGCACTGGGCATTCCGGTGATGGGGCATCTCGGGTTCACGCCGCAGGCCGTCCTGCAGCTTGGCGGCGCGCGTGTGCAGGCGCGGGATCCGGTCGCGGCGCAGCGCATGATCGACGACGCCCGGCGGCTCGAGGATGCGGGCGCCTTCTCGATCGTGCTCGAGCTCGTACCGGCGGAGGTCGCCGAACGCGTGACCGCGGCGGTGACGATCCCGACGATCGGCATCGGCGCGGGTGCCGGGTGCGACGGGCAGGTGCTCGTGTTGCACGACCTGCTCGGCCTCAACGATGGATTTGCGCCCAAGTTCCTCAAGCGATATGCCGAGCTGGGTGAGATGGCGCGCTCGGCGATCCGTGCCTACGCCGCGGATGTGCGCGGCGGGCAGTATCCTGCCGCCGAGCACGGCTTCTGATGCAGCGCCTGACGACGATTCCCGCGCTTCGTGAGGCGGTGGCGGCCGCGCGCGCCGCCGGCGCGACGATCGGGTTCGTCCCGACGATGGGCTATCTGCACGAAGGCCACCTGCGCCTGATCGACGAGGCGCGACGGTGGGCCGACGACGTCGTCTTGAGCGTGTTCGTGAACCCGCTGCAGTTCGCGCCTCACGAGGATCTGGCGAGCTATCCGCGGGATCTGGACGGAGACGCGGCGAAAGCGGTCGAACGCGGCGCATCGTTGCTGTTCATTCCTCCGGCGACCGAGATCTATCCGCGTGAACCGCGCGTTCGCGTTGTGCCCGGCGATCTGGCGGGGCGATGGGAAGGGGAGGCGCGACCGGATCACTTTGCGGGTGTGCTCACGGTGGTGCTCAAGCTGCTGAACATCGTGCAGCCCGATGTCGCCGTGTTCGGACAGAAGGACGTGCAGCAGGCGACGCTCGTTCGCGCGCTCGTCGCCGATGCCGATTTGCCCGTGCGCATCGTCGTCATGCCGACGGTGCGGGAAGATGACGGCCTCGCGATGTCCAGCCGCAATCTCTACCTGGCACCCGCGCACCGCTCGGACGCGCTGGTGTTGTCGCGCGCGCTGTTCGCGATCCGCGACGCGTTCGCGCATGGCGAGACCGATCCCGCCCGATTGCTCGAGACGGGCCGCGGTCGCCTGGCCGAGGTTCCCTCGGTCGCGATCGACTATCTCGCGCTGGCCGACGCCGAGATGCTCGAGCCCGTCACGCGCGCGACGCGCCCCGGCGACGTCGCGATGGTTGCCGCGCGCGTAGGCGCGACGCGGTTGATCGACAACGTGATTCTCGGGGCGCCCTGATGCGGTGGCGCGCCGTGATCTCCGCGCTCGACGACTACGAGGCGTTCCGCTCGCGCGTGAGCGTCTATCTGCACCCGCTCGCGGGGCAGCCCGTGCTCTGGCACGTGGTGACGGCGCTGCTGGAGGTGTCGCCCCCGCCCGAGGAGATCCGCGTGCTGCACCGCGCCGGCGCGCCTGTCGACATCCCGGATGCGCCAAGCACGATGGTGCTCGACGCGGTGCCGCCGGGCGAAGAAACGGTCGCGCTCCGCTCGGCGGTGACGCGGCCGGGCCTCACACTGCTCGTCGACGGCGCGGCGCCGCTCATCCTGTCGGGAACGCTCCTGCGGCTGCTGCGCGCCGGTGAGCACGGGGTGGCAATGGTCTCCGAGTCGAGCGATCGCGTCGCCGGCGTCGCGGTCAGTGGCGAGGGGCCAGCGCTCGCATCGGCGGAGGATCCGCGCTTCCCGATCGGTGCCTCACGCGTGGTGCCCGCGAGCGAGCTGGAACTGCTGCGCGTGTCCGACCGGCACTCGCTCGCCGACGTCTCGACCGCGTTGCGTGACCGCCTCGTCCGTCGACATGAGGCGGCCGGCGTGACCTTCCTGCTCCCGGCCACCGTCTGGCTGGACGCAGATGTCCGTATCGGGCCCGACACCATCATCTACCCGGGCGTCGTCCTCGAAGGCGCGACCGAGATCGGCAGCGAGTGCGTGATCGGTCCGTACTCGCGAGTGGTCGAGTCGTTAATCGGAAAGGGCGCCGAGCTCACGGGCTGGAACTATGTCGTGCGCTCCGCCGTGCGCAATCAGGCCGTGCTCGAACCGTATGTGCGGCGTGGACTCGACTGAACTGCCCGCATGGGCGCAGGTGCGGGACAAGCGCGCCGCCCATATCCGTCGGGTGACTGACCTGCTCGACAGCTGGGCGGATGCCCTGACGCTCGGCGACGTCGAGCGCACTGCCTGGCACGCCGCGGGGATCCTCCACGACGCGTTGCGCGACGCCTCCGAGCCGGAGTTGCGGGCGCTGGTCCCCGATTCGAGGCTCCCCGCCGCCGTGCTGCACGGGCCGGCGGCGGCCGTGCTTCTCGAGCGTGACGGCGAAACCCGCGCCGAGGTGCTCGAGGCGATCCGGCACCACACGATCGGATGTGCGGGGTGGGGACGGGTCGGCCGCGCCCTCTTCATGGCCGACTACCTGGAGCCGGGGCGCCGCTTCGCCAGGGCGGAGCGCGCCTTTCTGGCGAGCCACGTGCCTGACGACTTCGACGACGTCTTTCGGGAGGTCGTGAGGCACCGTCTGGCCTGGACGGTCCAGGAAGGACACGAGCTGTTCGACCAGACAGTGCGCCTCTGGAACTCGGTCCGGTGAGACAGCCCCTCTCTCCGTTGACCCGCCGGCTGCTGATCGGAGCGCTGCTCGTGGCCGGCGCCGCGGTCGTCGCCGTATTCGTCTATCGTGGCAGTCCGGGCTCACCTGATGAAGCCGCCGAGGTCACCGAGGCCGAGCGGGCGCCGGCCGACGTGCGCGTGCGGGTCGAGGTGCTCAACGCGACGCGCATTCCGCGGCTCGCGCGGCGGGCGACCCGAGCGCTGCGCGATCGTGGCTTCGACGTCGTCGCGATCGGGACGCATCCCGAGCAGCTCGACAGCACGCTCGTGCTGGATCGCACCGGCCACCCGGATTGGGCGGCCCGGGCGGCCGCGGCGATGCAGGGGGCGCGCGTCGAGTTGCGTCCCGACAGCTCACGCTACCTGGACATTACCGTGCTCATCGGCCGTTCGTGGCGGCCGCCGCCGGAGACCTTCTACCCGTAGCTGGCCGCACGCGGCCGCGATGTCCATTCCGCGGCTCTTGCGCACCGCCACCTCGATCCCGCGCGCCCGCAACCGCCGCGCGAATCGCTGGATCGCGTCAGGCGGCGTGGGGGTGAAGCCGAGCGCGCCACCGGGATGCAGCGGGATCAGGTTCACGAACGCGCCGCACCGCTTGGCGAGATCGGCCAACCCGTCGGCGTGTTCGTTCTGGTCGTTCACGCCGCCCAGCATCACGTACTCGAACGTCACGCGGCGGGCGAACTCGCGCGCCGCATCGATCACGTCGGCGAGCGGGTACTTGGTGTTGATCGGCATCAGCTCCTGCCGCAACTCGTCCGACGGCGCATGCACGGAGATTGCCAGGCGGAACTGCTCCGGGCGCTCACCCAGCGCGATGATCCCGGGCAGAATGCCGACCGTCGAGATCGTGATGTGCCGCGCGCCGATGCCCAGTCCTCGCGGATCGTTGAGGATCGTCAGCACGGGCGAGACCGCTTTCCAGTTCATGAGCGGCTCGCCCATCCCCATGAATACGATGTTGGTGATCGTGAGCGGGTCGTCGATCAGCCGCATCTCGCGCACCTGGCCGGCGATCTCGTGCGGCAGCAGGTTGCGCATGAACCCCATCGCGCCGGTGGCGCAGAAGGCGCACTGCAGCGCGCACCCCGCCTGCGACGAGATGCACAGCGTCATGCGGCCGCCATCGGGGATCGCCACCGTCTCGATCGCTTCCCCGTCGGATAGCTTGAAGAGGAACTTCTGCGTACCGTCCGCCGAAACCTGCCGCGTCGTCAACTCGAGGCGCGGAATGGCGAACCGCTCCTCCAGGCGCGCGCGGAGGGCCGCCGGGAGCTCCGTCATCGCAGCAAAGGTTGGTACTGGATTGACCCAGAGGCGGCGTGCGATCTGCGAGGCCCGGTACGACGGTTCCCCCCACTCGGCGAGCACCGCGCTCAGGCGCGCTTCCGCCTGGTCGGGGACCAGATCGAGCAGATTCTCGCGGGGCGAGGTGGACTGGGATGTCATTCAGAAGCGGGGAAGCGAGAAGCCAGCCCCGGCGGGGGACTGCGTCAGATCGTCGAATGCGTTGCGAGACTTACACTTGAGGCTAGCCGTCCCAGACCGACGCGTCAACCGATGCGCTTCCCGGCCCCCGGTGGCCGGGTTAACTTTGGCAGCATCCATGACCCCACGATCCCATCCGTGCTGCTGACCGAGCTCCTGACGCCCGAGCGTGTGAAGGTGCCACTCCTCGGACGGAACAAGGACGAGGTCCTGCGCGAGCTGGTTGAGCTCGCGCTTCCCGACGCCGACGCCTCCGCGAAAGCCGCCATTCTCGATGCCCTGCAGGAGCGCGAACGCGTGCTCAGCACCGGCATCGGTGACGGCGTGGCCATTCCGCACGCCAAAACTCCGCTTGTCGACAAGCTCATCGTCGCGGTGGGGCTCGCCGAGCGCCCGATCGAGTACGACGCGCTCGACGGCCGGCCCGCGGAACTCTTCTTCCTTCTGCTCGGCCCTGAGGCCGCGGCCGGCGCTCACCTCAAGACGCTCAGTCGGATCTCGCGGCTGTTGCGGCGTGAGGCGTTCCGCGACGCCCTCCGCCGGGCCCCCGACGGCCCCGCCCTCTACGCCGTCATTCAGGATTCGGAGGCCGCATGAGGCGCGCTGATGTTCCCGATTGCCGGTCTGCGGCGGCCGACCGTCCGGACGCAACCATCCCTTCTCGTGGCTGCGGTGCTGCCGAATCCCGGAGCGTGCCTACTTGAGTGAACAGAGCTGGGCGGCTACGGCGATGCGGTCCGACCTCGCCGGCGCGTTGCGTCCCGCGGACGTCGGCCGCCAGGTGCGCCTCGGTGGATGGGTCCACCGCGTCCGCGACCTCGGCGGACTGGTCTTCATCGACCTGCGGGACCGCGACGGCATGGTGCAGGTCTCCTTCGACCCGCAACGGGTCGACGCGGCACTCGTCGCGCGCACGGGCGCACTTGGCGCCGAAACCGTGGTGCTCATCGAGGGGGTCGTGGCCGCGCGGCCGGCCGATGGCGCGAACGCCGATCTCCCGACGGGAGCGATCGAGGTGCACGGCACGGCGCTGACCGTCGTCGGCCCCGCAACCACCCCGGCCATTCCGGTCGCGCGCGGCCGCGGTGAAAAGCTCCCCGCCGAGGAACTGCGACTGAAGCATCGGCATCTCGACCTTCGCCGGCCCGAGCTGCAGGCGAACATGATACTGCGGCACCGGCTGATGCAGGGCACGCGCCGCTATCTGGACGAGCAGGGCTTCATCGAAGTCGAGACGCCGATCCTGACGAAGCCGACTCCGGAAGGCGCGCGCGACTACCTCGTGCCGAGCCGCGTGCACGCGGGCGAATTTTATGCACTCCCCCAATCGCCGCAGCTCTACAAGCAGCTGCTGATGGTGGCGGGGTTCGACCGCTACTTCCAGATCGCGCGCTGCTTCCGCGACGAGGATCTCCGCGCCGATCGCCAGCCTGAGTTCACGCAGATCGATATCGAGGCGTCGTTCATCACGCCTGACGACATCTTCGCCTTGGCAGAGGGTCTGCTGACGGTGCTCTTTCGTGAGGCAGGGATCGAGTTGACGACCCCCTTCGTGCGGATGAGCTACGCCGACGCGATGGAGCGGTACGGATCGGATCGTCCCGACCTGCGCTACGGGCTCGAGCTGTTCGACGCCAGCGCGCTCTTCCGCGAGAGCGACTTCGTCGTCGCGCGTTCGGCGCTGGATGCCGGCGGTCGCGTACGCGGGCTGCGCGTACCGGGCGGGGCAGCCATGTCGCGCAAGCAGGTCGACGAGCTCGAAGTGATCGCGCGCGGCGCCGGAGTCGGTGGCCTGATGCGGATCAAGTGGGTGAACGGAGCGCTCGAAGGCCCGATCGCCAAGTTCCTCGATCCGTCGGCGGCCGCGACCCTCCAGATGGAGGACGGCGATCTGGTGCTCCTCGTGGCCGGCGCCGATCGAGTGACGAGCCCCGCGCTCGACCGCGTGAGGCAGGAACTCGCGCAACGCCTGTCGCTCATCGGGAACGGACCACCGGCGATGCTCTGGGTGGTCGACTTCCCGATGTTTGAGCGCGACCCGGCCACTGGCGCGCTCTTCGCCGTCCATCACCCGTTCACCGCGCCACGCCCCGAAGACGCCGCGCGGCTCGACGACGGCGCCGAGCACGCGCGCGCGCTGGCGTACGACGTCGTCATGAACGGGACGGAGCTCGGCGGCGGCAGCATCCGCATCAACGACCCCGCGCTGCAGGCCAAGATCTTCGGCTTGCTGGGAATTGACGACGCGACCGCGCAGCTTCGCTTCGGTTTCCTGCTCGAGGCGCTCCGGAGCGGTGCTCCGCCTCACGGCGGGATTGCCTTCGGCTTTGATCGCATCGCCATGCTGCTCGCCGGTGCCCCGTCGCTCCGCGACGTCATCGCCTTTCCCAAAACGACGGCGGCGCGCGCGCTGTTCGAAGGTGCACCCACGCGCGTTCCGGCGAGCGATCTCGCCGAGTTGCATATTACGGTGGAGGAGGACTGAGTGGCTGACGAACCTTCGACACGGCGGATGAGCACCGAGGGTGCCGATCCGTTGATTCTGGCGGGTGTCAACGACGCCAACCTGTTGGAGTTGACCAAGCAGAGTGGCGCCCGCGTCGCTCTGCGTGGCGACGTGCTGACGCTCAGTGGATCGAGCGAAGCGGTCGAGCGCGCGGCGGCGATCAGCGATCGGATGATCGAGACGGCGCGGCAGCATATGCCGCTCGAGGCCGACGACGTGTTGCGCTACGCGCTCGAAGGTCCCCGCGAGCCAGGTGCCGCGGGTGAGACGCGGATCGCGCTGCCGGGTGTCCGCCGGGTGATCCAGGCGAAGACGGAGGGGCAGCAGGCCTACCTGGAACTGATCGCCGACAACGATATCGTCATCGGCATCGGACCCGCGGGGACCGGCAAGACCTATCTCGCCGTCGCGATGGCCGTCGATGCGTTGGTGCGCAAGCGGGTGAAGAAGATCGTCCTCGCCCGTCCCGCCGTGGAGGCTGGCGAGAGCCTCGGTTTCCTCCCCGGCGATCTGCAGGCGAAGGTGGATCCGTATCTACGTCCGCTGTACGACGCGCTGGAGGACATGATGCCGCCCGAGCGCGTGCAGAAGTCGCTCGAGACGCGCACGATTGAGATCGCACCGCTCGCCTACATGCGCGGACGCACCCTGTCCGACGCGTTCGTGATTCTCGACGAGGCGCAGAACGCCACCAATGCGCAGATGAAGATGTTCCTCACGCGTCTGGGGGTGAACTCGAAGATTGTCATCACCGGCGACAAGACGCAGGTCGATCTACCGCGGCGCGAAGATTCGGGGCTGATTCAGATCGAGCGGATCCTTCCAGGCATCGACGGTATTGCCTTCCATTATCTGTCCGACGCGGACGTCGTGCGTCACCGCCTCGTGCGCGACATCATCAACGCCTATGCTGACGACGCGATGGGGGCCTGACGCGCGGTGACGACGCCGCGAACGGACACCGGGCGGTTCGACGCCATCCGCCCCGACGCGCCGATGGTCTCGGCGCCGCTTCGAGTCAAACCGGTGCGGCCGATCGGCCACGGCATCCGCCTGGGTATCGCGTTCGCTGTGTCGTTCATCACATTTCTGCTCTTTCCAGCCGCCCCGGCGGTGGACTTCCCGTTACTGGAAGTGGGCGCCGTCGCGGCCGAGAACGTCATCGCGCCGTTCCAGTATCAGGTGCCGAAGCCGGCGTCCGAACTGGAACAGGAACGCGCGGACGTCGCCCGTTCCGTCATGCCGACGTTGCGTTACTCGCGCGCCGCCTACGACTCGGCCGCCGAGCGCACGGCGGCGTTTCGCGCGGCAGTCGCCGCCGCCACACCGCCTGGATCGGAAACGGGTCGCGTCCAGGCGATAGTGGCCCGGGCGGCTGAAGCCGGGATTCGCCTGTCCAGCGAGGAGGCCACCTATCTCGCCGCGCCGGCGCGCGCGGCCGCCGTCGTCGATGCCGTCGAGCGATCGTATGCTCGCTGGCTCGCCCCCGGTGTCGCCGGTCCGGGTGCGCTCGACAGCCTCCGCGGCCAGGTCATCCTGCAGCGCGACGGTGAGGAGCGCACCGTTCCGGTCGACAGCGTCCGGCCGTTCCGCGACTTCGTCACTCAGGCACGGACGATCCATCCCGATCCACGCTCGCAGGTCGCCGACGCGATCTATTTGAAGCTGTTGAGCGGGTTCTTCCAGCCGACGGTCAGCTATGATCGCGCGGCCACCGAACGACTGCGGGCGGAACTCCGTCGATCCGTCGATCCGGTGAAGTACACTGTACGCGCCGGCGAGAAGATCGTCGGGGCGCATGAGGTCATCTACCGCGAGGAACACGAGAAGCTGCGCGCCCTGCGCGATCAGATGCAGAACAGCTCGGAGGGCGTCACGGCGACCGTCGGACGCGCGATCGGTGCCGTCCTGTTCAACCTGCTCGTGGTTTGCATTCTTGGCGCCGCGCTGTTGTTGTTCCGCCCGCAACTCTACGCCGCGCTACGGGTGGTGCTGCTGTTCGCGGTGGTGTTCGTCCTCGTGCTCGTGGCGGCGCGCGTGATCGGCGCCGACCCGCAGACGATGCGAACCGAGCTCATACCGGTCGCGCTCGCGGCGGTGTTGTTCAGCGTCCTGCTCGACGCGCGCATCAGTATGATCGCCGTGATGGTACTCGCCGTGCTGATCGGCGGGCAGAACGTCTTCCGCGGAACGAACGCGCTCTTCCTCAACCTCATTGCCGGTGTTGCGGCGTCGTTCAGTGTGCGGGCGGTGCGTCGCCGCGATCAGGCGTACCGGTCAATCCTCTGGATCTCCGCCGCGTATCTGGTCGGCGCCGTGGCGATCGGCCTGACGCTTGACCGCGACATCACCGACATTCTGTGGAGCGCCCTCTGGGGCGGAGTCAATGCGTTTGTCAGCGTGTCGCTGGCCTTCGTGCTGCTGCCATCGGCGGAGGAGTTCACCGGGATCGACACCTACCTCAAGCTGCTCGAGTGGTCGGATCTCAACCGCCCGCTATTGCAGCGGCTGAGTCTGGAAGCGCCCGGCACATTTGCGCACACGATCATGATGGCGAACCTCGTCGAGGCGGGGGCGAACGCGATCGGCGCGAATGGATTGCTGGCCCGCGTGGGGACCTACTACCACGACATCGGGAAGCTCAAGAAACCGCAGTACTTCGTGGAGAATCAGCCACGCGGGCGGAACCCGCACGACAAGCTCAAGCCGGCGACCAGTGCGCAGATCATCCGCAACCACGTCGTCGCGGGGCTCGAGTTGGCGGAGGAGCACAAGGTCCCGCGGGCGATCCGCGCCTTCATCGCCGAGCATCATGGTACCGGGCTCATCTCCTACTTCTACGAAAAGGCGAAGGAACGGGAGGGCACGGCACCGAATCCGCAGGATTTCACGTATCCGGGCCCGCTCCCGCAGTCGGCCGAGACGGCAATCTGCATGCTCGCCGACGGCGTCGAGGCGTCGATGCGGGTGCTCAATGACCCGACGCCGGAGAAGATCCGGGACGTCATTGATCACATCGTGCGGCAGCGCATGGAGGGGGGGCAGCTTCGCGACGCCCCGATCACGCTGTCACAGCTGGAGATCGTCAAACGGGAGTTCGGCCGCGTGCTCAACGGGATGTATCACAACCGCATCGATTATCCCGTCGCCAGCGGGGGCGTGTCGGCCGAGTTCGCCACGCCGTGACAATTCACGTGGACGTGACCACCGACGCGATTCGCGTCCCGCTCGCCCGAGCCCGCGTGGCTGAGCTGGCGGAGTTCGTCCTGCGGCGCGAGCGGGTCCGCAACGCGATGATCTCGATTCGGTTCGTATCCACCCGCGATATGGCGGCGCTGAACCGCACGCACCTCGGCCATCGCGGACCGACGGACGTGATCACCTTCGCCCTCGGCGGCGTGACTGAGAACGGTCCGGTCGTCGGCGACGTCTATATCGCACCCGACGTCGCCCGCGCGAATGCCGTCGAGCACGGCTGCGGGATCCGTGAGGAGCTCGCCCGGCTGGTCGTGCACGGCACGCTCCACGTACTCGGCCACGAGCATCCAGAGCAGGACGATCGGACCATCTCGACCATGTGGCGGCGTCAGGAGACCCTGCTCTCGACG
>JBBQHX010000011.1:0-30968 GCA_038324385.1 Gemmatimonadales bacterium | reverse complement strand
CGCCGTGGCGATCGTGATCCCACGCTCGCGCTCCTCCGGCGCCTTGTCGATCTGGTCGAAGGCGACCTTCGACGCCAGCCCCTGCGCCGACTGAATCAGCGTGATCGCCGCCGTCAACGTCGTCTTCCCGTGATCAACGTGTCCGATCGTGCCCACGTTCACATGCGGCTTGTTCCGCTCGAATTTGGCTTTGCCCATGATCCGTTGATCCCGATTGCAGAAGAAGGTTGAACTGGCTGACGCGCCAGACGGCATACGGGAGCCGGCGGCGCTGTCGTTCGGCGCGCCGCCTGGCTCCCTGGGCCGTCCATTCGCGCTCGCGACCGCCGGAGGCGATCACATCGTGCCCATGAGAGACGGGGCACCCGGACGCCGGAGTGACACTGGCTTCCGTCAAGAGCTCGCGACCGGGATCGAACCGGTGACCTCACCCTTACCAAGGGTGTGCTCTGCCGACTGAGCTACGCGAGCGGCGATCCATCTCCTGCAGATGCTCCTGCACATGTCCGACCCGCGGACGAGCCGAGGTCGGTGGCGCGCGGCGGTGCCTCCGGCCCAGGATTGAGGGTATCGGCGACAGATCTTCACGGTAGCCGGTCCGGGGCGGAGACGCAAGTGCTTGCGGGCGCGTCGGAGTGGGACACCACCGCGGCTCGGCGGCGTCTCCTCCCCGTCCGCATACCCCGTAGAATCGCCGCCGCGCCGCCGGGTCAACGCCGCCAGAGCCCGGGATGAAAGAGGAGCAGCACCGTGTAGATCTCCAGCCGGCCAACGAGCATCAGAAAGGCCAGGATGAGCTGGGCCTGCCATGGGAGGGCGCCGAAGTGGGCGACGGGGCCGAGCTCGGCGAGTCCTGGCCCGACATTGCTGACGCTGGTCGCAGCCGCGCCGGCCGCCGCCGGCAGCGACAGGCCAAAGCTGGCCATGGCGAGCGTGCCGACCCCGAAGAGCATCATGTACAGCAGGATGAAGCCGAGCACGTTGAGCATCACGTGCTCCGGGACCGCCTTGCCCGCGACCTTTGGCAGGAGTACCGCGCGCGGATGGAGCTGCCGGCGCACCTCGATCCAGGTCTGCTTCAGCACCAGGAGCACGCGCACCATCTTCATGCCGCCGGCCGTCGAGCCGGCCATCCCGCCGAGGAAGAAGAGGAGGAAAAGCGCGGCCTGGGCACCGGGCAGCCAGAGCGTGAAGTCTGCCGTTCCGAACCCGGTGGTGGTCACGATCGACACGACCTGAAATGCGGCCTCGCGGATGCGCTGTTCCGCCGGCAGCCCCTGGTCGTACAGAAACAGGCCGACGATGACCGTACCCGCGACAATGATCCCGGTGTAGAGACGCCACTCGGCGTCGCGCCAGTATGCCCGGTGTCCGCGCTGGAGCAGGCGGTAGTGAAGGGTGAAGCTGGTCCCTGCGAGATACATGAAGACGACGGTCACCCACTGCACATACGGGCCGAACGCACCCATCGACGCATTGCGTGTCGAGAAGCCGCCGGTGGGCATGGTGGTCAGCGCATGGTTGACCGCATCGAACAGCGACATGCCCCCGAGGAGGAAGAGCCCCACGAGCACCGCCGTGAGCACCGCATAGACGGTCCACAGCAGCTTGGCGGTATCCTGGATGCGCGGACGCAGGCGGTCCGTGGTCGGTCCCGGCGCCTCGAGGCGGAAGAGCTGCATGCCGCCGACCCCCAGATAGGGCAACACGGCCACGCCAAGGACCACGATGCCCATGCCGCCGAGCCACTGTGTGAGGCTCCGCCACAAGAGGATGCCGCGCGGTGTGGCTTCGATGTCGGCGAGCACGGTCGAGCCGGTTGTCGTGAAGCCTGACATCGACTCGAACAGCGCTGCGGCGGGACTGCTCAGCACACCGGATAACAGGTAGGGCAGCGCGCCGACGATTGCGACGGACGTCCATGCGAGCGCGACCATGGCGAACGCCTCGCGAATGCTGATGTCCTTCGGCGTATGTGTGACGGCGCGTCCGATGGTCCCGACGACGAGCGCAACGGCGGTGGACAGCCCGAGGGCCACGGCCGAGCTGTCGCGCATGGCGGCGGCGGCCACGGCGCAGCCCCCGAGGGCCGTGGCGACGCCGAGCATCACCGTGGCGACGAGATACACCACGTCGCCCAAGCTCATCCCTCCGCGCGACTCAGCCACCGCTGGACTCAGCCACCACGCAACTCAGGCAAACAGTGCCTCCACCTTGCGCAACACTTCAGGGAGCACGAAGACGATCACGCGGTCGCCGACGCGAATCGAATCGGCGCCATCCGGGATGATCACACGCTCGTCACGGATGATCGCGCCGACGAGGCTCCCAACCGGGAACCGCACTTTGGCCAAGGGCTTGTCCGCGAAAGGGAAGCGCGGCGAGACATCGAACTCGATCCCCTCGGCGCGAGTCCCCTTCAGCGTGGCGACCGCGAGAACGGAGCCGCGGCGCACGTGACTCAAAATGGCGTTCACAGCCGCCAGCCGCGGGGAGACCGCCGCGTCCACGCCGACGCGCGCGACCAACGGGATGTAGGCGAAGCGGTCGATGAGGGAAATGACCTTCCGCGTACCAAGGCTCTTCGCGAGGAGGCACGAGAGAAGATTCGTCTCGTCGCTGCCGGTGTATGCCACGAATCCGTCGGCGTCGCCGATGCCCTCCATCTCCAACAGCTCGAGATCGGTGGCATCGCCGTGCAGGACGAGGCTCCGCTTGAGCTGTTCGGCCATCGTCACGGCGCGAGCGCGGTCCGATTCGAGAATCGTGCAGTCGATCCGGTGCTCCTCGAGCAGCCGGGCGAGGAACCACGCTTCCCGGCTTCCGCCCGCGATCACCACTCGCCGCAAGTTGAAGCGGCTGTAGCCGGCGAGCGTCAACACGTCAGGCAGGTGCGCGGCCTCACCCATGATGAACACCTGGTCGCCGGCTTCGATGCGCGTGCTGCCGCCCGGGATGATCGTCTGTCCCCCGCGCGCGACCGCGACGACGAGCGCTCGTACGTCCGGATTGATCGTGCCGATCTCGCGCAGCTGCTTGCCAGCAACTGGCGCCCCTTCCTTCACGCGCACGCCGATGAGCTGCACGAGCCCGCCCTCGAACTGGGCAAACTCCGTGGCCGCGGCGCTCTGGAGCAACTGGTAAGTCTCCAGCGCACACTCGCGCTCCGGATTGATCATCAGGTCCACGCCCAGGCGTTCGGGCGGCAGGATACCGGTGTGATCGTAATAATCTGGCTTCGAGACGCGGGCGATCCGCTTCGGCACCTTGTACTGCGCGGCCGACAGGCAGGCCATCAGGTTGATCTCGTCCTGACTCGTCACGGCGAGCAACAGGTCCGTGCGCTGAATGCCGGCGTGCTCGAGGGTGACGAGGCTGGCCCCGTTCCCTTCGATCACGACGCCGTCCATAACGTCCTGGATGGCACGGGCACGAGCGCGATCCTGCTCGATGATCGTGACGTCGTGATCCTCCCGGGCGAGCTGCTCCGCCAGATGGAATCCCACGTCGCCCGCACCGATGATGAGGATCCGCATGCCCCTCCGCACTCCTGAGTCCAGTGTCGCCGCGTGCGCCCCAGACGGGCGCAGGGCAGACCCGAACGTATCGAACCGGCGCGGCGGGGACAATCGGTGCGGGGTGCGCGCCCAGCGCATTCTGGCGGCGATCGTCTCGTTCGCCACCGCAGGACAGAGACCGGACGGTGCCGCTCGAAACGTCCCGGTGGTCAGCGGTCCGGCTATCGCCTCTCGCCGCGCTCGTTATCGCGGACGGATCGCGGATTCTGGGGCCGGCGCGAAGCGAAGCGTATCGCTCCGTGCGTACCACCAAGCCAGCGTCCCGGTGGCCGTCATCTCGATAAACTGGAAGACGATCATCCTCGGCCCAGCGGCCTCGGTGCGCGCGCTGCGCGGTATTTCGAAGCGGAGCGGCCGCACCGGGCGCTGGACGGTATCGCCGAGCTGCTCGCCGGCGATCGGGCCCAGCGGGAGCGCGGCGGTGGAGTCGACGCGCCGCCAACCGCCGGCCCCCGAGGGAGCGGCCCAGAGGACGCGCAGGCTCATGGATTCAACCCGGGCCGCGCCGGGTTGCGGAACTGAGATCCGCGGCTCGGGAACCAGCACCTCGATCGCGTGATCGGACACGACCACCGATCCCTCGAAGGTGCCGTTCGCGAACGAGACGGACGGCGTTCGCGCGCTAAACGACGCGACCAGCGGCGGCGGTGCGCTTGGCGGCCGCGTGCGGCACGCGCCGAGGCCGACGGCGAGGGGAACGATGAGCGTCAGCCGCTGCAACAGTGGAACCAGGCGTGGATTCATCGCCGCGACCCGGCCGCGTCGCGCTCGACGACGTGAACGTGGATGCGCTGCAGCCCGGTCGTGTCGTCCTCCTCAACCATGATCGCCTGGCCGCGGCTGAAGGCGACGGCCCGCCACCCGCGAGGCAGGGTCAGTGTTCCCTCGAGCCGGCCGTCCCGCGTGAAGCGGGACCAGTGCTCGGGTCGGGCGGCATCCGGAGCGTGGGTTCGGATCCAGAGCGCGCCAGCCGGATCGTCGGCGAGCATGCGGTCGAAGGCCGGAAAGGTCGTGGGCGTCTGCGCCGCATCGAACGCGGCCAGGAGGCGTCGACGGTCGCCGGCATCCGGGACGATCGCCCCGACCGAATCCCTGACGCGGCGAAGTTCGGCCGCCGGGACCTCGACGGGCGCGCGGGCGACGCGAACCGTTCGCGCGGGCGTCCCGTCGAGCCCGATCATCCGATACTCGTACCGGGCGCCGTCGGAGTTGACGACCAGATCGCCCAAAAAGGTCGTCATCGGCAGCGCCGCGAACGGAAGGCGATGAACGCCCGCGAAGCTGAACGTCCCCCCACCGCCGGTGGATTGTTCGAGGACGACGGTCGGCGGTCGGGTCGCAATCCGAAGCTCCTCGCCGGGGGTAGCGGCCGGCGCGCCGCGCCAGGACGCGACGCCGTAGCTCGTATAGCCGACCGCCGGCGCTCCCGACGTAGCCCGCGGTGCGGCGACCTGGACCAGATAGCTCCCACCGAGCGTGCAACAGCGCGCCGGCCCCTCCGTGGTGATCGTGCGGACGGGGCGGCGATCCGGGCCGAACATCGTGAGGCGCCGGCTCTGCGCGTCATGGACGAGGAGCGAATCGCCAGGGAGCGATACGACGGTTTCCGCGTGGCGAAATTCGCCGGGGCCGTCGCCCGCCCGCCCGATCGTACCGAGCGGTCGCCCGGTGGCGTCGTATTCCCGGATCTGCGCGCCACCGTCCAGCACGACGATCAGCGTCCCCTGCGGCGTGAACGTGGCGGTGCGGACAGCCCAGAGGCCGTTACGTTCCGATACCGACTCGCCGCTCGACTGTGGACTGACGGTCGCGACACGGGCGAGGCGGAGCGTCGCGGCTGCGTTGGGCGTCGGATTCTCAACCCTCGGCGCGCGCTGGGCTGCTCCCGATGTCGCCGCACAGGCCAGCCACGTAGCGATGCATGCGGTCTGCGTGAGAAATCGAGCCGACTGTCTGATGCCGACGTCAGGCAACGGCACGAGCGGAATGGCCAGTTCGCCGCGCGGCGACCGGTGCGCATCCATACGCTCGGAGTGGGCGTCGCGCGGCATCACGAGCAGATCGAGCTTCTCGGCGCGCTGAGCGAGCCGCGCGAACACCGGCAAACTGTCGACGGCATCGCCGCACCGATCCTCGGCAGCGACCAGCAGGTGCCAGCGCCCCCCCCGATCGCCTGTACCCCGTTCCACGACCGGCGCCGGCACCTCGATGCGTCGCGCGAATATCCGCCAGAGATCCGCGGTCGCCCGGGCGTCGAGACCGAAAGCCGGAAACGACTGTGGCGCGAAGCAGTGGCGTCTGACGCTCATGGTGTCATCTCACGGAAGGAGTCGCTGCGGCAAGTCCGGGGCGTGGCGGAAGCTTACGCGACGGTCACGGCTCGGTCATCCCGCTGGCCCGCAGGCGATCCACGATCCGCTCCCGCAGCCGATCCGGATCCGAATGCTGCGGCGCGGTGCGCGCGACGGCATCGAGGAAGGAGCGCTCGAACTCGAGCTGCGGAAAGCATCGCTTGCAAAGGTCGAGATGCGCCCTCACGGCCGCCATGCGCTCCGGGGTAAGCTCACCGTCGAGGTAGTCCCAGAGCTGCCGCATCACCGCCTCGCAGTCGAGCATGGGCGCGGCGCCGCTCCCGGCAGGCTGATCCGCAGGCGCCGACCCGGTCGATCGCTCGATCGGCGGCGTCGCCGTGCCGCCGCGCGCCCCGAACCAGCGGGACAACCACCCGGAGAACCAGCCTGTCATCGTGACTCCTGACCAGGTGTCGACTCGCCGACCTGCGGATGCACGAGTCCGGCATCCCGCGCATGCCCGATGAGTGCCTCCTGGAGGAGCCGGCGTGCGCGAAAAAGGCGCGAGCGGACCGTGCCGATCGGCACGCCGAGCGCGGCGGCGGCGGTCTCGTAGGATTGATCGTTCACATCCACCAGCAGCACGACGTCCCGAAACGCCGCTGGCAGGTCGGCGATTGCCCGAGCGATGGCGTCGGACAGGTCGAAGTTGTTGAACAGGTCACCGTACCCGGCGGCCTGCGCGGAGGCGTGGACGGCGGCGGCGGCGAGCGCTTCGAGCTCCGGATCGTCGCAGGTCACCTGACGCTCCTCCCTCCTCCGGCGGCGGAGGAACGTATTGCGGCAAATCGTCAACAGCCACGGGCGAGACGCCGTGCCGGCCCTGAACGTCTCCCACCCGTCATACGCCTTGAGGTACGTCTCCTGGACCAGATCGTCCGCATCGGCCTCGTCGCGGGTGAGGGAGAGTGCGAATCGCGACACGTCGGGCAGCCAGCGCAGGGTCTCCGTGCGAAATTCGCGATCCCCCGCGTGGTGGGCGTCGTCCGACATCACGAGCGGTTCCATGCCGCGAAGGGAAGTCGCGAGGGCAGGCGGCAGTTCCCCGCCCGCCCTCCTCGCCGATTCTCATGCGTCATGCATACCGGGCGACGAGTTGTTCGGCCAGGCTGGCGACGTCGTCGGCGCGGAGCAGCGGCTCGGGCGTCGCGGGGCTGAGCGCCTTGCCCGGCCGGGCGACGAACGCCGTCGCGCAGCCAGCGGCATCCGCTCCGGCGATGTCCCACGCGTGCGCCGCGACGAGGAGGATGCGGTCGACGCTGACGCCGAGTCGCGTTGCGGCGAAGTCGTATGCCTCACGCGCCGGCTTGTAGCGGTCGATCGCGTCGACGGAGAGCACCTGATCGAACAGTTCGGTGAGCTGCGCCTTCTCGAGCAGCGCGTTCACCGACGCCGCGGTCGAGTTGGTCAGCGTCGCGAGCGTGAAGCCAGCCGCCCTGAGCCGCTCCAGCCCGGGCCGCACATCGGGGTACGGCGGAATGTCGCCGAGCGCATTCCTGAGGACTGTGCGGTCCTCGGCGGTGATCTCGTGATCGAGCTGACCACCCAGCATGTGCAACGCGTCGCCGGTCAACTCGTCGAAGCTGCGATAGCGGTGGGTAATCGTGGCGGTGAGGAAGAGCTCGAGCACCTTGCTGAACCAATTCTTCCGTGTCTGAGCGGGATCCGACTGGGCGAAGATGCGACCGAACGCGGGGTCGAGGGCGGACATGTCCAGCAGCGTCTCATTGAGGTCGAACACGATCACCGGCTTCATGCTGAGTCTCCGCCTGTCGTCCCATCCACATCAGTGCGCTCATGACGGCGCCCCCGATCCCCAGCGATGAATGTGGTTCCGACTTTCATGTGCAGGATTCCCGAAGAGTTGGAGATTCGATGGGTTCGACTCGTCATAGAGGCGGTGCCAGACCGCGCGTCCTGTCGGGTTCGTGGTGCAGATCATAGGCCATGGTGGTACACATGGATGTGGTCAGGCGGTCACGACGCGCCCATTCGATCTGACGCGGACGGATGTGCTGGCATGACCTTCGCGACGACGCATGCGTGGACGAGATCCACATCCGTAGGTCCCACTCACCGCGCATTCGTTCACAACCCGGCGTCCCTCCTCGATCGAATGGCGCGCTGACGTCGTCGCCGGCACCTCCGCCGATGTGGTCATGTCGCTCGCGATGATGGCCTGCACGCTGCTCGCCGCGGGGAGCATGTGCAGCAATCCGAACCTCATCGCGGCCATCTGGCTCGGCCCCGAGGTCGCGGGCGGGGCGCTCTCGCGGCGACGATAGTGGGCGCTGCGACCTACGGGGCGAGGAGCGCAGCGCTGGGGCCGGTAGCGGTCCCGTTCATCTACCGGCTGCCGCAGTGGCGGACGAGGCTCGCCGCGCTTGCCTAAACGCTCGCCTCATACCCGTCGTGTTCGCTCTCGTCCTGTCGTGGCTGAACCCGCTGATGATTGACCATTCGCAGATCGTTCGAATGACGGCGGCCCACGCGGCGCCCTGTACATACATCTAATGCCGGCGACGGCAGGGTAGGGTGGATGCATGACATGACAGCGATCATTGGCATCGCCCCGATTATTGGGGCGCCTCACGCGGTGACCGGGCTGATGCAGGAGGTGGCCGTCACGCCGACCACGTCAGTCGAACCGATCCCCAAGCACAGTGTCTCGCTGCTCGTGCTCCTGCTCCTCGCGGCCGTGGTGCTCATCGTCGGTCTGCGGTGGCGACGTCGGGGTCGTGAGCGAGGTGGGCCGCGATGATCGCGCGCCGGGTGTGCCGTAGCTCGGTGCGCCCGACCCGTGCGTCCTGCAGGCGGCGACCCCACTTTCCAATCTGTAGCCAATGAAGCCCGACGACGACAACGGCCGACTCTCGCCTGCGGAACGACCGTTTCGCGTGCTCCTGATCGTCTGGCAGTGCCACTAGAGCGGGATCGAGGTGCCGGACGAGCTGTGGCGGCATGGGCCGACCGGGGACGGTGTGCCGTACGATCCCCTCCTTGCCGCCGTCATCATCGCCGCCGTGACGCCGATTCGAGGCGGCGGTGCCACCATCCTGCCGCGGCGCGACCGCTTCGCCGGGGGAGGAGCGGCGGATCGCACGCGCGCGAAGGAGATGCGAGCGCGAAAAGGAAACGCCAGGGTCCACGAGGGTGGCCCTGACGTCGCAAGCTTCCGTGTATGAACGACCTGAACGAGAGCGGGAGACGAGACTCGAACTCGCGACATCCAGCTTGGAAGGCTGGCGCTCTACCAACTGAGCTACTCCCGCACGGCGGACGAACCGCCCGTGAGCCGCCGACCCGCGGATTCACGTTCCTGCATAGTGGTGGGGGACGGATTCGAACCTTCGAAGGCTTGCGCCGTCAGATTTACAGTCTGATCCCGTTGGCCACTTGGGTACCCCACCGGCTGGCCCGCGACAGCCGACGATCGCGGCAACCGGGCAGAGCTGACGGCGAGAATCGAACTCGCAACCGCCTGATTACAAATCAGGTGCTCTGCCAATTGAGCTACGTCAGCGCATGGCGAGACGCGTACGATAGTCGGGCCCGGGAGTGGAGTCAACGGACGACACCCGCACGGGGACGGCGCGAACCGGCGCCCGACGCCCCCGCCGCTATCGGTCGCGGACCACCCGCACGTACACCAGCTCCGCTCCGCCGGGCGTGTCGCGCACCTCGACGCCCGCTCCGTCCAGTTCGGCGCGGATGGCATCGGCGGCGGCGAAGTCGCGCGTGCGGCGCGCCGCGTTCCGCGCGTCAAGCCGGTCCATCGCCCACGCCACGACCTCGGTCGGGACCGCCTCGCCGCTGAGCGCAAAGACGGCGCTCGCGGTAGCTGCGGCGGCGGCCGTGTCGCTCGTGGGCGCGGCCGCCGGACGCGGTGCGAGGTCGAGCACACCGTTGATGGTCGCGAACGCAGTTCTCGCGCGCTCAAGCGGTGCCACGTCGCTGCCCCCGGCGTCGAGCTCGGCGTTGGCGGCACGGATGAAGTCGAAGAGGGCGGCCACGGCGCGCGGCGCGTTCAGATCGTCGAAGAGGGCGCCCACGGCGTCGCGCTCGAACTCGTCGGCGGCCGCGGCGAGGGCGGGCGTGCCGCCCGTGGCGGCGTCCAGTCGGCGGACAAACTCCCCAATGCGCAGCGCGGCCTGCGTCGACGCCTCGAGCTGCTCGCCGGCGAGGTTCAACTGCTGCCGGTAGTGCGTCGAGAAGAGGGCGTGCCGGATGGCCGCCGCAGGGATCTGATGCTCCCGCAGGTCCGCCACGTTGCGCACGTTGCCGACGCGCTTGGCCATCTTCGCACCGTCGATGAGCAGGAACTCACCGTGGCACCAGTGCCGGCTGAACGGCTTGCCGGTGGCCGCCTCGGACTGCGCGATCTCGTCCTCGTGATGCGGAAAGACGAGATCGACGCCACCGCAATGCAGGTCGAGCGTCTCGCCGAGGATCTCCATCGCCATCGCCGAGCACTCGAGATGCCAGCCGGGGCGCCCACGGCCGAACGGGGCATCCCAGGCGGCGCCGGTCTCCTCATCGACCGGCTTGGCGGCCTTCCAGAGGGCGAAGTCCTGGGCGTTCTCCTTGGTGTAGTCGTCCTGGGCGACGCGGGCGCCGGGGCGGAGCTCGCGGGTGTCGAGGCGCGAGAGGCGGCCGTAGTCCGGAAAGCGCGCGATGGCGAAGTAGATCGAGCCGTCGTCGGCGCGGTAGGCGATGCCCTGGTCGAGGAGCCGCTGCACGAGGCCGATCATCTGCGGGATGAAATCGGTCGCCTTCGGATAGTGCTCGGCGTCCTCGATGCGCAGCCACGCGCGATCCGCGTGAAACACCTCGATCATCGGCTCGGTGACCTCCGAGATGCGCAGCCCCCGTTCGGCGGCGCGTGTGATGATCTTGTCGTCCACGTCAGTGAGGTTCATCGCCTGCTCGACCCGCCACCCGGCCAGCCGCAACGCGCGCCGCAGCAGATCCTCGAAGAGGAACGTGCGGAAATTGCCGAGGTGCGCCGGGTTGTAGACCGTCGGGCCGCAGGTGTAGAGGCGCACCGTGGCGCCGTCCGCGGGGGCGAACGGCTCGACCTGACGGGTGAGCGTGTTGTAGAGCGTGAACTGAGCTGTCATGTCGGGCGACGGGACCGGAGAGCCGGAACAACGGGAGCACGGGTCACCTGCCGCCCGGATGGGGCAAGCTAGGACGCGCGGACGGGAGATTCAACGGACCGCCGGACTCCAGCGCGGCCCGGGCCGGGCGTTCAGCATCCCCGCAACGAGGCGAACGCGACGAATACCGGGGAGCGCCGGGTAGCCGGGTCGCACGATGGCCAGCAGGGCGGGTGGGATGCTGGCCGGCGCAGCCCAGAACGTCGGCGCGGCGTGCCGGGTGCCCGTCCGCGCCGCCGCCTGACGAGCGGCGCCGGGTTCGGCGACGGCGGCGGGCGTGCCGCGCGTTGGCCCCGCCGCGGCGACCTCGCCCACGCCTGACGGGGAAATCGAACGTCGCGCGAACGCAGCCCACCATGCGAGGAGCACCGCTTCGGCGGGAGCCCCCGCATCGGGCGGCTCGGGGGGCCGATCGACGAGGAGCGCCGACGCTCCCGACGCACGCGCCGCCGCGAGCGCCGCCTGCCATCGGGCGACGGCGGGAAGTTGCGCCAGCGGTTGCGTCATCGCCGCGTCGGTGAAACCCGCGCCCGCCAGCAGCGCGGGTGCGCGTCCGGCCGCCCGCCGCCAGTCACCGCAGTCCGTCACCCCTCGACTGAGCGCGTCGTGAACGACGTCGAGCGGCGTGTAACACCCTGGCAGGGACGGGTGCGTGGGCACGAACGCGAGGCGATTGTTCCCGTCGGCCGCGTAAGGCCCCACCTGCGCCGCCCCGCCGTCGGGGCACGCGAGTCCGGCCGCGAGCAGCAGCAGCGTGGTGCCGCCCGCACCGGGCGCGGCCTGCACGACGAGCGCTTCACCCGCGTGGAGCGTGAGCGAGGCCGCGCCAACGCCGCCGATTCGACGCACATCACTCCCTGCACCGGTCGCCCCCCGCTGCCAGTGCCTGGCGACGGCGTCGAGGACGAGTACGGGATGGCCGGAGTGGCGGTGGGAGAGCATGCGCCACGATGCGCCCTCCCGGCGCGCATCCGGCACCGGCATCGCGCACAACGGCGCGGCGCACCGCGTCGCCGCGTCAGGACTCAGGCGGTCAGCCCGGAATACCGGCCCGCCTCGTGGAACGCGATGATCGCGTCGGTCAGCGGCGACGGATCGTAGCGGACGGCATCGGTGGCGGGGAGGCCGGTCTCCTGTTCCGCCGCGTCGATCGCCGCACGCGCCTCCGCTTCCGGAAGATCGTGCGTGTTCAGGGCGATCCCGATCACGCGCGCCGGGCGCAACGGGGCCGCGATCGCCTCGTGCAGTCGGATCATCTCGGTGAGCGAGGGGATCGTCACCCAGGCGTTGTTCATGATCGTGCGGCGCGACGGCTGCGTGCACAGTACGAACGCGTGCGGCACCGATCCGTGGATCAGCCCGTAGGTCACGCCTGAATAGCCGGGATGCACGATCGAGCCCTGCCCTTCCACCAGCACGATTTCGGCCCCCTCGGCGGCCTCGATCGTCAGGCGTTCGGCGGCGCCTGCGATGAAGTCGGCGACCACCGCGTCGACCGCGATGCCGCGCCGCTCGACGAGGATTCCTGTCTGTCCGGTGGCCGCAAATCTCGCCCGCCGGCCCCGCGCGACGAGGCTGTCGCGCAACTGCAACTGCGTCGTCATCTTGCCGATGTTGCAGTCGGTGCCCACGGTGAGCACGATGGTCGCGTCGATTGCCCGCGTGCGACCGGCGGCGATCGGGAGATCGGCGGGTGGTCGGCGAACGTCGTGGAGCGTCACCCCGCGGGCGGTCGCTCGCGCACGGAGCTCGGGATCGTCGCCGAGAAAGTGGTGCAGCCCGCTCCAGACGTCGAGCCCCGCGTCGAGCGCCGCGGCCACCAGCGCATGCCAGGCGTCAGGCAGCCGGCCGCCCTGCGGCGCGACGCCGACGAGCAGCGCGTTCGGCGCATGGCGGAGTCCCTCCTCCAGTGTCGCCACCACGGGGATCACCCCGCCGAAGCCCAGCACCTCGCCGGCCGTCTGCCCCGCCTTCGTGCTGTCGATCACCGCGACGACGGTCTCGGGGATGTAGCGGATGCAGGCGTTGGCGGTCTTGGACGACATCGGGCCGAAGCGACCTTCGGCGAGCGCGAGAAAGCGTCGTCGATCGGACATACGGAGAACGCTCAGGCGGTTTTTAGGCGAGGCGTCACACGCTCCGCGAACGCGATCACGTCAGGCGGCGGGCCGTTGGGCACGGTAACGCCGCCTCGTGGAACGGGAACACGAAGAACGAGAATCCGGTCGCGCGACGCACGACGGAAGCCCTGCCCTTCGTAGATGCGGCTGATCAGGATGCGCCGTACAACTACCATGAGCGAGGCCAGCGCCGGCACGGCGACGAGCAGTCCCGCCCCGCCGAGCAGCTTGGCGAAGATGAGCACGATGAGGATCGAGAGCACCGGCGGCAGCTCGACCTGCTTCTCCATGATGCGCGGCATCAGGAGGTTGCTCTCGATCATATGAATGACGACGCCGAGCAGCACGACGAGTAGCGCGCGATTCTCGCCACCGGGCCCACCGAGCACGAAGATCGCCGGGACCAGCGTTGAGACGAGTGTGCCGAAGAAGGGCACGATCGAGACGGCGCCGGTGAAGATGCCGAAGGTCAGCCAGTAGGGTACGTCGAGCATGTAGAGCCCAATCGCCGTCAGCACGGCGAGGATCGTCATGCCGAGCAACTGTCCGACGATCCAGGCGCGCAGCGTCGTACCCAGATCGGCCAGCAGATCACGCACGAGATCGCGATGTAGCGGCGGAAAGAGCGCAATCAGCCACTCGCGATAGACGCCCGGCGTCAGCCCCAGGTAGATGCTCATGATCAGCACCGAGAAGAAGCTGATTGCGGCATGGAAGAGCGACATCACCCGCGGGAGCAACCCGCCGAAGAACTCCGCCGCCTGTGCGTAGGCGAGCGTCATCAGGGTGTTGTCGCCGGGCTTGAACTGCGCGCTGAACCCGGGCAGGTTGCGTAACTGATAGGCGAGGCGCGCCTCCCATGTCTGGACGTAGCCCGGGAGGTTGGTGATCAGCGCCTGCGTCTGCTCGATCACCGGCGGGACGAGCAGAAAGAGCAGCCCGACTAGCGCACCGGCCGTGATGAGCAGCGAACAGAAGAAAGCGAGATGCCGCGACAGTCGTGTCCAGCGCATCAGGAATTCCGCGACCGCGCCCAGATAGAGCGAGATCAGGATACTGATGAACAGCAGGATGAGCACATCGGCGATCGACCCGAACAGCCAGAGGAACAGGACTGTCAGGACGATCGCCGTGAGCACGGGCGCGACCCGGAAGGGCCGGCCCGTGAGTGCCGCGGTGGCAGCTTTCACGAGGGCTCGCGCCCTCCGCCGAGCGCCCGGTCGGCCGGTAGCTCCTCGAAATCGGCGTCAGGCTCCGCCTGTTGGTCGGCACCGGCGCCGAGCTGACGACTCGAACCGCCGTTGGGAGCCGGCAGCATTCCCATCTTCTGCTTGAGGGCGAGGAGCTGCATGTCGGCGCTGGCACCGCCGGCGCCGCGCTCCAGCTGCTTGAACTCGTTGGAGAGCTTGTCGCCGGTGAACTCCTCGTCGATCTCCATCGACGCCTTGATCTGGCGCTCGCTCTGCTCAATGCGCTCCTCCATCCGGCTGAACGCCTCGAAGGCGCTCTTCTCGGACAGCCCCGACATCGTGTCGGCGATGCGCTTCTGCGCCTGCGCCCGACGCTGCCGCGCGACAAGGAGGTTCTTCTTGCGCTTCGCTTCCTCGATCTTGTCGTTCAGGTCGCGCAGGGAGGCCTTGAGCTTCTCGGTCTCCATCTGGTGCTGCTGCCAGGTGGCCTCGAGTTGCTGGCCGTGCGACGCATGCTCGCTCTGGCGCACGAGCGCCTGACGCGCGAGGTCGTCGCGACCTTCCTGCACGGCGAGCATGGCCCTCTTCTCCCAGTCGCCGGCGAGCTTGTACTCGCCCTCCGCCTGGTCGCGCAGGCGCTTCTCATCAGCGATCGCGACGGCCACCTGCTGCTTGGCCTTCGCGAGCTGCTCGCGCATGTCGGTGATGATCTGATTCAGCATCTTCTCGGGATTCTCGGCCGAGGAGATGAGATCATTGATGTTCGACTTGAGCAGCGAGGACAGTCGGTCGAAAAGCCCCATGCTAGCGGTCCTCCCGGTACGTAACGAGCTCGCGCAGATGCGACGTGAGCGCCATCGTCATGCTCTCATAGGTCGCGAGGAATTCGTCGAAGTCGAGGTGAGAGAGCTCCATCGCTTCGGTCAGCACGATCGCGTCGGCCTCGATGCCGTACGAGCCGTGAATCAGATCGGTCGCGTTGAGTTCGAGCAGGCGACGGTTGAGCCCAGCGCACCGCTCGTCATTCTCGGGGATCGTCATCACCTTCACGCGGATGACGACCACCGGCGGTGAATAGTTCACCACCACGTCCAGGTCGAGCGCCCCGCCGGGTCGGACGACCCAGAGTCCCGGCTCGATCTCACGATAGGTCGCCCCTTCGGCTGCTACACGGTCGAGATAGCTCTCGACGTCCTCTTTGGTGATCATGGCGCTCCCTTTCTGAAGGCTGTGCTCGCCATACGAGTGCATAGGGGCCGCGAGTTTCGCGCGTCCGCCACTCGGACGCCATCGTCGTCCCGGCGGAGGCAAAGATAGCGCCCCGACGGACGCTCGCCAGACGACCGCAGCGCCCCGAGTGACGGCGGAGCTACCCGCGCTTGATCTGCACCAGCCGTTCCTTCGCCAGCCGGCGCCCCGTGGGCGTGGCCGCCAGTCCGCCGCCCGCGGTCTCGCGGTACCGCACGTCCATCGACCGGCCGATCTCGCCCATCGTGTCGATGACCTCGTCCACCGGAATGGCGAAGGTGATTCCGGCGAGCGCCATCTCGATGCCGGCGAGGGCGATCGCCGCGCCCGTCGCGTTCCGGAAGACGCACGGGAGCTCGACGAGCCCGCCGAGCGGATCGCAGACGAGCCCGAGCATCCCCTGCATCGTGAGGGCGATGGCGTGGCCGGCCTGCGTCGGAGTGCCGCCGAGCATCTCGGTGGCGGCGCCGGCGGCCATCCCCGCGCCGGCCCCGGTTTCGGCCTGGCACCCGCCCTCGGCGCCGGAGAGCGATGCCCGTTCGGCGATCACCGCGCCGATGAGCCCGGCCGCCGCGAGGGCGTCGACGAGGGCGGCGTCAGGCAGCCCGCGCGCTGCGGCGAGCCCCGTCAGCACCGCCGGCAGCACGCCGGCCCCGCCGGCCGTGGGCGCGGCGACGATCACGCCCATGGCGGCATTGACCTCCTGCACCGCCAGCGCCCGCGCGAGCACGTCACGGAAGAGGGTGTTGGCGAGCGGTCCGTCGGGGCCGGTGCGCAGCTTCGCCGCGTCCCCCCCGACGAGGCCGGAGCTGCTGTGCAGATCGCCGACCATGCCCTGGTCGACGGCCTGGCGCATGACCGCGAGGGCGCGGCCGAGCACCTCGCGGATGTCCTCGATGGTGCGTCCCTGGTCTTCCGACTCGGCGGTGAGCGCGACGGACGAAAGAGTGGTGCCGCGCGCCTCGGCGTCGCGGATGGCGTCTGCGAGTGCCTTGTACATTGTCAGGCTCCGACCTTGTCGAGACGGAACGCCCAGCGCACCCAGGGCAGGTTGCGGATCTGGTCGCGCACGCCCTCGCCCGGCGCCTCGTCGAGCTCGATGACCATGAACGCATCGCCGCCGCGCTGTTTCCGCGTCAGGCGGAGAGTGGCGATGTTCAGCTCGTGCTCGGCCAGCAGTGTGGCGATCCGGGCGACCGAGCCGCGCACGTCTTCCGCGACGAGCACGATCGTATGGAAGCTTCCCGTGACCTCGACCGGATATCCGTCGATCTCGGTCACGAGTATGCGACCGGCGCCGAGCGAAGAGCCGACCATGACCGCCTCACGATCCGCGCGCGAGATCGTCATGCGGGTGGTGTTGGGGTGCGCCGCGTCGTCGAGCGTGGTCTTCTCGAACCGGTAGTCGAGCCCTTCCCGCTCGGCGATCCCCAACGCGGTGCGCAGGCGCTCATCGTCGGGACGGAAGCCCATCAGGCCGCCGACGATCGCCTTGTCGGTGCCGTGCCCCTCGCCCGTGCGGGCAAACGAGCCATGCAGTTCGATGCGCGCCGTTTCCGGCGTGCCGCCAACGAGGCACCGCGCCAGCAGACCGAGGCGACACGCGCCGGCGGTGTGCGACGAGGAGGGCCCGACCATGACCGGGCCGATGATGTCGAGGAGGGAGACCATGGCTTCAAGCTAACGAGCCGAGCGGTCGCAAGGTGCGACCGCTCGGCTCGAGATCCTGCATTTCGACCGACGTGTCGGGCCCGCGCCCTCACCCCGCGCGACGCGTGCGCGCGGCCGCCTTCCTCGCCCCACCGCCGGCCACGGTAATCGTCGGCGCTGCCGCCGCCACCGGAGCGGGGGGGACGCCGGGAAGCATCGGGCGGAGATACCGCCCCGTGTGCGACGCCTCGATGATCGCCACCTGCTCCGGGGTGCCTGACGCGACGACGGTACCGCCGCGCGTCCCGCCCTCCGGACCCAGATCGACGATCCAGTCGGCCGTCTTGATCACGTCGAGGTTGTGCTCGATGACGAGCACCGTGTTGCCGCGGTCGACGAGGCGATGCAGCACGTCGAGCAGCAGGCGGACGTCCTCGAAGTGCAACCCGGTGGTGGGCTCGTCGAGAATGTAGAGCGTCCGGCCAGTGTCCCGCTTCGACAGTTCGGTCGCGAGCTTCACACGCTGCGCCTCGCCGCCGGAGAGCGTCGTCGCGCTCTGCCCGAGGTGAACGTAGCCGAGGCCGACGTCGTGGAGCGTGCGCAGCTTCTGCGCGATCCGCGGCTGGTTCTCGAACACCGGAATCGCGTCCTCGACGGTCAGTTCGAGGACGTCCGCGATGCTGAGCCCGCGGAACCGAACCTCGAGCGTCTCGCGGTTGTAGCGCCGCCCCTTGCACACGTCGCACGAGACGTAGACGTCAGGCAGGAAGTGCATCTCGATCTTCACGAGCCCGTCGCCCTGACACGCCTCGCACCGGCCGCCCTTCACGTTGAAGGAGAAGCGCCCCGGCCCATAGCCGCGGATCTTCGCCTCGGGCATCTCGGCGAACAGGTCGCGGATCGGCGCGAACAGGCCGGTGTAGGTCGCCGGGTTCGACCGCGGCGTGCGGCCGATCGGCGCCTGATCGATGTCGATGATCTTGTCGAGGTGCTCGACGCCGGTGATGCGATCGTGCACGCCGGGGAGCACGCGGGCGCGATAGAAGTGGCGGGCGAGCGCGCGATGGAGCACGTCCTCGATCAGCGTCGACTTTCCCGACCCCGAGACGCCGGTCACGGCAACGAACAGTCCGAGCGGGATCTCGACGTCGACGTGCTGGAGATTGTGCTCGCGCGCGTTCTCGATGCGCAGCACGCGGCGCGCGTCGACCGGACGCCGCTCAAGGGGGATCTCGATGCGCCGCACGCCGGTGAGATACTGCCCGGTGAGCGAGGCGGGATTGGCCTTGATCTCGTCGAGCGTGCCGGTGGCGACGACATGGCCGCCGTGGCGGCCGGCGCCCGGCCCGAGATCGATGACGTAGTCCGCCTCGCGCATCGTGTCCTCGTCATGCTCCACGACGATCACGGTGTTGCCGAGGTCGCGCAACTGCTTGAGCGTGGTGAGGAGCCGCCCGTTGTCGCGCTGGTGCAGCCCGATGCTCGGCTCGTCGAGGATGTAGAGCACGCCGCACAGGCGCGACCCGATCTGCGTCGCGAGGCGGATGCGCTGCGCCTCACCGCCCGAAAGGGATTCGGCCGAGCGGTTGAGCGTCAGGTAGTCCAGTCCGACGTCCTCGAGGAAGCCGAGTCGCTCGCTCACTTCCTTGAGGATGGGGCCGGCGATGTCGGCGTCGAGTCCGAGCGGATGGGCGGGGCGCACCGGCACCT
Organism: Gemmatimonadales bacterium; assembly: GCA_038324385.1. GTDB lineage: Bacteria > Gemmatimonadota > Gemmatimonadetes > Gemmatimonadales > Gemmatimonadaceae > JBBQHX01. Next base: position 11,962 of record JBBQHX010000011.1, on the reverse strand, counting down.
GGCGGAAGAAGGCCAGCGCCTCGGTGACCGGCAGCTCCACCACCTCGCCGATGTTGCGGTCGGCGATCGTGACCGAGAGCGACGTCTGATTGAGGCGACGCCCCGAGCAGGTCGCGCACGGTCGCGCGACCATGTACTCGGCCAGCTCGACGCGCACCGTGTCGGACTCCGTCTCGTCGTGGCGGCGCTGCACGTTGGCGACGATCCCCTCCCACTTCACGTCGCTGGCCGGCGTCCTGGCCGCCGCTTTTGCCGACTTCCGCCCACGCACGACGGTGGAGGTGGCCGGGCGCGCGGCGACCGCACCGTCGACCCCGTGCAGGAGCACGTGTCGTACATGCTCGGAGAGCTTGCCCCAAGGCAGCTTGAGGTCGAAGCCGAACTCGGCGGCCAGCGCGGGGAGGATGACCTTGCGGAGGTAGCCGTCCGGCTCCCCCCACGGCAGGACGACCCCTTCAAGGATCGAGATGCTCGGGTCGCCGAGGATCAGGTCGGCGCTGACCTCGCGCCGCACGCCCAGCCCGCCGCAGGAGAGGCAGGCGCCGAACGGGGAGTTGAAGGAGAAGTGGCGCGGCTCGAGCTCGGGCATCGAGATGCCGCACTCGGCGCAGCCGTACTTCTCCGAGAAGAGATGTGTTTCCGGATCGCCATCGGCGGGATCGAGCGGATGGCGCACGACTTCGACCATTCCATCGGCGAGGCGAAGGGCGGTCTCGAGCGAGTCGGTGAGTCGGGCGCGGTCCTCCGCACGCACGAGCAGCCGGTCGACGACGATCGAAACGTCGTGATTCTGGCGGCGATTGAGCTTGGGCGGATCCGCCAGCTCGATCACCTCGCCGTCGACGATGCCGCGGACGAACCCCTGCTTGCGGGCGCCCTCGAAGAGCTCGCGGAACTCGCCCTTGCGACCGCGGACGAGCGGTCCGAGCAGCTCGAGCCGGGTTCCCTCCTCCCAGTGAAGGATCACGTCGGCGATCTGCGCGGCGCTCTGGCGGCGGACGGGGCGACCGCAGTTGGGGCAGTGTGGGGTGCCGGCGCGGGCGTAGAGGAGGCGGAGGTAGTCGTAGACCTCCGTCACGGTGCCAACGGTCGACCGGGGGTTGTGGCCGGCGGTCTTCTGCTCGATCGAGATCGCGGGGGAGAGCCCCTCGATCACGTCGACATCCGGCTTCTCCATCAGCCCGAGGAACTGCCGCGCGTAGGCCGAGAGCGATTCGACGTAGCGTCGCTGCCCCTCGGCGTAGATGGTATCGAAGGCGAGCGACGACTTCCCCGAGCCCGAGAGGCCGGTGATGACGGTCAGCTTATCCCGGGGGATCGTGACGTCGATGTTCTTGAGGTTGTGCGCGCGGGCACCACGGATGATCAGCGTTTCTTCGGGCATAGCCTGGTAAGGTGGTAGCTCGCCGGGCCACGAACAAGGGAACGGGAAATCCGCCGCTGCCTGGCTCCCTTCTCCTCCGACCGGGGTGTAGCTTGTGGCTGAGCATACCCCGTCCCGTCCGCCGCAGCATGTCCGAAGAGTCGCCAGCCGCCGTCCTCGTCCTCACCACGCTCACCTCCGCGGAGGAGGCGATGGTGTTTGTGCGCACATTGGTCCAACGGCGGCTCGTTGCATGCGGAACGGTGCTGCCGGAGGCCCGCTCCATCTATCGGTGGGAGGGACAGGTTACCGACGCGACGGAAGTGGTCGTGTTGCTCAAGACCACCGCCGTCCGGCTGCCGGCACTCAAGGCGGCCTTCGACGAGATCCACCCGTTCGCCGTGCCCGAACTCCTCGCGTTGCCGGTTCAGGACGCATTGGGGCGCTATCTTGCCTGGATCGGCGCCGAAACCAGCTCCGCCGGCGCGTGACCGGCGCCGCGAATACGGATGGAGCGCCGCACGCCGGCCTTCAATCCGCCACGCCAGACCGCCGGTGGGCGGGCCCTGTCGCTCTCCCTCCCGCAGACCCCGACGCACCGATGCATCCGATGGACGCCAACGAACCACCCGTGGAAGAGGAAGCTCGTCGCGGCCGGCAGACCGGCCCGCGCGCTGTCGTGGACGCTCCGACCACCGCGAGCAGTCGTCGCGCCGCCGCGGCGGCCGCGGCCGGTGCGGCCCAGGGCACCCCCGCCGGCGGCGCGCGTCTGGTGGCCGCGGCGATCGACGAGTGGCGCGCCCGCGTCAACGAGAATCCCAACGATGCGGACGCCCGGGTGAATCTGGCCGTTGCGTTGGAAGGGGTGGGACGCACCGACGCCGCGCTGCAGGAACTCTCGCGCGCACTGGAGTTGCAGCCTGACAGCGTCCCGATGCTCGTGCATCGCGCCTCACTGCTCACGCTGCGCCTGCGCTACGACCTGGCCGAAGCGGATCTCAAGCGCGCCGCGAAGCTGCAGGAGTCGAACGTGGACGTGTTGACGGCGATCGGCATCCTCTCCTGCCGCCGCGGGCGGTGGCGTGAGGCGGTGGAGCCGCTCAAGCGGGCGACCGAGACCGATCCGCAGCACGCCACCGCGCACTACTACCTGGGCGAGGCGTACAACCATCTGGATCAGCTCCCGGCCGCGCTCCAGAGCTACGAGGCCGCCGCCAGCCTGCAGCCCGACCACTGGCGCGCCTACAAGTCGATCGGCATGGTGCTCGACCGGCTGCGTCGCCCCGACGAGGCGGCCGCGGCCTATCGCCAGGCGGTGGAGCTGCAGCGTCGGTAAGCGGCGCCGAGCGACACGCCGACGCAGCCTACGGGCGGTGCGGATTGCTGGTGCGCGAGGCGGATTTCCGTGACGACGGGACGGGAAAATGGTCCAATGATTGGACCTGACACTCGCTCCCCGTCACCCGCCCCCGCCCTTGCTCTCCCTCCAGTCCATCACCAAGCGCTACGGCGCATTCACCGCCGTCGACGACCTCACGCTCGAAGTTCGGGAGGGTGAGGTCTTTGGTTTTCTGGGACCGAACGGCGCCGGCAAGACGACGACCCTCCGCATGCTCGCGGGGATCCTGCGCCCGTCGGCCGGCCGGATCACCGTCGCCGGCGTCGACCTGCTCGCCGATCCCGTCCGCGCCAAGCAGTCGATGGGGTTCATTCCCGACCGGCCGTTCATTTATGAGAAGCTGACGGGCTGGGAGTTCCTCCGCTTCGTCGCCGGTCTGTACGGACTCTGGGGGCGCGACGGCGACCCGACGATGGAACGCCGGGGGCGCGAGCTGCTCGCGCTGTTCGATCTCGACGAGTGGCGGGACGAGCTGGTCGAGAGCTACAGCCACGGAATGCGGCAGAAGCTGATCATCTCGAGCGCGCTGCTCCATCGCCCGCGCCTGCTGGTGGTCGACGAGCCGATGGTGGGGCTTGATCCGAAGGCCGCGCGCACGCTGAAGGAGCTCTTTCGCGAGTACGCGCGTCGCGGTAACACGGTGCTGGTCTCGACGCACACGCTGGCCGTGGCCGAGTCGATGTGCGACCGGATCGGGATCATCCAGGCGGGGACGCTGCGTGCCTGTGGCTCACTGGACGAGCTGCGCGCCGATGCCGTGACCGGCGGCGCGGACAGCGGCCTCGAGGAGATCTTCCTGCGCCTGACGGGCGAGCGACCGGCGCGCGCGCTGACGGACGTGCTCGATGCCTGACGATTTCCGCCCCGCGTCGCCGATGCGCGGCGCAACGATCGCGCACATCCTCGGTCCCAAGCTGCGAACGGCACGTGCACGGATCCGCACGGGCGACGGCCAGCTGGCCTCACGCGTGGTCGCGGTTGGCCTGCTCGGCGGAGGGCTCGGCTGGGCCGCATTTCATGGCCTGCGCCGCGTGCTCGAGCACTTCCGCACCGCCGACGTCGACCTCGGTCCGATTCTCGGTGCCAAGCTGCTGGCCGTGGTGCTGCTCAGCTTCTCGGCGATCCTGCTCCTGTCGAACGTGATCAGCGCGCTCTCGACCTTTTTTCTCGCGCGGGATCTCGACCTGGTGATCGGCTCGCCGCACCGGTGGCATCGCCTGTACGCGGCGAAAGTCATCGAGACCGCCGCGCATTCGAGCTGGATGGTCGCCCTGATGTGCGTACCACTGCTCGCGGCCTATGGCGACGTGTATGACGGCGGCGCCTGGTTCCCGCTCGTTGCCGCAGCGGCGCTGGTGCCGTTCTTCGCGATTCCGGCGATCACGGGGAGTGCGCTCACCCTCGCGCTGGTTCGCATCCTGCCCGCCCGCCGCACGCGGGATCTCCTCGCACTGATCGCCCTCTTCGCGGCCGGTGGGCTGACGTTGCTCGTGAGGCTTCTTCGCCCTGAGCAACTCGTGCGGCCGGAGGGGTTCGAGAACTTCACGTCCTTCGTCGATACCCTTGCCGCGCCATCGGCGCCGTGGATGCCGAGCGAATGGGTGCAGCGTGCGCTGTTCGGCTGGCTCCGCTTCGACGATCAGCCGCTCGAGTTCGTGAAGTTGTGGGGCGCGGCGGCCGTGCTGCTCGTGCTCGGCGCCCTGCTGCATCGCGCCTGGTATCTGGAAGGTTTTTCGCGCGCGCAGGAAGGTTGCCGTCGCGACGTGCGGGCAGGGGTCGCCGGCGAGCGGTGGACGCGACTGTTCGCGTGGCTCGCCCCGCTGCCGCGTCAACTGGTGCTCAAGGAGATCCGCGTATTCATGCGCGACACGACGCAGTGGTCGCAGTTGATCCTGCTCGGCGTCCTGGTGATCGTCTACGTGTTCAATATCAAGCTGCTGCCAATCCGCGACGACGGCGTCGGCTGGTTCCTGCGCAACCTCGTGCCGTTCTTCAATCTGGCACTCGCGGGGTTCATCCTCGCGTCGATCGCGGCGAGGTTCATCTTTCCGTTGGTGAGCCTCGAGGGACGCACGCTCTGGCTGCTGCGATCGAGCCCACTCGATCCGAAGGCGTTGCTGGTCGCGAAGTACTGGACGGGGGCGCTCCCCCTGCTCGTGCTCGCGCTGACGCTGACGATCGCCACCAACCTGCTGCTCGGCGTGGAGCCGTTCGTTTTCGGCGTATCGATGCTGACGATCATCGGGCTAACGTTCGCGCTGGCGTCGCTGGCGCTGGCGGCGGGTACGTTCTTTCCGCAGTTCGAGAGCGAGAACGCGGCACAGATCCCGACCTCGTTCGGCGGGCTCGCGTTCATGTTGAGCGCGATCCTGCTGATCGGTGCGCTGCTGGTGATCGAGGCGCGCCCGGTGTTCGCGTGGCTGCGGCATCGCGCGTTCGACACGCCGCTCGACCCGGTGGAACTGGCGCTGTCGGTGGCGGGCGCGGCGGCGTTGTGCCTCGCGGCGACGGTGCTGCCGATGCACGCGGCCGTGCGGCGACTGCGGGCGATCGAGCGTTGAATCGCCCGTTGTCGTCTACGCCGCCAGCGACTCTCCGCAGCCGATGCAGAACTTTGCGCCCGGCTCGGTGACCGGCGTTCCGCACCCGCCGCACTGGCCGAGCAGATACGTGCCGCACGAGGAACAGTACACCGAGTCGGACTCGGGGCGCGGCCCGCAGGTCGGGCAGGCGGTGACCCTGGCGCGCACGCGGCGCACCGCGGCTTCGGCCGGGTCCAACTCCGCGCCCCGGCCCATCGTCGTGGACATGCTCGCTTCGGCCAGCACGTCATCGATGCGCGAGGCGGTGGCGTCGCTCGCCCGCAGTTCGGCCAGCGCCTGCGACGTGTAGCGCGTCTTGAGCGAGGTATAATCGGTGTCGGAGAGCTTCCCCGTTTCCCGGTCGAACTCGATCTCGCGCAGCGCGGCGATCGGGTCCTCGCGCCCCTCGTCGACGGGGCGTGAGGCGGGGCGCATCATCACTGGCTGCCCCTGGGCGAACAGCGGAAAGAGGACGTAGGCGAGCGAGAGCAGCGCCACGACCGTCCCGACGAGGAGCGGAATCGTCATCGATCGGCCTCACGCACGGCTCGGTCGAGCCGCGCGAGCTCCTCGGGGGTCGCGTCGGTGGGGAGACGGCGAACCGCGGGATCGATTGCCGGCGCGCCCTCCGGGCGACGCCAGCCGCGGAGCAGCCAGAAGATCAGGATCCCGCCGGTGAGGATGGCCAGAAAGGGAGCCAGCCAGCCGACCAGGTTGAACCCCGCCTTCCGCGGCGACATCAGGACGACCTCGCCGTATTCCGCTTCGAACGCGTCGAGGATTTCCTGCTCCGTGTACCCGCCGGCCGAGAGCGAGACGACGTCGGAGTGCATGCGCGGCGAGAACCCGCACGGCATCGACGTGCGGCAGGTGAAGACGTCGAGCGTGCACGGACAGGGGCAGGACAGCCGCCGCTCGGTGGCGTCGCGCTCGCCGGACGTGAGCGTGCGCTCGATCGTCGCCTTGGGCGGCAGACGGACCGGGCGGTAGCCGTCGCCGTCCATCGTCGCGCCGGGAAGCGTGCCCCCCTGCGCCTGACCGAGCAGCGCGCGCGGCGCGGCGGCCGCGACCGCGCCGAGAGCGACAAGGAATCCGCGACGGGCAAGCAGCGGCGCCGGGTGGGAAGTGGTGTCGTGCGTCATCAGGCTCATACCTCGGCTGGCAGAACGACGCTGCGCCGGGGCGCCATCGACGCGACATAACCGGCCTGCATCTTCCGCCGCTCGGTCTGCGGCCACATCACGATCAGTCCGCCCAGCGCCATGAGCGTACCACCGATCCAGACCCAGACCACGAGCGGATTGAAGCTGATCCGGACCTCGGCGCTCTCGTCCGGGTTGACGCCGACGAGCACCAGGTAGACATCCTGGCGCGCCGTCTCGAGAATCCCGACCTCGGTCGACGGCTCGAAGGTGGGACGGCCGAGGGCGTCGAAGTACTGGCGCTTGTCACTCACGAGGAGGCCACGCGGCCGGCCGTCCTGGACCATCTCGAGCGTGATCGCGGCCGTGCGGCGATTGAGCACCTCGTACGTCGAGACGCCGTTGCTGCGGAACGCCCATTCCTGCCCGTATGGGTCGGTCGCGCGGAACGTCTCGCCCGGCTGGATCGTGACGTCGAACTCCTCCTTGAACGCCATGCCGGCGATGCCGAGGAAGAGGACGACGATCCCGAAATGCACGATGTAGCCGCCATACCGCCGCCGGTTGCGCGCGACGAGGCGGAAGAGCGCGGCGGGAATGGCCTCGCCGTGCATCCGGCGGCGCGCGCCGACGCCTTTCTGGAACTCCTGAACGATCGTCGCGACGACGAAGGCACCGAGCGCATAGGCGACGATCGCGTAGCCGTCGCGCATACCGAGGGCGAACAGGATCACCCCGGCGACGAGCCCCGCGGCCACTGGCACCGCGAACTGGCGCTGCAGATTGGCGACGGACGCTTTGCGCCAGGCGATCAGCGGCCCGATCCCGGTGAGGGCGAGCAGCATCAGCGCCAGCGGCACATTGACGGCGTTGAAGAAGGGCGCGCCGACGGTGATCTTCGTGCCCTTGACCGCTTCCGAGATGATCGGGAAGAGGGTGCCCCACAACACGCTGAACGCCATGCCGACGAGCAGCAGGTTGTTGTAGAGGAACGCCGCTTCGCGGCTGATCATGCTTTCCAGCTCGACTGGCGTCTCGAGGTCGCGCAGTCGTGTGGCGACGAGATAGCCGGTGACGACGGTCGAGAGCACGAGGAAGGTGGCGAACCAGGTGCCGACGGCCGACTGCGCGAACGAGTGTACGCTCGTGATCACGCCGCTGCGCGTGATGAACGTGCCGAGGATGGAGAGGAGGAAGGTCGAGACGACGAGCACGACGTTCCACTTGCGCAGCATGCCGCGCTTCTCCTGCACCATGATCGAGTGCAGGAAGGCGGTGCCCGTGAGCCAGGGCAGGAGCGACGCGTTCTCGACCGGATCCCAGGCCCAGAAGCCGCCCCAGCCGAGCTCCACATAGGCCCACCACATGCCGAGCGTGATGCCGACGGTCAGAAAGAACCAGCTCACGAGCGCCCAGCGGCGCACGGCGGCCAGCCAGGCGGCGTCGAGCCGGCGGGTGATCAGCGCCGCGATCGCAAAGGCGAACGGCACCACGGTGGCGATGTAGCCGAGGTACAGATTCGGCGGATGGATCGCCATCGCCGGATTCTGGAGCTGCGGATTCATCCCGCGGCCATCGGCCGGCACGAACGGCAGCCGCTCGAACGGGTTGGTGGCGAGGGCGGTCGTGGCGAGGAAGAAGAGGATGACCACGCCCAGCGTCCCCGTCACCCAGGGCATCAGCTCGCGATTGGCGCGGCGGTTGGCGAACACCGCGAGCGCCGAGTAGAGCGCGAGGATGAGGCACCAGAAGAGCATCGATCCGGCCTGGCCGCCCCAGAACGCCGTGATCGTGTAGATCGTCGGCAGGTTCGCGCTCGTATAGCTGGCGACGAAGCGGAGGGAGAAATCGTGCGTGATCAGCGCCGTGAGCAGCCCGGCGGACGCGAGCACGACCAGCGCCGCGGTGGCATAGATCGCCCGCTCGCCGCTGGCCACCAGATCCGCGCGTCGGAGTTTGCCACCCGCGAAGGACACCGCCGTCGCCCAGAGCGCCATCAGGACGGCGACCCAGAGCGACAGTTCACCGAGAAGGATCACGGCGCGCCGCCTGCCGCGGCTGGGGTGGCCGGCGCTGCCGGCTTCGCGCCGGGCTGGCCGTAGCCAGGTCCGCTCCCCGTGGGATAGTTACCCGCGCTGTCGGGCATCCCTTCGTACCGCGAGGCGCACTTGGCGAGGAGCTCGGTGGCCTGGAAGGTCCCCGTCTCATCGAGCCGCCCGGTGACCACGACCTCGACCTCTTCGGTGTCGGTGAAGGTGTCTGGGGGCACGCCGCGATAGACCACGGGATACTCGACCGTGCCGTCGGTCATGCGGAAGCTCAGCTCCCGCCCGCCGGGCAGGCGCACGATCGAGCCGCGCACGACGTTGGCGCCGATCTTCATGCCGACCTCGCGGAAGCTCGGATCCGCAGCCAGCCTGGTCTGCAGTTCCGTCGGCGTGAGATAGTAGACGGCGGTCTCGCGCGCGGAGCTGGCCATGAGATAGCCGGCGGTGCTCATGACGAGCAGACCGCCGATGAGGAACTTGGAGCGTGCTTTCATACCCGTCACCTCGCGCGCGAGCGCGCGGCTGGTGCGATGCAGCAGCGGACGACGGGGGCCGTCCGAGCGATGGTGGCAATATACGGTAGCTGGCGCGGTGCTGCTAAGGGCGAATCGAGGGCGTCGCGCGGATCAACCGCCCGCAAGAGTCAACGCCCCCGCGGCCACCGCGGTGCCGGCGATGTCCCAGACGATGTCCTTCCACGAAAACGGGCCGCCGCGGTGGCGATCGAACAGCTCCTTGCTCACGCCGAGGGCAAGGCTCGTCACGGCCGCGGCCGCCTGCGCCGGGCGTTCCTCGGCGCCGGTAGTCCGAAGCGCGGCGTAGATCGTGGTATGCGCGAGGTAGCTGCCGATGAAATGGCCGGCCTTGTCCGGCGCGATCCACTCATCGGGGACGCGCGGCGGCTGGCGGTCGGGGTGCGGCGGCGGTCCGCCGGGCAGCGGAAGCGTGATCGAGAAGAGTAGCCAGCGGAACATGGCCCCCCCGTCAGGCGGCGCGGCCGCGACGGCCGGCCACGGAGGTGAGCTCGTCCCGCAGCCGGTCCAGTGCCGCATCGAGCAGCACGCGGTGCACCGGCACGTTAAGCCACCCGCTCGCCCCGGACGGATGCGGCAGCGCAATGGCGAGGCTCGTTCCGCCCGCGTGCTCCACCGGGATCGCCTGTCCGACCACGTCCGCCAAGGCTACCGTCCCGAAGAGGAGATCCACCGCCAGCCGCCCAACCGGAATGAGCACTGACGGACGGATAATGCGCAACTCGGCGTCCAGCCACGGGCGGCAGTTGGCTCGCTCACGCGGCGTCGGCACGCGGTCGCCGCGCCCGGACGCGTGCGGCCCCGGGTAGCAGCGCGTCACGGCGGCAAAGTAGATGCGCGACCGCGCCTCCGCCTCCGACAGCTCCACGCGCTCGAACCAGCGGAACAACGTGCGACCGGCCCGCCCGGAAAACGGGCGCCCGCGCGGGCCCGTTTCCACCTGCCCCGGCGCCTGCCCCACGAGCATCACCCGCGCTTCGCGAGCCGACGAGACGATCGGCAGCGCCAGCGGATCGGCGAGGGCGCAGCGACGGCAGGCGGCGAGCGCGGTGCAGTGACGGTCGAGCGTAGCGGCAGCGGTTTCAGGCACGGGCACGGGACGCGGGAACGGGCACGGCAGGTGACAGGACGGCGAAACGGCGGGACAGCAGGCAGCGACAGGGCGCGACCTCAGCCGCGCTCCCGTGCCCAGTGGAGCGCGGTGCCCACGGCGCGGCGCCATCCGGCGGCGCCCGCCTGCGCGGCGTCCTGCCCGGCACCGGGCTCGAAACGGGTGAACTCCCGCGCCTTCAAATACGCCACTCCGTCCTCCCAGATCCCTCCCCCGATTCCCGCGAGCCCCGCCGCACCGAGCGCGGTGGTCTCCACGCAGTCGGGGCGCTCGACGGGAACGCCGAGGACGTCGGCCTGGAACTGCATCAGCCATCCGTTCTCCGACGCGCCCCCGTCGACGCGCAGGCGTTCGAAGGCGGCCCGGCCATCGTCGTTCACACCGCACCGGTCGTGCATCACGCGCAGCACGTCGGCCGTGGCGTATGCCATCGCCTCGAGCGCGGCGCGCGCGAGGTGCGCTCGCCCCGACCCCCGCGTCAGGCCGACGATGGTGCCTCGGGCCCGCGGCTCCCAGTCGGGGGCGCCGAGGCCGACGAGCGCGGGGACGAAATACACTCCGTCGGTCGACTCGATCGACTGCGCCAGCGTCTCGCTTTCGGCGGCCGTCTCGATGATGCCGAGCCCGTCGCGGAGCCACTGGATGGCCGCGCCGGCGACGAAGATTCCCGCTTCCAGCGCGTACGCGGGGCCGCCGCGCGCGTCGCAGGCGACGGTTGCGAGCAGCCCGGCCTCGCACGGCGGACGGACGGAACCCGTGTTGAGCAGCAGGAAGGCGCCCGTTCCGTAGGTGTTCTTCCCTTCCCCCGCGGCGAAGCACCCCTGACCGAACAGTGCCGCCTGCTGGTCGCCGGCCACGCCGCAGATCGGGATCTGGCGGCCGAAGAAGTCGCTCACCGCGTCGCCGAACGAGCCCGCGGACGGCCGCACCTCCGGGAGGATCGCCCGCGGCACGCCGAGCAGCGTGCACAGCTCGTCGCTCCAGGCGTGCGCGCCGATGTCGTAGAGCATCGTGCGGGAGGCGTTGGTCGGGTCGGTCGCGTGGACGGCGCCGCCCGTCAGGCGCCACACGAGCCAACTGTCGATGGTGCCACCCATCAGCTCGCCGCGCGCGGCCCGATCGCCCAGCCCGCCCTCATCGAGCATCCAGGCGAACTTGGTGCCGGAGAAGTACGGGTCGATCACCAGCCCCGTGCGCGCCGCGATCATCGCGGCGTGAGGCGCCAGCGCGGCGCATCGCTCGGCCGTGCGGCGGTCCTGCCAGACGATCGCACGGCCAGCCGGCACTCCAGTGCGGCGGTCCCAGAGCACCGACGTCTCGCGCTGGTTGGTGATGCCGATCGCGTCAGGCACCACGCCCGCGCGCGCGATCGCCTCCTGCCCCGCCGCGACCACACCGGTGAAGATCTCCTCGGCGTCATGTTCGACCCACCCCGGCCGCGGGAAGTGCTGCGTCACGTCGCGGGACGCGCGCGCGACGATGCGACCGTCGTCGGCCACGATGAGGCAGGTCGTGCCGGTCGTCCCCTGATCGATCGCGAGTACGTGGCGCATGGGCAGGCGGCGGGACACGGGTGAGTTCGACGGCGACGCGGGAGGCGGACGGGTTAGATCAGCGTGCCGCCGACGGTTTCCAGCTCGACGTACCGGATCCGCTCGCGCAGGGCCGCCTCCCCGACACGCCCTTCGGCGTGCCCCACCGGCGCCTCGGTGTCGGCGGTGGCGGCGGCGACGAGGCGCTGCGGCTCGAGCTCGTGCTGATGATCCATGAAGCTGTTCCAGAAC
>JBBQHX010000010.1:0-31359 GCA_038324385.1 Gemmatimonadales bacterium | reverse complement strand
CGAGGATCAGTTCGGCCCCGACGCCCTGCGCACCACACTCGCCCACGAACTCGTGCACGTGCTGCAACACGATGGCGCGTTCCTCTCGTGGACGGAGCCGGGCGAACAGCAGCTGCTGTCACTCCTGCCCGGCGTACGGCGTGTCGGGCCGTGGATCGACGTCGGCGTGCACACCGGAATCCGCGGCGCGCTGAGCGGAATGATTCGCTACGACGATCGCCCATGGGAGTGGGAGGCGCGCAACCTCTCCGGAACCGCCCGAAGTCACCACGACTGATGAGCGCCCGTCTTCCACCGGCAACGTCGGCCGACAGGATGGTGCCGTCGCTCGCCCTCACCCCGGAGTTCGACGCCATCCGGTACTGGGCGCGGCTGGATCCGACCCGGGTGGCCGTGATCGACCGCGGGCGCGGTGGTCGGCGGGCCTGGCACTACGGCGAGCTCGATGCACTGGCCGACCGGTGGGCGACATGGCTGACCGTCGCCGGTGTCGGCGCGGGCGATCGCGTCGCCATTCTGGCGCGCAATAGAATCGATCATGTCGGTCTACTGTACGCATGCCTGCGTTCAGGCAGCGCGTTGGTGCCGCTCAACTGGCGTCTCGCCGTGCCAGAACTGTCGCGAGTGAATGCTCACTGCCGTCCCGCCGTCATACTTGGCGAGGCGCATTTCGCCGCGCTCATTCCATCTGGAAGCGCCCACCGCACCACGTGGGTGGACCTCGACCTCGCCGCCGCTCGGCTGGAGACCGCGTCGCCGCTCGATGCACCGCTTCGGCAGCCCCAGGATCAGCCTGAATCTGGTCGCACTCTCCCGGGCGAGGAGCCCTGGATGATCGTCTACACGTCCGGCAGCGCCGGCGAGGCGAAAGGTGTGATACTCCCGCGACGCCAGCAGTTCTGGAACGCCGTGGCCACCTGCGCCGGGTGGGACCTGTCGTCGCGGGACATCGCCCTTGTCGCTACCCCGTTCTTCCACACGGCGGCGTGGAACGTCTTTGCGGCGCCATTGTGGCATTCAGGTGGCGCCATTGTGTTGCTCGACGGATTCGACCCAGCCGGTTTCCTTGGCGTCCTCCGGGACGAGTCGTGCACGCTCGCGTTCGGCGTCCCCGCTCAGTATCAGGCGCTCGTCGGGAAGCCGGCGTGGGGCGAGCCCCTCCCCGACCTTCGCCACCTCGTCTCCGGCGGAGCGCCCTGTCCGCCCGCCCTCGCCAGGGCGGCGTGGGCGGCTGGCTACCCGTTTCGCAACGCCTACGGGCTCACCGAATGCGGCCCCAACTGCTTCGCGACCACCAACGGAGTCGCCCGCGCCGACCCTGAGAGTGTCGGCTGGCCCCTCCCGTTCCTGGAGGCGCGGGTGGTCGACGAACAGGGGGCGGACCGACAGACGGGCGAGGTCGGTGAGCTCTGGCTGCGGGGGCCGCAACTGTTCGGAGGGTACTTCGAGGCGCCCGCGGCGACCGCGGCGGCGTTTGCGCCCGATGGCTGGCTCCGCACTGGCGATCTCGCGTCGCGCGATGTGGACGGGAACCACACCATTCGGGGGCGTCGGACGGAGCTGTATATCACCGGCGGTGCGAACGTCTTCCCGGGCGAAGTGGAGGCGGCGCTGCGCGAGCATCCCGCGATCGCCGAGGCCGCGGTGCTCGGCGTGCCTGACGAGCGGTGGGGCGAGGCCGGGCTCGCCTTCGTCGTGTTCTCGCCGGGAGCCGACGTCGCGCCGTCCGCACTGCGCGACTTCGTCCGTGCGCGCCTGGCGGGCTACAAGATCCCGCGCCAGTTCGTCGTCGTCGACGCCGTGCCGCGTCTGGGGTCGGGGAAGCCGGATCGCCGGGCGCTGGCGCGGCTGGTCGCCTCCGTTGCCGACCCGCACGGGGACGCGGTGCGTGAAACCGGGGCCCGCGGCCGGGCGTACTGATCTCGATCGCCCGCGCGTCCGGTCTCGATGATCGGGTGTCGCGGCGTCTGCCCTCCGCCGTCGCCCCGTCGTCATGCTTCTGCTCCTCGGTGCCACCCTCCTGTTGCAGCAGGGCACGCCGCCCGTCACGCCGTCACGCCCGGACACGGGGCGCGTCGTCGCCGACTCGGCCGCCCGCCGCGACAGCACGGGTCGCAACACGCGCCGCCCGCCGCGTAGCATCCCGCTCACTCCGGCACTCGAGGCCAGCGCGTTCGACACGGAGGGTGCGCGCACGCTGCTCGGCCGGGCCCGCACCGCACGGTTGGAGCAGGACAGTTCGCTGATCGCGTACGACGCCACGGCGTATCAGCGGGTGTCCGTGGGGATGGGGCTGCGTCGATTCGCTCGCGACCGCCTGCTCTTCCGTGAGGAGGAGGCGACGCGCGTGCAGTGGCATCGCGATCGCGGCGTGCTCGTGGACGTGATCGGACGTCGTAAGGCATCGCCCGTCGTCGAGACGAGCGTGGATGATGGCGGGTCCGCGCCGATTCCCTATCTCCCCGGCCAGGAGACGCTCTGGATCGGCTCCGGGCAGGCTCGCGCCGAGCTCGACGACCGGGGACCGGTGCATCCGCTGATCGCCGGTTCCGAAGCGTACTACAAGTTCTCGCTCGGTGATTCGGTGGCGTTCCGCCTGCCTGACGGGCGCACGATTCGCCTGCAGGAGATGCGGATCCGTCCGCGGCAGCCGCGATGGAACCTGTCCGTCGGTTCGCTCTGGTTCGATCTCGAGGAGGCGCAACTGGTGCGGGCCGTCTATCGCCTCGCCGTTCCGCTGGAACTGTGGGACGTCGTCCGAGAAGTCGAGGACGACGGCGACGACGACGACGTCCCGGCGGCAGTGCGCGCGATGCTCAACCCGATGCGGGCGACGGTCAGCGCCGTCACCGTCGAGTACGGGTTGGAGGATGGCCGCTTCTGGCTGCCGCGCCTGCAGGCGCTGGACGCCGAGGCCGAGGTTGCGATGATGCGCATCCCGATCCGGTTCGAGCAGTCGTTCCGCTATCAGATGGTCAACGGCACGGTCGACGTGCCCGCACGCGCCGAGACACTAGCGGCGGCCGACAGCTCGCGGAGCATCAGTATCAACGTGGGCGGCGGGACGCCCGACTCGACGACTCGTGCGGCCCGCGATTCGGCGGGCGCCGCTCGCGATTCCGTTCGGGCGGCGCGGAACGCCGCGCGTGAGGCAGAGTGCGCCGCGACCGGGAGCTACACGCGTGTCTCAACCCGCTTCGACGGCGCGGTTGCCGTGACCACGCGCACGCCGTGCGACGCCGAGGCGCTGGCCAACTCTCCCGCACTCCCGGGCTCGATCTACGACGACGGCGCGCAGTTGATGGCCGAGTCGGAGCGTGAGGCGCTGATGCGCGAGTTCCTCACGCTGTCGGATCAGGCCGAGTGGTCGCCGCAGCTCCCGACCGTTCGCTACGGACTCGGCGACGGGCTGGTGCGGTACAACCGGGTGGAGGGGTTCTCGCCGGCGATCCGTGTCGAGCAGCAGTTGGGGCGCGGGTATGCGCTGTTCGGCCAGGCCCGTCTGGGATTCTCGGACCTTGAGCCGAACGGCGAGCTGGGTGCCACCCGTGACGACGGCCGCCGTCTGTTCCGCCTTGGCGCCTATCGTCGACTCGTCGCCGCCAACGACTGGGGGGAGCCGCTGGGCTTCGGCGCCTCGGCGATGGCGCTGGTGTTCGGGCGCGACGAGGGGTTGTACTACCGCACCTGGGGCGCCGAACTCACGGGCGAGGCGCGCACGCCGGTCGGTGTCGGGGGGCAGTTCAGTTGGCGCGCGTATGTCGAGCGTCAGGACGAGGCGCGGCGGGAAACGAGTTTCTCGTTCGCGAACGTCATCGGGAACCAGCCGTTCCTCGACAACATCATCGCCGAACGCCTGACGTTGATCGGCTTCGGGGCGCACTGGTTCCGCTCGTACGGACTGGACCCCGCCGGCGCCCGGGCGCTGCTCTCGATTCGCGGCGATGGCGGCGCGGGTGATCGCGGGTTCGGACGCGGGTTGATCGATCTGACACTGTCGCGTCCGCTGATCGAGCGCATCGACGGTGCGATCACGCTTAGTAGCGGGAGTTCGGTCGGACGCGTCCCGCCGCAGCGACTGTTCTACCTCGGCGATCCGTGGACCGTGCGCGGGCTGCGCGCCAACACGGCGAACGGCGATGCCTACTGGTTCGGTCGCGCCGAGATCGCGAGGGGTTCGGTGGCGGCCCGCCCGGTGGTCTTCTACGACATCGGTTGGGCGGGGGATCGCGGGAGCTGGCGGTCACCGGGGCGGCCGATCAGCGGCGCGGGCGTGGGGGTGAGCTTCCTGGACGGGATCCTGCGCACCGATCTGTCGCGCGGCATCGCGCCCACGCGCGATTGGCGCTTCGACGTCTACTTCGAATCGCGGTTCTAGCCGGGTTTCAAGTCGGGTTTGAGTCGGGTTCGAGTCGAGTTCGAGCCGCGGGCGGATGCGACGGCGGTGCTGGCGGAGCCCCGAGTGCGCCGTATGTTCGGCGGCGTGTCGGGGCGCGATCGGCACCGCTGGCCCAACGGTCTCCAGGGGAAGGTATGTGGCAGGACTTCAAGGCATTCCTGATCAAGCAGAACGTGATCGCGCTGGCGCTCGCCGTGGTCATCGGAGCTGCCGCCAACGAGACCGTCGGCGCCGTGGTCGACAACGTCCTGATGCCGATCGTCGCGGTGGCGACGCCGGCGGGGATTGAATGGGAAGAGCTTGCGGTTCCGATCGGCGCGAGTCAGTCGATCACGTACGGACTGGTGATTGCCTCGCTGATCAACCTGTTGATCGTGTCGCTGTTGGTCTGGCGCATCTCGAAGTTATTCATTCGCGAAAAGGTCACCGCGGCGAAGCCTGCGACGCGCGACTGCCCGTACTGCGTCCAGACGGTGGACGCCCGGGCGATCCGCTGCTCCTTCTGCACGAGCGAGCTGGCCCCGGTCACGTGAGCACGACCCAGGCGACCCAGGCGACCCAGCCGGCCCAGCCGACCCAGCCGGCCCAGCCGACCCAGCCGACCCAGCCGACATCGCCGAGCGAGCCGGCGGGCGGGCGCCTTACGGCGGAGTCCGCGGCGCCCTGTCGCGGGGGGAATCAGACCTGTTAGCTTTCGGCATGCGCCGCCCACCGGGTTGGCGGCGCGCCGTCCAGCGTTCAGGAGTCCTGATCCGATGCGCCGGGTCATGTGCAAGTCGGCGATTGACCGCGGCAAACTCACGGGCGCGGATCTTCGTCACGGCGGAAGCCTCACGATCGGTCGCGGCCCGATGGACGCGGACAATCTGTTCGAGGTCGAGAAAGTGCAGGTCGTCAACGTGAACACCGATTTCGACGACGCGGAGCTGGCGACGTTCCAGCCGCGGATCGTCTTCGTCGACGAGCATAACCGCATGGTCCCGCCGCTCCGCCGCGTCGACTGACCCTGCACGGGGCGCCCCCCCCCCGCTCCACCCCGCCTGACGCCGCGACGCCGCGAGCCGCCCGCATCCGATCCCCTGGCTCCACCGCCTCGCCGTCAGGTCGAGCGATTTGACTCCCGTCACCCGACTTCCGCTCCGCACGCGTCAGTTCAGCGCCAACGCCGCCACGCTGCTCTGGCAGAGTCGGGCGCGCGCCCTTGTCGTGGCTGGCATCGTCGGGGGGTGGGTGCTGTTCCGGTGGCGCGGGCCGGGCACGGCCCTCGGCTCGATTGCATCGGTGACCTTCGATCGCGCAACCGTGCTCTGGCTGGCGCTGAGCTCGGTGCTCGTCTACCTGCTGGTGACGGCGGGGATCTACCTGTGGGTCCGTCGCCGCGGTGTCGCGACCACCCGACTCGTGCTGGCCGCGCTGGGCATGGACGTGGTGCTGATCTTCCTGGCCACGCTGCTGACCACACCGCAGAACCATTTCGACCGTGCGTTGATCGTGTCCTTCTTCGTGCTGTACTTCGCCCAGTTGTATCAGGGGGTGGCGACGGCGGCCGTCACGGCGGCCGGCATCGCGCTGATGTATGTTGTGCTGCTCATCGCCGCCGCGTCGCTGCCGATGCCGCTCGACTGGACGCAGGAGCTCTGGACGCTCTGGCTCTTCCTCGCCGGTGTGCTGGGGCTGCTGCTGCTGCACGGCCATGCGGCCGCGCGCCTCGAGCGGCTGGTGCGCCTGTTCGAGCGTGTGGAAGACGGCGATTTCGCGGAAGAGTACGACGTCGCGCGTGACCAGCGCCCTGACAACCTGACAATCGTCGGACGCGCGTACAATGCGATGCGCGCACAGCTGGCGACGATCGTGCTGACCGATCCGTTGAGCGGCTGCATGAATCGGCGCGGCTTCGAGGAAGCGCTCACGCGTGAGGCGGCGCGTGCCGCACGGGCCGGCTCACCGATCGCCCTGCTCTCGCTCGACGTGGACTTCTTCAAGCGCATCAACGACTCGTTCGGCCACCTTGCCGGTGACGCGGTGATCCGCGAGCTCGGCGCGATGCTGCGCGAGACCGCGCGCGCGGGCGACATCGTCGGCCGACTCGGCGGCGAGGAATTCGCCATCGTCGCCCCGGAGACGGGCGTGGACGGTGCAAGCGAGCTCGCCGGTCGTGTGCTGGAGGCGATGCGGTCGCGACAGTTCGCCGGGGTCGATGGCCGGCAGCAGATCACGGTCAGCATCGGGATCGCGGCCGACGACGTGGCCAGCGACGGGATGACGGAGTCGCTGCGCGCGCGCGCCGACGAGGCGCTCTACGCGGCCAAGCGCGCCGGGCGCAATCGCGTCGTCGTTTGGGAACACGGGATGCGGCTCCTCACCCAGGACGCCGAACGCGACGGGGCGGGCGCGGCCGTCGAGCCCTGACCGCGACAGCTTCGTCGCGTGGGCGGGCGCGTCACTACCAGCCGTTCCGCTCGCGCAGTGCGGTGATGTGGGCGACGTGGTGCCGGCCGTGCCAGGCATAGATCGCCACCGCTCGCTCGATGGAGATCAGTCCGAGCTCCGAATGACGATACGCGCTCGCCCGCAGCCGTTCGCGATCGAGCGTTCCGAGCAGCGCGGTCCAGCGCGCGTGCAGCGCCTCGAGCAGCGTGAGCGAGACCGTCACGGGCAGCGAACGGGCATCGGGAAGTTCCGCCCACGCCGATTCGTCATACGCGACGATCGCGGGGTGATGCACGGTGAGCGCGAGCCGGAACCGCACGTAGGCGTTCATATGACTATCGGCGAGGTGATGCACGACCTGTCGCACGGTCCATCCGCCGGGCCGGTAGGGCGTATCGAGCTGCTCGTCGTTGAGGCCGGCCACCGCGGCGGCGAGCCGCGTGGGGAGCGCGGCGATCTCGAACAGCCCCGCGCTCACGCCGTCGTCGGTGAGCGGCGCGTCGATCGGCAACGGGCCGACCGGGTAGCGGAGCGTGTCGTCAGGCGATGAATCGTCAGGCATCCGGAGAGTCCGGCGGGAGGGAGAGTGAATGTCGACGCGCCTAATCCCGCGCGCCGACGCGGAGCTTGCCTTCCATCACCTGCACGGCGGCGCCCCCGACCCGCACCGCGGTCACCGCGCCGCCCCGCTTGTCGACCTCGACCTCGATCCGGCTGGGCCGCCCCATCTCGACCCCCTGTTCGACGGTCCAGCGCAGCGTGCCGTCGTCGCGCGGCGTGCGCTGCGCCAGATATCCGCCCAGTGCGGCGCATGCCGAGCCGGTGGCCGGATCCTCGGGGACGCTGAGCCCAGGCACGAAGACGCGAGCCCTGACGTCGGCGTCGTCGGCCTCGGCGTCCATGGCGAACACCATGATCTCCGATCCCGGCGTACCGCGCAGCGTCTGCTCCCACAACTCCAGTACGATGCGCGCTCGCGCCACCGCGCCGCGGTCACGAACCGGGACGAGCAGAAAGGGCAGGCCGCACGACACCGCTTCGGGACGATACGGATCGTCGAGCAGGTCTTCGGGGGCCAGGCCGAGCATGGCGGCGAGCGCCGCCTGGTCAAGGTCCGACATCACCACCGCGGGCAGCTGAGCGACGCTGAGTTGCGCGAACACGGGGGTGCCGTGCTCGACGCGGATCATCACCGACACCGGGCCGACGCCTTCCTCGAAGACGATCGTCGTCTCCTCGCCGCGCAGGGAAATTGCGCCGGTGGCCGCCAGTAAGTACGCCGTCCCGACGGTGGGATGGCCGGCGAACGGCACCTCCCCGCCCGGCGTGAAGATGCGCAGCCGCCGCTCGTGCCGAGCGTCGTCAGGCGGCAGGACGAACACGGTCTCCGAGTAGTTGAACTCGCGCGTGATCGCCAGCATCTGGGCGTCAGTGAGCCCGCGCGCGTCGGTCAGCACGGCGAGCGGGTTCCCACCGAACCGCCGCGCCGTGAAGACGTCGGCGGTGAGATAGTCGTAGAGCGGCACGGACGGGGCGCGGAAGGGGTGCCTGACGTGCGACGCGGTTAGCGGGATCCCATGAACGGGTACTCGTATTCCGTTGGCGGGCTGAACGTCTCCTTCACGTTCCGGGCGCTCACCCAGCGCACGAGGTTGAGCTTCGAGCCTGCCTTGTCGTTGGTGCCCGACCCGCGCGCGCCGCCGAACGGCTGCTGCCCCACCACCGCACCGGTCGGCTTGTCGTTGATGTAGATGTTGCCGGCGGCGTTGCGAAGCGCCATCAGCGCCTGTTTGACCGCCTTCCGGTCGCGCGAGAAGATCGCGCCCGTCAACGCGTACGGCGATGTCGCGTCGACCAGGCGGAGGGTGTCCTCCCACTGATCATCGTCATAGACGTGCGCCGTCACGACGGGGCCGAACAGCTCGTCGCTGAGCAGGCGGAAGTTGGAGTCGTCGGTCTCGATGAGCGTCGGCTGGACGAAGTAGCCGGTCTCGCCTCGCGTCTCGCCACCGGCGATGATACGCGCATGCTGCTTCGCTTCGGCGATCGCGCCGACGTGGCGGTCGAACGCGCGCCGGTCGATCACCGCGCCCATGAAGTTGCTGAAATCGCGCGGGTCGCCCATGCGGATCGTCGCCATCATGGCCGCGGCGCGGTCCCGTACCTCGGGCCAGAGCGACCGCGGGATGTAGACGCGGCTCGCCGCGGAACACTTCTGTCCCTGATACTCGTAGCCACCCCGCACGATCGCCACGGCAAGTGTGGTGGCGTCGGTCGAGGGATGCGCGACGATGAAGTCCTTCCCCCCCGTCTCGCCGACGATGCGCGGGTAGGAGCGATACGTGCCCATGTTGCCGCCAATCGTGCGCCACATCCCGTTGAAAACCGTCGTGCTGCCCGTGTAGTGCACACCCGCGAGATCGCGATGATTGAGCGCGATGTCGGAAATCATCTTCGGGTCGCCGGGTACGAAGTTGATCACGCCCGGCGGCAGCCCCGCCTCCTCGAGCAGTTGCATGATGTGCCATGCCGACAGCATCGCGGTCTGCGACGGCTTCCAGATCACGGTGTTTCCCATCAGCGCCGGCGCCGTCGGCAGATTGCCGGCGATCGACGTGAAGTTGAACGGCGACACGGCGTACACAAACCCTTCGAGTGGCCGATAGTCGAGCTGGTTCCACATCGTGTGATCCGACACCGGCTGTTCGGCGTACAGATCCTGGGCGAACGCGGCGTTGAAGCGCCAGAAGTCGATCAGCTCGCATGCGGCATCGATCTCGGCCTGGTGCACGGTCTTGCTCTGGCCGAGCATCGTGGAGGCGTTGAGCGTGTCACGCCAGCGTGTCGTCAGCAGCTCGGCGGCCTTGAGGAAGATGGCCGCACGATCCTCCCACGGCCAGTTGGCCCACTCCGGCGCGGCCGCGGCGGCCGCGTCGATGGCGCGCGCGACGTGACTCGCGTCCGCCTGATGCCAGTCCGCCAGCACGTGCTGGTGATCGTGAGGCATCACGGCCTGTGCCAGATTGCCGGTGGTGATCCGCTCCCCGCCGATCACGATCGGGATCTCCTCCCGCTCGCCAGCCATTGTGTCGAGCCGCGATTCCAGCGAGGCGCGCTCGGGCGAGTCGGGACGGTACGCGCGCACGGGCTCGTTCACAGGAATCGGCACGCGGCGGGTTCCGTTGAAGCCGGACATCCCCCCGCCTCCCGGAACCGGCTGCGGCGCGCGCGCGGCGGATGCGGTGTCCTGCGCGTTGGGGGCGGCAATGGTCGGATGGGACATCGGCTCGAATTCCTCGCGGTAACGGGCGGCGTGATGGCGGGTGGCCGCACGCGACAGGCGCGCGCGGTGGGTGCGGCGCGACCGGGGTCGCGACATCGCGCGAAAGCTAATTCCCCCCCCCGCCCGAGCCCGCGGCGGTTGCGGACGGATGAGCCCCCGCATGCGGACGGATATATTCCCGCCATGGCACCGACCGTCCCGCCACTATCCGCCCGTCACCGCGCCGTGAGCGTTCCCCTCCTGTTCGCCCTCCTGGCCGGCTGCGGCGAGGCGGCGGTGGAATGGGCCGGGGAGCCCGAGCGCGTTCCCGTGCCGCCGGCGGAGACGCGGCTCGCGCTGCAGGAGGATGGCGTGCCGGCGTTCGTTGCCCCTCCGCGCCCATCGGCGCTCAGCGATCCGACGGCGGGCATTCCGAACGTCTGCCCCACCTCGCTTCGCTTCGCGCCAGCTGGGGATGCGGCCTGGTTCGCGGCGGGGTGGAGCCTGCGTCCCGACCGGTCCGCCGCGCTCGTGGTCACCCGGTCGGCGGACGATGGTGCGACGTGGAGCGCCCCGATGCCCGCCGAGTCACTGGATCGGGGGACGGTCGGGTGCGACCGGCCGGCGCCTGACGTGGCAGCCGACGCGGCGAGCGGCTACACGCATCTCGCGTACTTCCTGTACGCACCCGAAGGGCTGGGGATCTTCTTCACCCATTCGATGGAGCTCACCGGAGAGCTCTTCCACTCGCCGGTGGCGGTGGTGTATGGCGACCGCCCGTCGGCGGTGAGTATCACGGCCTCGGGCGACACCGTGCTGGTCGCGTATGAGAACCCGAACGACGCCCGCCCGCGCATCGGGTTGGCGATCTCGCGGACGATGGGGCACATCTTCGAGGAGCGCACCATGGTGACGGGGAAGTCGACGGCGGCACTGGCGCCGCGTGTGGCACGCGATGGCCGCTCGATCGCGGTCTCGTGGATCGAGCGGGGCCCGGCTGGCGCGGCCGATGCGCCGGCGCAGGCGTTCGTCAGGCAGGGAGCGCTCCAGTGAGCGCCGCGAAGACGGCGGCGAAGACGGCGGCGAAGGCCGGCGCGCAGCGCTCGGCATTCCTCATCGGCGCGCACACGATCGACACCGGCGGCGTGCACATGGCCGTCCGCCGCGCGGCTGCCGCGGGGATGGACACGCTGCAGCTGTTCACGGCGATCCCCAAGTTCTACAACGACAAGACCTCCGTGCGCCCCGAGCGCATCGAGCGATTCCGGGCCGCGCTCGACGAGGCGGGGATCGACGGCGCCAACGTGCTCGTGCACGCGGCGTATGTGCTCAACACCGCGTCGTCGGACGAGGTCAAGGCCGAGCGCGCACGTGCCGGCCTGACGAGAGAGCTCGAACGCACGACCGCGCTCGGGATCGGCCAGCTATGCTTCCATCCGGGGAGCGGCGGCTCGACCGGCGATCGCGGTGAGGCGGCCGCTCGCGTCGGCGCGACCATCGCGCACGCCCTCGGTGCGATCGACGGCGAGAGTCGCATCCTCGTCGAGAACACGGCCGGTGCGGGCGCGACGCTCGGTCGCACGCCGGACGAGATCGGGATGATCCTTGACGCGGTGCCGCCGGCGCTGCGAGCGCGCACCGGCTACGGCCTCGACAGCTGCCATCTGTTCGCGAGCGGGCACGACATCGCGAGCAGCCGCGAGTCGCTCACCGCCGTGCTCGATGCGTTCGAAGCCGCTGCCGGCGCGCCGCCGTCGTTCTTCCATCTGAACGACAGCGAGGGCGCGCTCGGCTCGAACCGGGATCGCCACCTGCTGCTCGGCGAGGGCGCGATCGGGGCCGAGCCGTTTCGATGGCTGCTCGAGGATCCGCGGGCGCGAGGCGTTCCGCTGATCCTCGAAACGCCGCAGGACGTGGCCGACATCGGCGAGGACGACCCCTCACCCGACCCGGCCGACGTGCGGATGGTCGCGCTCTTGCGTGAGTTCGCGTCGTGAGGCGAGCGGCAGCGTGGTGAGGCACCGCGTATCCGGTGACGATGCGGCCGCGCTGGTCGTCGTCGGGCGGTCGTGGTGGTGTTCCGCGTCACCGCCGCCTCGTCGCCGAGGCGCACCTGCCCGGCCAGTGCGACGCCTCGCGCCGCGTTCAGCTATTGCGCTCCCCGGGAGCGCCTCTAAGTTTTGGCGCGATACGGACCCCGGGACCCGGGCCAAGCCCGGGTGCCACCATTCCTCAGGAGATACGCGATGCCCCCAATGAAGAAGTCGGCCACGAAGGGCGCGTCGGCGAAGAGCGCCACTGCCAAGACGCCGGCCAAGTCGGCCGCGACCACGGCACCCGCCAAGGCCGCCGCGAAGAAGAGCGCCACGAAGTCCGCCGGCACCGAAGCCCGCAAGCCGAACGCGGCCTTCATGAAGAAGATGAAGCTGAGCCCGGAGCTCGCTGAGGTCATCGGTTCAGCGCCGCGTCCACGCACCGAAGTCACGAAGGACATCTGGATCTACATCAAGAAGCACGACCTGCAGGATCCGCAGGCGAAGCGCATGATCAACGCCGATGCCAAGCTCAAGCCCATCTTCGGCGGCAAGAAGCAGGTGTCCATGTTCGACATGACGAAGCTCGTCAACGCGCACCTCTCCGACGCGTAACCTCTCGGGTGGCGGATCCGTATAGCGGGGGTGCGTCCAGCGGACGTGCCCCCGCGTCGCGTTCGGCTCCCGTGAGTCGGGCGCCGGCGCGGCGACCATCGCGCACCGTTGCCCGCCCTTGTCCGGACGGCGTCGCCACGGTGTATCTTGCGTCGGTTCCTCTCATCCGTATCGCTCCTTCCGCATGGCCGTGCCCGCGAACAAACCCTCCTCCGCCGGCCCGCCGCGCAACGTCGTGGCCGAAGCACGCGGGACCGCCCCCGCCGCCCCACGCCGCCGCGGACAGGGGTGGGAGAACGCCAAGTCGTTCCTCGGCGCGCTGCTGATCTTCCTCGTCGTCCGCACCTTGCTCGTCGAGGCGTTCCGCATTCCGTCGGGCAGCATGATCCCGACGCTGCTCATCGGCGACTGGCTGTTCGTGAACAAGCTGCGCTACGGCCCGCACATCCCGTTCACCGACATCAACCTGCCCGGCTACGCGGAGCCCGCGCGTGGCGAGGTGGTGGTATTCATCTCGCCGTATCAGGCGGACGAGGCAGCACGCGGCGCGGACCCGACGCCCACGCTCGTCAAGCGACTCTGGGCAATTCCGGGTGACACGGTTCACATGCGCGACGCGGTGCTGCACGTGAACGGCGTTCCGCAGTCGCAGGGCCCGGAGTACGCCGACAATCCGGTGCATGACCCGAACGAGGTGAATCCGCTCTACGCCTGGCAGCGGAACTTCGCGCTGCAGGACACGCGATTCGGCTCGGCGCCTGACAACCCCACGCACGACAACTGGGGCCCGCTGCTCGTTCCGGCGGGCCAGTACTTCATGCTCGGCGACAACCGGTACGAATCGAAGGACGGGCGCTACTGGGGACTCGTACCGCGTGAGAACTTTCGCGGTCGGCCGCTCTTCGTCTACTACTCCTGGGACGCCGAGTCGGCGCGGTCGCTGGGATGGTTGACTGACATCCGGTGGGATCGGATCGGACACCGTATCCGGTAATGCCAGCCTCTCGCGGCATCGGTGAGCCGCGCGCGGGTGAGCCGCGCGCTGGTGAGGCGTCTGGCTCGTCAGGCGGGAGGCACCGCGCCGTCCACCGGTCGGCGGGGCGCACGGGGGCACGCTGCCGCACGCGAGTGCTGATCGGCGTAATGGCACTGGCCTGCGCGAGCGAGGTCGTCACCGCACAACGGCCCATGCAACAACCGATGTCGCACACCGTGCCGCAGCCCTCGCGCGGTGAGGTGCGTGAGCATCGGGTGTGGACGCCGTCGCTCGGAGTCGTCAAGCAGTATCGCGTCTACCTGCCGCCGTCATACGCGCGCGACTCGGTGCGTCGCTTCCCCGTCGCGTACTATCTGCACGGGCTGTGGGGGAGCGAGGCCGACTGGACCACGTCCGGCCGCCTCGACTACGCGATGGACTCGCTCGTCGCCGCGGGGATGCCCGAGTTCATCGTCGTCATGCCCGACGGCGACGATGGATGGTACACCACCTGGAACACACTGCCGAACGTCGCCGCCTGCCGTGCCACGGCGCCGGCCCGCGAGTCCGCGGAGACGTACTGCGTGTCGTGGCCGCGCTACGACGACTACATCGCGCGCGATCTCGTGCAGCACGTCGACTCCACCTGGCGCACGATCCCCGATCGCGCGCACCGCGGGATCGCGGGGTTGAGCATGGGCGGCTACGGCGCCGTGACGCTCGCCATCACCTATCCGGACGTATTCGCGGCGGCGGCCAGTCATTCCGGGGCGCTCACCCCGCTCTGGCGCGGCCGTGCCAGCGCGGACCGCGTGCCACCGATGGACGACGCGGCGCGCGCGTGGGGCCCGACGGCGTGGCCGCTCCTCGTGCCCGTGTTCGGGCGGGATTCCATCGGCTGGATCGCGCGCGATGCCGTCCGTCGCGCCCGCGCGGCGTGGGCGCGCGACCCGGCGCGGTTCCCGCCGATCCGCCTCGATGTCGGCACCGACGATCCGCTGGTCAGCGACAGCCGGCGCTTTCGCGATGCCCTGCGTGGCGCAGGCGCGACGATCGACTACCACGAAGCGCCAGGCACCCACAGTTGGGCCTACTGGCGCCGGCACGTTCCCGAAAGCCTCCGGTGGCTGAGCGAGCGGATCGCGCCGCGGTGAGTGGCGCGGTGAGTTTCGCGGTGAGTGGCGCGGTGATCGACCCGGATGCGCGCGGCACCACGCCCGCCCCAGTTCGCTCGGCGCGCTGTCGATGTCGCCCGTTCAGCCGTAGGTTGCACGCATGATGCGACACGTCTTCCCGCGGGGCGCGGTCGAGTGGGCGCTCGAGGAGCCGCCGGCGCTCCGTCGGCTCACGCTTTCGCTCCTGGCCATGTCGGTGGTGACGGGGGTCGCGATCCGGTCGCTGCGGACGGCCGCGCTGGCGACGAGCTACGGCGAGAACTGGCTGCTGTTCGCCGTCACGTTCGCGCTCGGCGGGATTGTGCTGTTCGGCATGACGACGCTCTTTCTCGGCAACTATCCGATCCGCACCTGGCCCTGGCGGGCGCCTGCCTTCGCCGCGATCGAGGTCGCTGCCGAGATGGCCATGAGCGCGCTGTTTCTCGCGCTCGGCATCGAGCTGTTCGGCTCGATGCCGGCGACCTGGGCCGACTGGCCCGTGTTGCTGCGCAGCGCGATGCTCACGCGCATTCCGGCAATCTGCCTCTATGCGCTGGTGCTCGCCGGCGTGGTGCAGACGGTACGCACGCTGCTCCATCGCCGCGAGATGCGCGAGAACACCACGCCCCGGCCCGTCGCCTAACGCGGCGCCGATCGGGCCACCACTCGCAGTCCGTGTCCCCGGTTTTCCCCCTTGCCTGACGCCGCGATGACCCGACACACCGCCTCCTCCTTTCCGACCGGACGCGCCGCCCGCACCGGCGCGGCGGCACTCCTCATCGCGCTGGCCGCGGCGGGTCCGCGCTCCTTGCTGGCGCAGGGCACTGCCGGTTCGGCACCGGAGCGACCGTTCGGCACGCTGCGCGAGCAGGCCGAGCTTCAGCAACAGTGGCTCGACGAGCGGATGCGCACCGCACTGCCCGCGTTGATGCGCGAATCGGGCATCGACACCTGGGTGATCCCGATGCGCGAATACAACGAGGACCCGACCTTCACCTCGCTCGTCAGCCCGACGACATTTGCCGCACGCCGCCGCACGATCTATCTGTTCCACGATGCGTGCATGGCGGCGGGCCGGCCGGCCGGCGCGGACTGCGCACTGGAGCGTATCGCGCTCGGCGGCACGTCGCAGGGCGGTGTGTACACGGCCGTGCGCGCCGATCAGGTGGTCGACGCGGGCGCGAGCAAGCGGCCGGCCGAGTTGTGGGGCGATTCGCAGTGGCGCGTCCTGCGCCGCGAACTCGAACGGCGCGCGCCGAAGCGGATCGGCATCAACGTCTCGCGCACCTTCGCCTTTGCCGACGGCCTCACGGCGGCCGAACTGGAGGGCATGAAGGAGGGGCTGGGCGCCGAACTGTCGGCGCGCCTGACGCCGGCCGAGTCGCTGCCGGTCGCCTTCATCGCCACGCGCGTGCCGGGCGAGGCGGCCGCGTACGAGCGGATGAACGCGCTGGTCTGGGAGATTATCGGCACCGCGTTCTCCAACCAGGTGATCACGCCCGGCGTGACGACGACGCAGGATGTCGTCTGGTGGCTGCGGCAGCGCGTCAATGACCTCGGCCTGACGACCTGGTTCCAGCCGTCGGTGAGCGTGCAGCGGAGCGGCGCGACCGAGGCGCAGCTCGGCGACAACCCGGTGATTCAGTCTGGTGACGTGCTCTGGACCGATTTCGGATTGACGGCGATGCGCCTCAACACCGACACGCAACACATGGGCTACGTGCTGCGCGCGGGCGAGACCGAGGCGCCGGCCGGGCTGCGGGCCGCGCTCACGCGATCGAATCGGCTGCAGGACATCGTGATGGCGGAGATCCGCCCCGGGCGCACGGGCAACGAGATCCTCGCCGCCTCGCTCGCCCGCATGAAGAGTGAGCAGATCGACGGCACCGTCTACACACACCCGATTGGGACGCACGGCCACGGAGCCGGCCCGCTGATCGGACTGTGGGACCGGCAGGAAGGCGTACCGGGCCGCGGCGATGCAAAGGTCCTCCCGAACATGTGGTACTCGATCGAGTTGCAGGCGACCTCGCCGATTCCCGAGTGGAACGGACAGCGCGTGCGCATGGCACAGGAAGAGGACATGATGATGGGCGCCGACGGCGTGCCCCGGTGGGCGCACGGCCGCCAGACGACGTTCCACCTCGTGCGCCCCGCCGGCGCGCACTGATGCGGTGCGGGGTGCGCCCGGTCGGCGCGGCGCACCCCGCGGCTCGCGCCACCCCCGGCGCGACTCGTCCCTGGCTCCCGGGACCTCGCGTCCAGCGCGAAACGTCCGCGGGTCCGGATCGTTATCGTCGAGATAACACGGAGCGCGCACCGGACCCGGTCCCGGCCGCCTGCGCCCGCGGCATCCGCCGAGCGTGCCATGCTTGCGGCCGCCGCGGTGTCGTTCGGCAACCGACGTCTGCAGGACGGACGCGCTCCTTCATCCTCTGTCGGAAGGAGCTGATCCAGCATGCGAGCATTCGCACTCGGGATCGTGAGCGCGTTGCTGGTCGGAGCGACCGCGGCTCGCGCTCAGGAACCCGCGACCATCCCGCTCGAGACGTACACGCTGCCCAACGGGCTGCGTGTCACGCTCGCCGAAGACCACTCGTCGCAGGTGGTGTCGGTCAACGTGTGGTACGACGTAGGCTCGCGCGACGAGCGGCCGGGCCGCACGGGATTCGCGCATCTCTTCGAGCACATGATGTTCATGGGCTCGGCGAACGTGAAGACCGGTGAACACATGTCGCTCATCGAGCGCGCCGGAGGTTCGCTCAACGCGAGCACCGCCGAGGACCGAACGAATTACTTCAACACCGTTCCGTCCAATCGCCTCAACCTCGCGCTCTGGCTCGAGGCCGACCGCATGCGCTCGCTCCAGGTCACCGAAGCCAATCTCGACATCCAGCGGAAGGCGGTCCAGGAAGAGCGTCGCCTCCGCGTCGACAATCCGCCGTATCTCAAGCTTGTGTTCGAGTACCAGTATGCGGTTGCCGACACGACCACTTGCTTTCCGTACGCGCATTCCGTCATCGGGTCGATGAGCGACCTCTCGGCGGCGACGCTGGGCGACGTGCAGGGCTTCTTCGACATGTACTACAAGCCCAACAACGCCTCGCTCGTCATCGCCGGGGATTTCGAGCCGGCCGCGGCGAAGCGACTCGTCGCGCAGTACTTCGGCGGGATTCCGCGGGGCCAGGAACCGCCGCCGATCACCGCCTGCAACCAGCCGTTCGACACCGGGCCGGCGCGTCGCACGGTCACCGACGTGAACGCCACGCTGCCGGCGGTGCAGCACGTCTACCGCACGCCTGACGCGGCGAGCGAGGACATGCCCGCGCTCGAGCTGCTCGCGTCGATCCTCGGCAGCGGACAGAGCGCGCGGCTCAATCAGTCGCTCGTGCGCGAATCGAAAGCCGCGACCAGCGCGCAGGTGCTGCTGAACGCGTTGGGGCTCCGGCGCGGACCGGGCACGTTCACCATTCTCGCGATCGCCGGAACCGGCGTGAGCGCCGATTCGCTGGATCGCGCGGTGGCGGCGGAGATCGCCCGGGTGGGCACGAGCGGCGTGACGGCGGACGAGCTGACCAAGGCGCAGAACATGACACGGGCGCGGTTGATCACCGAGCGGCAGACGCAGTTCATGCGCGCCGAGGCGATCCAGCGTAACGCGCTCTACTTCGGTGCGCCTGACGCGGTGAACGCCGAGCTTCAGCGCTACCTCGACGTGACGCCGGCCGACATCCAGCGCGTCGCGCGTCGCTATCTCGTTCCGAGCAACGGTCTGGTTTTCCTCGTGCCCACGGGGCCCACGTCATGACACCCATCGTCCGTTCCACCGTCGGCGTCGCGGCGACGATCCGTGGCTCGCATTGCCTCCGCCATTCGCTGCTGGCCGTCCTGCTCGCCGCGTTCGCGCCCACGGCACTCAGTGCGCAGGCGGCGCCCTATCCGACGTCTCCACCACCGGCCGCACCAATCGAGCCGGCCGAATTTCCCCCCTTTCGTGAGGCGACGCTCAGCAACGGGGTGCGCGTCGTCGTCGTGGAGCAGCGGGACCATCCCGTCGTCTCGATGTCGCTGGCCTTTCCGGCGGGTGAAGCGTACACGCCGGTGGGGAAGGAAGGGCTCAGCAACCTGCTGGCGTCGCTGCTGACCAAGGGCGCCGGCACCCGGTCGGCCGAGGAGATCGCCGAGCTCATCGAAGGTGCCGGCGGGTCGATGTCGGCCAGCGCCGGCCCCGACTTCTTCACCGTGAACGTCTCGATGCTCGCGCCGCAGGCCGGGCGCGGCTTCGCCCTGCTCGGCGACGTGGTGGTGCGTCCGACACTGCCGCCGCGGGAGATCGAGTTGCAGCGGCAGCAGCTGCTATCCGGGCTCCGGCTCGCCCAGGGCCAGCCGGCCGCGCTGGCCTCACGCGCCTTCTTTACGACGCTGTACGGCGCGCATCCGTACGCGCGTCAGGCAACGCCGGCGTCGGTGCAGGGGATCACGCGGGAGGAGCTCGTTGCCTACAAGGACGCGCGACTCCGCCCGGGTGGTGCACTGCTCGTCGTCGCGGGCGACATCGGTCTGGCCGAGGTACAGCGACTGGCCGAGCAGGCGTTTCAGGGCTGGACGGGCAGCGCGAGCGAGGCCGGGACGCGCCCGCCGCCGCCCGCTCGTCAGGCAGGACGCATCACCCTCGTGCATCGACCCGGCTCGGTCCAGTCGACGATCATCGTGGGCAATACCACGTTCGGTCCGCGCGACGACGGCTTCTACCCGGCGGTGGTCGCCAACCGCATTCTCGGCGAGGGCGCCGAGGGGCGGCTGTTCGCGATTCTGCGCGAGCAGCGCGGCTGGACGTATGGTGCCTATTCGTCGCTGGCGCGGCGGCGCGACGTCGGCTTCCTCGTCGCGCAGGCCGACGTGCGGACCGCGGTCACCGATTCGGCGGTGACCGAGATGGTGGCGCAGATGCGCCGCATCGGGACGGAGCCCGTGTCGGCGGCCGAGCTCGCCGCGGCGAAGAACGCGCTCGTCGGCAGCTTCCCGCTCACGATCGAGACCGCGTCGCAGGTTGCCGGTGCGGTGACCACGGCGCGGCTGTTCGGCCTGCCGGACGACTACCTGCGCACCTATCGGACGAAGCTCGCGGCGGTGACGGCGGCGGAGGTTCGCGCGGCTGGTGCTCGCGTCGCGCGCCCCGACGAGGCGGTGATCGTCGTCGTCGGCGACGCCGAAAAGCTCTACGACGCGCTACGGGCGATCCGCCCCGTGACCATCATCTCGGCGCAGGGCGATACCCTCGCGCCGTCCGACCTGATGGGCGCGACCGCAACACTCCGCCCCGATCCGGCGCGGCTCGTCGCCCGGCGCGACAGCTTTGCGGTGATGGTGCAGGGCAATCCGTTCGGCGCGATGGTCCGCGAGACAGTGCGCGACGGCGACGGCTGGATCTTGCGGGAGGTCTCGACGATTCCCGCCGCCGGCCTCGATCAGCGAACCGAGGTGCGCCTGGGCCCGGGCCTCGCCCTGCGCTCGCTGGAGCAGCGGGGCACGGCGGGCGGGCAGGAGATGCGAATCGACGTGGCGGTGGCCGAGGGAAGGGCGACGGGGAGTGCCCGCACTCCGACGCCGCAGGGGATGCGCGACACCACGGTGAACGTGATGCTCCCGGCCGGCGCGATCGACGACAACGCGGTGGCGACGCTGCTCGCGACGATCCCGCTCCCGGCGAGCGGCAGCTTTTCCCTCCCCGTTCTCGCCTCGGGGCAGGGAACGATGAAGACGGTCGCATACACGGTGGCCGGTCGTGAATCGATCACGGTTCCCGCGGGTACCTTCGATGTGGTCCGCGTTGACGCGCAGGGCGAGCAGCCGGTGACCTACTGGGTCACCGCCTCGGCTCCCTATCGCCTGGTCAAGCTTGCCCTGAACGGAGGCGCGGTCGAAGTTGTCCTGGTGAAGTGACGCTGGCGATCGGTCCCCGCGAGGGGCCCGGTCCGGGCGTCGCGCGGTTTCCCTTCTCCCGACGCTCGCGTGCTCCGTTCCCCTGCCTCCATTCGTCTGCTGGGGGCGATCGTCGCCCTTGCGACGCTCGCCGCCTGCCGCACGAGTTCCTCACCGGGCGCGCCGCCGGTGGCCGTCGCGCTCGATCGCGGCGTGCTGGTGGACAGCGCGCGGCTGATGTTCGACATCTCCGCGCTCGCCGCCGACTCCATGGAAGGGCGAGCGCCGGGCACACCCGGCCATGAACGCGCCCGGAGCTACATCCGCAGTGAGTTCGTGCGGATCGGGCTGCGGCCCTTCGGCACCGACCTGGCGCAGCGGTTCGAGATCGTCAGCCGACGCGACAGCACGCGCATGGCCGGCATCAATCTCGTGGGCTGGATTCCGGGTACCACCGACGCGACGCGCTACATCGTCGTCACGGCGCACTACGATCACGTGGGCGTGCGCGACGGCGAGATCTACAACGGCGCGGACGACAACGCGTCGGGCACCGCGGGGTTGCTCGCGATCGCCGAACACTTCGCGCTGATGCGCCCGACGCATTCGATCATCTTCGCCGCGCTCGACGCGGAGGAACAGGGGCTGCAGGGGGCGCGCGCCTTTGTCGCCACGCCGCCGGTGCCGCTCGATCGGATCGTGCTGAACGTGAACATGGACATGGTCTCGCGCAGCGCGACGAACGAGCTCTATGCCGCCGGCACGTCGCACTATCCCTTTCTCGCGCCGTATGTGGACAGTGCCGCGGCCGAGGCCGGCGTGACGCTCCGTCGCGGGCACGACACTCCCGTGCCGACGGCGCGCGACGACTGGACGACGCAGTCGGATCACGGCGCCTTCCATGCGCGCGGCGTTCCCTTCCTCTATTTCGGCGTCGAGGATCACCCCGGTTACCATCGCCCGTCCGACGACGTGGAGGCGATCACGCCGGCGTTCTACGTGCGGGCGGTGTCGGCGGTGCTGCGCACGATCGAACTGCTCGACCGCAACCTTCCGACCGTGGTGCGTGCCGCCGGCCGGAACTGACCGGTGCCTGACGACGACGCCCGCCCGTTGCTGATCTACGGCGCCAACGGCTACACGGGGCGCCTGATCGCCCAACAGTGCGTCGCCCAGGGCATCCGGCCCCTGCTCGCGGGGCGGGACGAGGCCGCGGTGGGCGCGCTTGCGCGGACGCTGGGGCTGCGCTTCCGCGCCTTTCCGCTCGACGACCCGGCCGCACTCCAGGCGGGGCTCCGCGACGTGCGGGTGGTGGTGCACTGCGCGGGCCCGTTCGCGCGCACGGCCCGCCCGATGGTCGACGCCTGCCTCACGACGGGCGTGCACTACCTCGACGTGACCGGTGAGCTGGCGGTCTTCGAGGCCATCGCCGCACGAGACGCCGAAGCTCGTGCGGCGGGAATCGTGCTGCTTCCCGGCACCGGGTTCGATGTCGTCCCATCCGATTGCCTCGCCGCGCACCTCGCGCGGCGGCTGCCTGACGCGCACCGGCTCGAGCTCGCGTTCGAGGGACTGGGCGGCGTCTCCCGAGGGACCGCGACGACGATGATCGAGAACCTCGGCCGGCCGGGCGCGATTCGACGGGAAGGACGCATCGTCCCCGTGCCCCCGGCCTGGCGCGAACGGCTGGTGGACTTCGGTCGCGGCCCGCGCACCGTCGTCAGCATCCCGTGGGGGGACGTGAGCACGGCCTGGCACAGCACGGCGATCCCAAACATCGTCGTCTACATGGCGATGCCGGAATCACAACGCCGTGCGCTTCGCTGGTCGCGGTATGTGGGGTGGCTGCTGACGAGTGGCCCCGTCAGGCGCTCACTCCTCCAACGCGTGCGCCGCGGTCCGGCGGGGCCCAGCGAGAGCGTTCGCCGTCGCGGCACGAGCCGCTTCTGGGGCGAGGCCACCGCACCCGACGGCCGCCGCGTCGCCGCACGACTCTCGGGGGCGGAAGGATACACGCTCACCGCTCAGACGGCCGTGGCCTGTGCACAGCGCGTCCTCGCGGGAGGTGTCGAGTCCGGGTTCCAGACACCGTCGCGTGCGTTCGGGGCGGATTTCGTGCTCGAACTCGGGATGGCTCGGGAGGATCTCTGAGCTGGTTCGGTGTTAGTGGGATAGTCCGGGGGGTTTGTGCTGGGGTCGTACTGGTGCCTAACCGCGCTGCCGTCGCGCGCAGCTACTCGCACCGTCGCGCCAGCCCCTCGTCGCGCGAGCTACCCTCTGCGGCGTTTCTCTGCGTCCTCTGCGGTTCAATCAGCCAGACCGACGAGCAACACCAGCGCCCGCCAACGACACCCATCCCCAGCCGCGCCCGTTCAGATGTTCCCGCGCACAACCCGGAAATCCGCTTTCGCATTCGTGCGCGCAGTGGTACACTCGCCCGACATCTGACTCAAGACTCAGCGAGGAGCCCGCATGGCCACGGTTCAGGACATTCTGACGCACAAGGGGAGCGAGGTGGTCGCACTCCCCACGGACGCGACCGTGCTGGAGGCGGCGCGGATCATGAACGCGCAGGGGATCGGCGCGGTGATGGTGGCCGATCAGGGCGTCCCGGTCGGGATCTTCACCGAACGCGACGTGTTGCGGCGGATCGTCGCCGAGGAGCGCGATCCCGCCATGGTGTTGCTGCGCGACGTCATGACGACGGCCGTCATCACCTGTCCGCCGGAGATGGATCTCGATCAGTGCGCCGGGATCATGCTCACGCGTAGCATTCGCCATCTCCCCGTCGTCGACGCGTCCGGACTGTGCGGCGTGGTCTCCAGTCGCGATGTGCTCGCCTATCGCACCGAAGAGCAGCAGGCGACGATCGAGTATCTGAACAGCTACGTCTTCAACCTGCGGTGACTGAACGGAGCGGCCGTGCGAACCGTCGTCGATGATCGCGGGCAGGGGTGGGACGTGCTGGTGGGGAAGGCATCCTGGGGTACGCTCGTGCTGCTCTTCGTGCCGCGCGACGGGGGCGAGGCGCGCAGCGTGGTCGTGGCCGAGGAGACGCCGTTCGAGGCCGAACAGGCGCTCGACCGGCTCGACGATGACGCGCTGCGGGCGCGATTGCGTGACACCAACGCGGGGACGGGCGGGTGACGGCGGAGCGGCTGGCCGTGCCACACGAGTCGGCTGGAGTCGTGCCGTCTCGCTCCCCCCGGCACGCACGGTGTATCTTACCGCCGGACTCTCACCCCGGCCGATGATCACAACCGCTCCGCCCCCGCTCCGGGCCCTGCTCACGGGAATCGTCGACTACGCCGGACTCTTCCCGCCGGCGGGGCTCGACATGGCCACCGCGGTCCGGAACTACGCCGAGTACCATGCGGGGGCCGACCGGTGGATGCTGGGGCGCTTCGTCGTCCCGATCGCGCGGCTGCCGGAGTTCGATGGCGAGCTCGAGGCGTTTGGGGACAACAGCCCCGGACTTCTGCTCCCCGACGCCTGGCCGCTCTCCGTGCTCGGCGGGCCCGAGGCGGGGGCCGACGCGGCACTGCTCGAGGCGTTCATTGCCGGGCGCCCCGACGTTGGCGTCGCCGCCGGTGTCGTCGTGGAGGCGGTCGAGGTACGGGTGGCCGCACCGGCTGAGGTGGCTTCGATGGTGGCGCCGTACCGTCAGCTGGAGGCCGCGCTGGACGTCTACGTCGAGATCCCGCTGACCGAGGAGCCGGCGCGATTCGTCGCCGCGATCGCGGCTGCCCGGGGGAGGGCCAAGGCGCGCGCGGGGGGTGTCACGCCCGAGTCGATTCCGCCGGCGGCGCAACTCCTGCGATTTCTCGACACGTGTCTCCGCGCGGGGGTGCCGTGCAAGGCCACCGCCGGGCTGCACCATCCGCTGCGCGCCTCGTACCGCCTCACGTACGAGGCCGGGAGTGCGCACGCCGAGATGCATGGCTATCTCAACGTCTTTCTCGCGGCGGCCGTGCTGCGCGGGGGTGGGTCGATGACGGATGCCGAGGCGGTGATGCTGGAGCGCGACGCGGCCGCGTTCGTCGTCACGACGGATGCGATTCGCTGGCGCGCGTGGACCTTCGATGTCCGGAGTCTGGAGGATACCCGCGCGATGGTGGCGGGCTTCGGATCCTGTTCCTTTCGCGAGCCCGTGGACGACCTGCGTGCGCTCGCCCTGCTCTGACGGACTTGTCTGCCATGCCCGAGTTGAACGAGACGCACGACGCCACCCTGACGAGTTGGGTGACGTCGGCGAACGCGCCTGACGCCGATTTCCCGGTGCAGAACCTTCCCTACGGTGTCTTCCGCCGGGCCGGCGCCGATGAGCCCTTTCGCGTCGGCGTGGCCATCGGGGACCGCATCCTGGACGTGGGGGCGGCACGCGGTGCGGGGATCATCGGCGATGCGGCGGACGCCGCGGCGGCCGCCTGCGAGGATACCGCGCTCAATTCGCTGATGGCGATGGGGCCCGATGCATGGCGCGCATTGCGCTCGGCGATCAGTCGGGTGCTGCGCGCCGACACGGCCGAGGGGCGCGACGCGGCCGCACGCGGCGAGGGGATGACGATCGCCATCGCCGACGCCGAGCTCACGATTCCAGCGCGCATTGGCGACTACACCGATTTCTATGCCTCGGTGCATCACGCGACCAATGTCGGCGGGATGTTCCGCCCCGACAACCCGCTGCTCCCGAACTACAAGTGGGTGCCGATCGGCTACCACGGCCGCGCGTCGTCGATCGTCGTGAGCGGGGCCCGCGTCAGGCGGCCCGTCGGGCAGACGAAGGGCGCCGACCAGGAGCGGCCGTCGGTCGGGCCGAGTCGACTGCTGGACTACGAGATGGAAGTCGGGGCGTTCATCGGCACGGGCAACCAGCCCGGCGAGCCAATCCCGATCGGCGAGGCCGATCGCCATCTGTTCGGGCTCTGCCTGGTGAACGACTGGTCGGCGCGTGACATGCAGGCGTGGGAGTATCAGCCGTTAGGCCCGTTCCTGGCCAAGAACTTCCTGACCACCGTCTCGCCCTGGGTGGTGACGATGGAGGCGCTGGCGCCCTTCCGCATCCCCGCGACGCCGCGGCCGCCGGGCGACCCGGCGCCGCTCCCCTACCTCACGGATGCGCGTGATCTCGCCTCAGGCGGCGTGGCGATCACGCTCGACGTGCTGCTCCTTACGCCCGAGATGCGTGCGGCGGGACTCGAGCCCGAGCGACTCAGCCGTGGCAGCTTCAGCGAGATGTACTGGACGCTCGCGCAGATGCTCACGCACCATGCGAGCAGCGGCTGCAACCTCCGTCCGGGCGACCTCATTGCGAGCGGTACCGTGTCGGGACCGGATCCGGACTCGCGCGGCTGCCTGCTCGAGCTCACGCGCCGCGGCGCCGAACCGGTCCGGTTGCCGAATGGCGAGACACGAGGCTTCCTGCAGGACGGGGACGAGGTGATCATGGTCGGTCGGTGCGAACGGGAGGGAGCGCGGTCGATCGGCTTCGGCGAGTGCCGGGGAGTGGTGGTCGGCGCGGGGTGAGTCCAGCCGCGCCCCTCCCACCGCGACTATCTTTCGCACATGTCCAATTCCAAACGCCTGCTGGTCGTCGGCGACCGCGTGCTGGTGAAGGTCGGTGAGGGTGAGGAGCGGACCAAGGTCGGGCTCTACCTCCCGTCCACGGCCGTGGACAACCAGGCCGTACAAGGCGGGAAGATCATCGCCACCGGTCCCGGGCTCCCGATGCCCGACCTCACCGAGGCGCCGGACGAGCCCTGGCGGTTCGGCGCGCGCGAGGGGCGCTTCATCCCGACGCAGGCCAGGGTCGGCGACTATGCCCTCTTCTTTCGCAAGGCGGCCGTGGAAATCACGTTCGAGAATGAGCAGTATCTGGTGGTTCCGCAGGCGGCGATACTCGCGCTGGTTCGCGAGGATGGCCATCCCGAGAACGACTGGTGAACGGTTGGTGAACATTCCGGGATCCGCCTTCGGCCGCGCTGGCGCACCCTGTCCGGCGCCCGGATGCGCGACCCGCACCACACGAGGAGAGCACCGATGATGTATCCCGAGAACATGGTCGCCCCGATGCGCCAGGAGCTCGTGCAGCTCGGCGTCGAGGAGCTGCGCACGGCCGACGACGTCGACGCGAAGCTCAAGGACGCGAGCGGCACGACGCTGGTCGTCGTCAACTCGATCTGCGGGTGCGCCGCCCGGAACGCCCGCCCGGCGGTCGCTACGGCGCTGCAGAACGCTCGCACACCCGACAACCTGACGACGGTGTTCGCCGGCCAGGATCGTGAGGCGACGAATCGCGCCCGTGGCTACTTCACGGGGTACCCGCCGTCATCGCCGCAGATCGCCCTTCTGAAGGACGGCGACGTGGTGTTCATGCTCGAGCGGCACCAGATCGAGGGGCGGAACGCCGAAGCGATCGCCCGCGATCTCGTCTCGGCGTTCGACCAGCACTGCGGCGAGCCGGCGACGACGTAAGCAACGGGTCGATCACGGCGGTCACGACCGAACGCGCGGCCGGGCTCCCAGGCTCGCCGCGCCTTTCGTTCTGCCCACGCCTGTCGCCAGCTCAGCTCGACGCGAGCCGTGATCCGCGTGCGGCGTGCGCGACCGCTGTCCCCGCGACCATCCCGACGACATAGCCATACGGCACGAGCACCGCGCACAGGGCGACCCCGACGGCGAGCAGCAGCGCGGGTGGCGACGGAACGAGGTCGCGGGCGAACCGCGCGAGCACGAACCCCTCGGCGGCCAGCAGAACGCCCAGCGCCGGCAGTGGAATCAGCGTGAGTAGCTGGTCGGTGCCGGCAGCGAAACCCAGGCCGAGCAGCAGGTAGAACGCGCCGTAGACGACGAGCGACCCGGCCGTGCGCGCGCCGAACGCATGATGTCCGGCCAGGCCGCCCGACCCGTGGCAGACGGGCACGCCGCCCGCGATCGGCGCGAGCAGGTTCATCGCCGCATAGCTGAATCCCAGTTCGCGGATCCGGACGGGGCGCTCTGGGAAAAGATCGTGCGCTACCTGACGCGTGGCGAGCACGGAGTTTCCGAGCGAGAGCGGCAGCTGCGGAAGCGCCAGCAGCAGGGCGCCGGTGACGAGCGCGTCCATCGTCAGGCGCCCGGGCGCGGGGAGCGTGATGGCCACGTGGCCCGCGAGGTCGCGGGCGTCGAGGCGAAAAACGAACGCCCACACGATCCCCACC
The DNA here is from genome assembly GCA_038324385.1 of Gemmatimonadales bacterium. GTDB lineage: Bacteria > Gemmatimonadota > Gemmatimonadetes > Gemmatimonadales > Gemmatimonadaceae > JBBQHX01. The sequence continues at coordinate 3,369 of JBBQHX010000010.1, read as the reverse complement.
CCCAGCACGAGCATGGCCGGCGGCACGCGCCGCGAGTGACGCAGCAGGACAACGATCGCGCCCGCGACCGCGGCGAGCGCGAGTCCTGCCGCTCCCTCCGCCGGTACGTACTCGCGCAGTGCAATCCAGGCGAGCTGCACGCCGAGTCCGAGCTGCAGCCCGCGGACCACGGCCTTGGGGACGAGCCGGGCGATTCGGTCCAGCGTGCCCGAGACCGTGAGCACCAGCATCGTCAGGCCGATCGCCACCCCCGCACCCCAGATCGTCTCGACGGGCGGGCGGTGCGCGATCACCAGCACGGCGACGGCTTTCAGCGGCTGCACGGCCATCGGGATGCCATACCGCCACGCGGTCAACCACTGCAGCAGGCCAAACGTCACGAACACCCCCGCCGCCGGCAGTCCCGCGGCGAGGATCATCCCGATGAGCAGTGGCAGGTCGGTGCCGATGTCTCCGAATGCACCCGAGAGCTCGCGCCGATCGATGCGCAACGCGGGGCGTCCATCGGTCACCTGACGAACCCGGTCCTTGGCGGATCGTGACGGATCACGGGCGAGACCGCAGATCGTCGAGGCGCTCGTCGATGCCCGCGGGCAGCGTCAGGCGGTCGGCGATCGCGGCGATCTGTTCGGCTTCCTTCCACGCCACCGAGAGCATCGACAGTTCGCCCTCGAGCGCGGCCCGTTCGGCGTCTTCATGCAACGCCATCTCGAGCGCGAGCTGAACGGGCTTCGGCATGTGCCAGAGCGCGCCGTCATCGCCCAGCAGTTGGCCGGCGCGCCAGCGACGGGGATTGATGTGGAGTTCGCGCAGGAACGCGGTGGGCCCACCGACGTCCTCGAGCAGGCGCACCGCGTCGTCGATGCGGGCTCGTGAGGCGCCATTGTGGTTGACCTTAGGCACCAGCAAGCCGACGAGGCCGTGCGCGTCAACGCCAGTGAGTCGCTCTGTCCGCGTGGTCGAGCTGATCCCGCCGAATGTCGGGTGCGCGGTGCGAACGGGCGCCTCGACGGTGAGCGCATCGGGATTCCCCACGAATCGGATCGAGCGGAAGTCCTGCGTGCGAACGTGGATCTGGTCGCCGTCCTGCAGCGTTAGGCGCACGACCTTTTGCCGCAGGTTCCAGGCCTGATACAGGTTGATCGGGATGGTGATCACGTTGATCGCGCCCGCCGTGATCACTCCGGCGGCGAGCCCGCCGATCCCGACCGCACCCACGGCGACCGCTCCACCCACGCCGTAGAGGATGGCCCGACGACGGCGCTGGCCGAACTGATCGCCATAGCGCCACGCGGCGAACTCGGGCCTCAGCGGTGCCCCGATCCGCACCAGCTCCAGCCCCTCGGCCAGCCGCGCCAGGCCGATGTTATCGGTGGCGGTACGCAGCCGCGTGTCGCGATAGGCGCGTTCCGCTTCCTCGATCGCTTCCCAGCGTTCGTCGAGGGGGACGAGATTCCACCGTCCACACCCGCGGCACACCACCCAGAGGCGTCCCTTCGCGGCATCGACCGCGATGCGTCGCCCCACCGGAAGCGTGCGCAACGTGTCGTTGGTGCCGAAGGCGCGATCGCAGAACAGACAGGTCGTATACATGGGCGTGAAAGATCGCCCACTACCCCGTGTTTGTGGAGGGCGGTGTGCGCACAGCCAGACATGGATCCGTCGGGGTGCGCGGCTGCCCGTGTTTCTCCCGTGTTTCCGCACGCCGGGAGCATGCGTTCGGCGCCCTGGGTTGAGCGAGCTCGACTTTAGGGAGCGGCGGTCTAACTGGTGGACCCCATTAGCGGACAAGTAGCCAGATCGTCAAGCGGCGTACGGCCGTCACGCGGGTCGGACCCCCGGCGGCCGGCCGACCCTAACGACTGGGGGATCGTGTGTCGGGCCGCACAATCCGAACTTGCGCGGTAACGAACCGGAGATAATACTCAGTGTTGCATCCCCGTCTTGCCCCGCAAGCGGCGCTGCATCTCGTCCCTACAGCCGCACCCGACCCGCGGACCGTTCGCGGCCATCGCCTGACGTGACGCCTGGCCCCCTGCCAACGTCCCCAGTCGCGATTGCCCGCCCGTTCCGTGTCTCGCGTTCCGGCGCGCGCTCCGACCCACTGGGGACTGGCTACCGTCTCCCCCTCATCGGGAGTACCACATGCGTTTGTCTCGCTCCACGCTGCCCCTCGCCGCCTTCGGATTCGCCGGCCTCGTCGCCTGCGCCGGCGATGTGGTCGCGCCTGTTTCGCCGGGTGTCGGCATCGCTTCGTTTGCGAATAGTCGGACCTCTCAGCGCTACGTAGTCTTGAGCAGGTCTCTGAGCCTTCCGCCCGACCTGGACGCGGCAGTGGCGGCCGCGGGTGGCACGTTGATCAGTGCGCACTCCGAGATCGGGGTGGCAGTCGTTGAAGCGACGGACGCGGACTTCGCTGGTCAAATTGCGGCGCTGGCCGGGATTGAATCCGTAACCCCCGATGTGGTAATCGACTGGCAGCGCCCAATGCGCGAAGTTCAACTCGCGGGCGACGTCGTAGCAACCGCTGGCGGCCCAGGACTCGCGGCGGGCGAGCCGCTGGCCGCAGCGCAATGGGCTCTTGGTGCGGTGAACGCAGATCAGGCGTGGGCTGTTGGCATCACCGGCACCGGGGCGCGCGTTGCAATTCTTGACGGTGGCGTGCTGGCCTCGCATCCCGACCTGCGCCAGAACATGGATGTAGCGGCCTCCCGCTCATTTGTGCCCGGACGACTGTTCCACCAGGACGTCAGCTCGCATGGAACTCATGTGGCCGGCATCGTTGCGGCGGCGATCAATGGGGTTGGCACGGCCGGAATCGCCCCGGGTGCGACGATTATCGGCGTCAAGGTGCTCGAAGATGGCAGTGGGTCCTTCTCCTGGTTGCCAGACGCCATCATGTATGCAGCACGGCCCCTCTCCGATGGGGGTGCGGGCGCGCACGTGATCAATATGAGCCTTGGTGCCGTCATTCCGGCCCACCGCGGCAACGTCGGCAGGGACCTGAAAGCGGCTATTCGCGAGTTGAACAAGTCGCTCGAGCGCGCGATCGCCTACGCCCATCAGCACGGCACAACGGTCATCGCGGCGGCGGGCAACGACGCCATCAACTTCGACGATCGCAAGGACCTGACGAGCATCCCCGCGATGAACGGGCATGCGATCTCAGTCGCCGCCACCGCTCCGATGGGCTGGGCACTCGGCGCCACAGATTTCGCCCGACAGGCCTCGTACACCAACTCGGGCAAGCGGGCCGTAGATCTTGCGGCACCGGGCGGGGACTTCGCTCTTCCGGGCAATGCCCGCTGCACCGTGCCGGGGGTTGCCACCGCCCCCTGCTGGGTGTTCGACATGTACCTGAGCACGACC
>JBBQHX010000009.1:0-36118 GCA_038324385.1 Gemmatimonadales bacterium | reverse complement strand
GGTGCCCGCGGCGGGGCTCGTCTCGCCTAACGGCGCGTTGTTCACCCGCACCCGGACTCCCGCGGCGTGCAGGCGGAACGCCGCGGTGCGGAGGGGCTGGCCGCGGACATCGGGCACCGGCCGCGGGCGGAGATCGCGCGGCGCTTCCTCCTCGGGTGCCGCGAGGACCACCACGAACGATGTCGAGTCGTCGTCGCTGAGCGCGTTGGGCACTGCGGCCGGGCGAGGGGCACCGGGGGCGGCGGGTGGGCGCGGCACGGCCTTGCCAGGAGCGGTGCGGGCGGGACGCTGCGCCAGCAGGCGCCGGTCGAGGGCGCCGTCGCGGGCCGCCAGAGCGGCCTGCAGCACGGCGCGCGAGACCGGCGCTGCCGTAAGCCCGCCATAGTACGCACCCGTGGGCTCGCTGATCTTGACGAGCACGACGAATTGCGGATCGTCGGCGGGAAAGAGGCCGACGAACGACGCATTGTACGATCCGTCGACGTAGCCGCGCCCGCCGGCCGAGTTGCGCGCGGTGGCACTCTTCCCCCCAACCTGGAAGGTGGCAAGCTGTGCCGCCGTCGCTGTCCCGCTATCGACGACGCTCTCCAGGATCGTGCGCATCGTGCGCGCGGTCTCGGGCGTCATCACCCGCCTGACGACGCGCCGCTCGTGCTTCCACACCGGGTCTCCCTCGGGCGTGCGGATCTCGCGCACCAGCGACGGCTCGAGCAGTTCACCACCGTTGGCGATGGCGCCGTAGGCCAGCGCGAGCTGGATCGGCGTCACCGACAGTCCGTACCCCATCGCCAGCGACGACGCCGATGTCTTCGACCATCGCCGCGGATGCTCCAGCAGCCCCGACGACTCCGAGGGATACGGTAGTCCCGTCGCCATGCCGAAGCCGAAGTCGCGCATCGTCAGGTACTGCTCCTCGGCACTCAGTCGGTCGGCGAACTTGACGATGCCGACGTTGCTGGAGTAGCGGATGATGTCGGCCAGCGTGAGGCGCTCGGCCCGATGCACATCGGTGATCGGCGTGCGCCGCCCGGGAACCATCAGGGTGCCGTTGTGCGTATCGGTCCACTCGTCGGCCCGCGCGCGGCCGAGATCGATCAGCCGGGCCGCCAGGAACGGCTTGAGCGTCGAGCCCGGCTCGTAGCTGTCGAGGAGCGCGCCAAGCCGGCTGCGCTGCTGCCCGGCGCGACTGGCCAGGGCGAGCAGTTCGCCCGTGTGCGGATCGAGTACCACGATGTCGCCGCCGCGGGCTCCCATTTCGCGTACCGCATCCTCCAGCGCCTGCTCGGCGATGTCCTGCACGCTGTGATGGATCGTCAGCGCGACCGTATGTCCGGGCCGCGGCGGGATGCCCGCGAAGTTTGGCGAATCGAAGCTGCGGCGGCCGGCGTCCCGCACCTGCGGCGCCTCGCCGGCCACACCCTGTAGCAGACTGTCCAGCGCCAGTTCGATTCCGTCAATGCCGCGCGCCCCGTCGGCACGGCCAACGATCCCGCGCATGCCATCGGCCGAGGCGTAGACGCGCTCCGGCGACGGGTCGACATAGACGCCCGCGGTACCGAGCACCGGTGCCACGTCCGCCGGGAGGTATCGGCCTGGCAGCTCGACCCATTTCCGCGTCGAGTCGGTTGACCGCCGCACGAGCGCGGGGGAGACGTCGAGCGCGCGCAGCCGACGCGCGAGCGCCGTGCGGTCGCGCACCTCGCGCGGCGCGATCGACAACCGCACGAACTCGCGGCTCTCGGCCAGCGGCACGCCGGTGGCGTCGAGAATCAGGCCGCGCGGCGCCGGCACGGTGCGCACGGCAAGGTGCTGTCGTTCGGCGCGCGCGGCCCACGCATCAGCCTGGATGATCTGGATCTGCCCCGCCTTGCCGATGAGAGCCAGTGCGAACACCACCAGCCCCGCGTGGACGATGCCCGCGCGGCTAATCGTGCGCACGCGCGCCTCGCTCGACGGCGATCAACCGGCCGTCCTGTGTCACGATCGTCACTCGTCAGGCTCCGGGATCGGGCTGGCGGCCACGGGGCGCTCGCGCACCAGGAATACCTGCTCCTCGTCGCGGGCCACATGCATGCCGAGTGCGCGTTCGGCAATCGGCGCGAGCACGGCGCGCGAGCCCAGTTCGCGGATGTCGCGCTCGATCTGTGCCTTGCGAGCTTCCAGCTGCGCCTGCTCCCGTCGCAGCGCTTCGAGCGTACGCGCTTCGGCGACACCGGCACTTCGCCGCCACACGACGATCGAGGCGACGACGACGAAGGCGATCAACACGAGCGCGACCGTCGAGCGGCCGCGCCGGCGCGCGCGAGTACGGGAGCGGCGCTTCGTCATGAGCCGCGCCGCCACACGCGGAGCCGCGCGCTGCGCGCGCGCGTGTTTCGCGCGATCTCGGCGTCGCCCGGCACCGTCGCGCGGCGCGTCACCGTTGCGCCCAGTGGCTCCTGCCCGCAAATGCAGCGCGGCTGCCGCGGGGGACAGATACAGGGCGTATCCCACTCCCGGAAGGCGTGCTTCACGAGACGGTCCTCGCCCGAGTGGTAGGCGATGACGGCGAGCACCCCGCCCGGTAGCAATCGATCGCGCAGCGCGGGGAGCGCGCGGGCGAGCAGCGCCAGCTCGTCGTTGACGGCGATGCGGAGCGCCTGAAAGAGGCGCGCGAAGTCGCCGGGTCCCGTGCGCGGCCCGAAGGCACCCCGGATCGCGCCGACGAGATCGTCGCTCGTGTCGAACGAGCCGTTGTCGCGGCGCCGAACGATTTCGCGCGCGAGGCGCAGGGCACGGGGCTCGTCCCCGTACTCGCGGAACAACTGCGCCAGGTCGTCCTCCGAGAGCGTGGCGAGGAGCTCTCCGGCCGACCGCTCCGCGCCCGTGCCCATCCGCATGTCGAGCGGCGCGCCGGCGCGAAAGGAGAAGCCGCGATCGAGGTGGTCGATCTGATGCGAGGAGATGCCAAGGTCGAGGAGGATACCATCGAAGCGGAACGAGGCGGGCGCGGGGATCGAATCGACGTCGGCGTAATTCCCCAACACGGGAAGCAACTGGCCGGCGGCCACCGCGTCGGCGAGGCGCGCGCTCGCCGCCTCGATCGCCTGCGGGTCGCGATCCACAGCCACGACGGTCGAGCCGCTCGCAAGCAACGCAGCCGTATGTCCACCGCCGCCCAGCGTGCCGTCGAGCACGGGCGAGCGGCCGCCGAGATAGCCGAGGATCTCGTCGATCAGGACGGGCGCATGGTAGCTGGAGTCCCAGCCGCCGGCTGGTGTCGGGCCGCTCATACTAAGACCGGTGGACGATGATGGTCAAGCGCGTGCACCGCGTCACAGCCAACGTCGCGTCGTGGAATGTCGCTCTCGCCGGTCTGGCCGCTATCTCGCATATTCGTTTCACCATGACCCACCATGCAAAGGACTCCCGATCGCTCTGGCTCATCGTCCACGGTGAGCGCGCCGGCCAACCCGAACTGCGCGAGGCCGTCGAGCGCGCGCGCGAGGCCGGGCATCGCATCGAGCCGCGAGTGACGTGGGAGGCGGGCGATGCCGAACGATACACCCGCGAGGCGATCGCGGCCGCCGCCGATACCGTCATCGCCGCCGGAGGCGACGGCACCGTCAATGAAGTGCTGAACGGAATGGCCGCACCCGGTCATCATACCGCGCTCGGCATTCTCCCGCTTGGAACCGCGAATGATTTCGCGGTTCAGGCCGGCATTCCCAACGACGCCCTCGCGGCGATGGATCTCATTCTCTCGCAGAAGGCGCGGCGCATGGACACCGGCGAGATGAATGGACGGCGTTTCCTGAACGTCTCCACCGGCGGGATCGGCGCTGAAACAACCGCCGAGACGTCGAGCGAAGCCAAGGAAGCGCTCGGCAAGCTGGCGTACGCGATCACGGGACTCCGCAAGTTCGCGGCACTCGAGCCGCGGCGGGCGCGGATCGTCGCACCGGGACTGGACGCGGACGTGGAGTTCCTCCTGTTCGCCGTGGGCAACACGCGTGCGACCGGTGGCGGGATCCGGTTGACCCCGCGAGCGCTGACTCGAGACGGGCTCCTCGACCTCTGCATCGTCCCCTCGATGCCGCGCGCGGAATTCGCGCGGGTGACGCTGCGCTGCCGGACGGGCGAGCATCTCGAGGAAGAGGGGGTCATCTACCTCCAGGTGCCCTGGGTGCGGATCGAGGGCGAGGAGTCGCTGCGCGTCAACCTGGATGGAGAACCGTGCGACGCCAGTCACCTCGGCTACCGTGCCCGGTCGGGTGACCTGCTGATTCACGTGGCGCACCTTCCCGAAGAGGGCGATCAGTCCGAACTCGCGGCCGCGTCGGTGACCGACGCGGGCAACGGGGCCAACGTGACCATCGACAGCGGTGCCGCCCCGTCGGTGACAGACGCGGCCGCCGAGGAGCGAGTGGACGATCCGGGCGAGGTTCCGCTGTCCGAGCAACCCATCGAGAACCCCGCACCCGTGCCCGTGGAGGGCGTTCCGCGCGTCGCCCGCGGCCGCGAGCGATAGCGCTCGGCGCCCGCGCGCCAGGAGTGACGACGAGAAACGGCCCGCCGGAGCGTTTGCTCCGGCGGGCCGTTTCTCGATCACTGCGCCGAGCGTGTCACCCGGCGCGGGTCGGTCAGCGGCAGGAGGCCGTAACCAACTGTCCCACCGGGCCCTCGACCTGGCCGAGCTGCTGCATCAGCGTACCGGCGAGCTCGGGGTTCGCGCGACCGCCGGCCGGGATGAACTCGCGAGCGGTCCGCAGGTATGTCTGCAGTCCGCGCGCTTGTTCGCAGTTGCGAGCCTGGGCAACCGCCGGGTAGCGCTTGGCGACGACCTGGAACGCGGAGATACCGCGATAGAGCTTGGCCTCGTCATTATCCGGGCGGAGGGTCAACGAGAGCTCGAGGAGCTGCTCGGCCTCCACCCACGGCTCCGCTGCTTCAGAGTCACGCTGACCAGCCTGCACCCGCTGCAGACCCAGCGCATAGGCAACCTGCGCCGCCGTCTCGCGATCACCCTCAGGGACGGTGCGCAGCGCCGCAGCCGCCGAGTCGATCTGACCGCGATCGACGTAGATCTGCGCCGAGAGCAGGCCGAGGCCCGACACGTTCGGGTCGAGCGCACGAGCGCGGCTGAGCGCCTGGCTCGCCTGATCCAACTGACCGGCGGAACGATAGTACTGCGCCGCCACCGTCTGCATCGTCGCGCTCCGCGGGAAGCGCATCGTGCCGCGCGCCGCCGCTTCGGCCGCCTTCTGCGGCTGGCTGTCCGCCGCGTAGGCACTGGCCAGGCCGATGTAGAAGGCCGAATCGGTGACGGTGGTGTCGAGCGGGATCAACTGCTCGCCGACTTCAGCCGCCCGCGCGAAGTTCTCCGACGCGAGATAGACACGGAAGGCGGTGCTGAGGAGCTGCGGATCGACCGGATTCTCGACCAGCGCGCGATCGATGATCGGCACGGCGATCTCGAACTGACGGTTCTGCGCGAGCTCGGCGACGACCTGATTCTGCAGGGCAACGTTGCTCGGATCCGCGGCGAGCAGTGACGTCAGGGCGCTAAGAGCCTGGGTCTGGTCGCCCTTCTCCTTGTAGGCCTCGTAGGCGAGTGCCAGCGCGGAATAGTTGTTCGGGTGGATCTCGAGGATCTCCTGCGCTGCGCGCAGGATGCTGTCGGGCGGCGCGTCCATCTGGCTCATCGCACGCGCCTCGCAGACTCGCGAGATGGTCGCGCGCGGATACTCCGCCGCGCCACGCCGGGCGGCAGCCGCGGCTTCGGCGAAACTGCTGTCGCGGTACAGGTTCACGCAGCGCTGCTCGGCTTCGAGCTGCTTGCGTGCGTTCTGCACTTCGCGGCTGATCTGCTGGGCCGCATCGCCGACGTTCGAGACCTGGAAGGTGCCGAGCGGCTGCACGAGGCGGGCTTCACGGGTCAGGATGAGGCGCGACGTCACGTTGACGCCACCGCTCTCGCCCGGCGTGACGGTGCACTCGACGAAATGGTCGGCGCGCAACAGACGCGCGAGCTGCAGTGCGTCGTTGGTCGTCAGGGCCTCGTCGGTCGGGTAGCCCGACTGTTCGAGCGTGTTGTTGACCTCGTTCTTCGTGTTCACATAGAGCGTGCGCGCATTCACGTCACGCTGCATGCGATCGCGAATCGCGTCGGTGGCCGCGACGGCCACCTGCTTGTCGGGGCTGCGGCAGACCGACACCATGAGGCGCGGCGTGTCACGTCCCGGGACGCCGCGCTGCAGCGATCCCTGAATCTGCTGGCCGGACGCGACAGACGAGCCACCGAGTACCATGGCCGCGCTGAGCGTTGCGAGCGTCACTGCCTGGCGATGCCGTGCCATCAATCCCCAACCTCCCAAGACGTTGAACATTCCTACCCACCCCGAACCTCGTGGGTCCGCACGATTGGATGGGCGAAGAGGGACTCGAACCCCCGACATCCTGCGTGTAAGGCAGGCGCTCTAACCAACTGAGCTATTCGCCCCCTCGTACACCACGCCGCCGCGGATCGACGAGCCGATGCGACGAAGGGCTGAACCTCTCACTCACCTGAGTGCTTCGCAAGTGGAGGACCACGCTGCCCCGCACACACGCAACGCCGACGCCCGCGTCCGATCAGCATGATGCTACCGTGACGCGATTCAGATGTTCCGGGACGACGACCGCACGATCGCTCAGCGACGAAGAATCGCTATCGGCACGAGCACACAATAACCCAGCGTCAGCAGGATGGGCGCGATGGTGATTCCCCCGCGCATCAGGTCCGCATACCCGATCAGCAGCGCCGCGACTGCGGCGCCCCACCAGAGCCATGTACGTGGGCGCAACGACATTTCAGACTCGACCATGGTGTCCAGTGTAGACGGTCGCGTCGGGAGGTGTCAAGCATCGGCCGGAGCCGGCCGGGCGATCCGTGCGCGCGCCACCGAACGGACCGCGCGACACCCGCCCTCGGCGCCCCACGCCGCGCACGCTACACGGGTCGGCGGTCGTCGTCGCCCGCGAGGGCGCGATCGGCGTCATGATCGCGGTGGTCATCGCGGTCGTCATCCCCGCTGGAGCCGCCGTCGTGATCGGGAACACCTGCGGCGGGCGGTCCGCCACCATCCGGCGTGGTCGGGAACAGCGTGGGAGGCTCCTCCGGGTCGCGCGGCGCGTCGCCGGGAACAGACGGCGGGAGCTGCGCCGCGATCAGTAGCGCGATCGCCTGCTCGCGTGCCCGGCGTTCCGCCGCCGCCTCGGCAAGCTTCATCGTGGCCAGCCGCCGGCGGTCGCGACGGCGCCGCGTCCACCAGACAGGGCCGATCAGCAGCACCAGAATCACCCCCGCGAATGCCGCATCGGTGAGGATGCCGAGGAGCCCGTAGCGCAGCTTCACCCGGCGCTGCCAGAGCGTCTCGTAGCGCGCCGACGTCACGCCGTACGCCTGCCGGATCGCCTGCTCGAACGACTCCGACTCGTCCCAGTACTGGAGAAAGAGCGTCAGTCCTCGCTCCTCGTCCATCCCCGCGAGCTCCGTCACGGCGGCGTGCGACAGGGCATAGGCAGCCTGCGCCCGGGCCGCGCCGCCGAAGAACCACCGGTCGAGCGAGTCGAGGGTTGGCAGCCGGTACGCCACGAGCGCGACGTTGGCGGCGAGCACGTCCCCGCGCCGCCACTCACCCGCGGCATAGCTCGCGTATCCCTCGTCGAACCAGCGCGGCGGGGTGAACGTCAGCCGCTCGCGGAGCGCGAGGTGCGCGAGTTCGTGGCGTAGAGTGACCATCGGGTTGCCCGCCGACGCCCCCGCTCGCCCGCCCTGCATGACGATCCGCCGCGTATGCGGGAAGGCCACCGCCGCGCCCCACCCCGGCACCCGCGGGCCGATCCACTCCCGAAAGCGCGCGGCGTCAGGGGCGATCGAGATGAAGACCCGCTGCTCGGGACGCGGGAGCCCGGGGAAGCTGTCGGCGGCGATCGAGCGGGCGATCAGTGACTGGGCAAACGCGACGTCCTCGGGAAAGGCGTAGACGACGAACCGCCCGTCCTCGATCCGACTCGCGCCCGGCGGGGTGATGTCACCGCGTGGGGCACGCGCGGCCGGCTGGCCGCGCATCGGGCCGGATCGCTCCTCAACGGGAGGGAGCGTCCGCGCGCCCTGCGCCGGCAACGGTTCGGGGCCCACGAACGCGGCCAGGAGATACAGCGCAACCGCGGCGACCCGACGCACGGCCGGCGCTGAACGCGGCCAGCCGGGCCCACCCCCCGTCCTGCCTAGAGGGACCTCGGTGGCGACCCGCCGTTCCGGACGTGCTCCAGCATCTCTCCGCAGCGCTTGCCCCATGCGTTGAACTTGTTCGCCGCAAAGCCGCTCTGCCACGCGGCCCGCGCCTGGTCGGCGTCCTCCGCGAACCAGTGCGCCCGTCCGAGCTCGTAGTACGCCTCGATGAGGTTCGGCCCGAGGGCGAGCGACTGTCGGAAGAACCCCTGCGCGTCGTCGTACATCTCGCGATCGAAGTATACGAGCCCGAGATAGAAGTGAGCGTACAGGGTCGCCTTTCGGTCGTTGTCCAGCCGGATCGCGGTGGTGAGATGCTCGATCGACTCCCCCCAAATCCCCTTCTTCAAACAGATGTAGCCGATGTTCACGCGGGCGAGCGCATTCTCGGGATCGCTCTGCAGCACGCGCTGGAAGAGGTGCAGCGCCTCGTCGTGCCGTTCCTGCGCCATCAGCGCCCAGCCGAGTAGCGTCTCGGTCGCCGGCTCGTCAGGCGCGAGGGCGAGCGCGCGACGTAGCGACGCCTCGGCGGCCACGTGGTCCCCTGCCGCAATCTGGTTCCATCCCTTCTCGATGAAGGTCGACGCGCCGAGATGGTCGGCGCGAACGGTCACGGCCCGCGCCGGATGGGCGGGCGTGGGTGCGCCAGACGCGACCCGGGCAGCGGGCGGTGGATCCACGACCATCATGACCCTGACCGGCGACAACTCGCCGCTGCCCTGACGCTCCGAGGCAGGCGGCGGGACGGTCATCACCGATCCGGTGCGCCGTTCGCCCGGCGCCGACTGGGCGGAGTCGGCCAGCAGTTGGACCATCGGCGACTCCGGCACTGGATGGGAACCCGGCTCCGGCACGGTCTTCCACCGCCCGATGAGCGCGAGAATCTCGTCCTTCACCCCGGCCAGGGCGGCGAGGTCCCGATCGACCTGCTTGTAGAGCGCGATGATCTCGCTCTTGATCTCGTCGCGCCGCAAGGGCGTGTCGGGCCTGCCGAGTGTGGTGGCCAATCGGGCGAGTTCGGCGTGATACGTCGGCAGGTCCACGTCAGGCATCGGGAGAGGCGGCGAGCAGCGCCAGGCGTTCGGTCGCGGAAAGGAGCCGGGTGGCGTCGAGGAGAATCGTCAGGCGATCGTCGCGGCGGAAGACGCCGCGCACGTACTCGCGCGCCAGCCCGCGGACGAGTGGGGGGGGCGCATCGATCGCGTCGAGGTCGATCGCACGAACATCGAGCACGGCATCCACCACCGCTCCGGTATAGGCGCCGTCGACGACGCAGATCAGCGTGCGGCGGTCCGACGACGGCGGCGCGGGTGCAAGCTCGAACCGCGTGCGCAGATCGATCACCGGCGCGACGCATCCACGATACTCGAGCACGCCGAGCATCCACGTCGGCATGTTGGGCACCGGCGCCAGCTCCCGCAGCCGAACGACACGGTCGATCTCCCGTACGTCCATCGCGAACAGATCCTGACCGAGGGCGAACGTCACGACCGGGACGCGATCGGCGGCGTGCGAGCTGCGGGCTGTGGTACTGCTCCGTGGCGCGAACGCCGGTCCTGCGGCCGTGGGCGCGGTCATCCGACCTCCGTGAGTCCGGGAAGCGTCCGCGTCAGGCGGGCCCCGTCGAGCATCGTGATGAGCCCGACCCCGTCGCGCGCCACGCCAAGCACGATGCGGGCGGGATCGTCGAGGGTCGGCAGCGGTCGGATCGCGGAATCAGGAATCGTCATCACCTCGGCCACACGGTCCACCACGAGCCCGATCGGTCCGGCGGGGCCGTCGAGCACCAGCGCGAGCCCGGCCGGGTCGGCGGCTCGCTGCCCGAGCGCCTGCGTCCCACTCCAGAGCACGATTCGGCCGTCGCGTCCGGTCATCACGCCCACCGCCGATGCGGGGAGCGCCGGCTCGGCAACCACCAGCGGCGACTCGACCATCTCCCGCACCATCGCCAGCGGAAGCGCGAACCGTTCCGCCGCCACCCACACGACGAGCCAGGGCGGCAACGCGGAGGTCGCGTCGTCGGCCTCGGGGGATGATGGATCAGGCGCGCGCGTCGCGGACGGCATCGCGGTGAGCATCGCGGAGCGGGGGATACGGGAGATCGGACCGGCGTGTGAAGGCAGACAGCCAGCGGGGCCGGATGGTCACGCGGGCGCGCTCACCAGTGCCCCAACGTCGAGGTAGCGCGTGATCGCGCCGGCGATCTCGGTCAGCGGCAGCACGGCGTCGGCGCCCGCGAGGGCGCGCGCGGCGCGGGGCATCCCCGGAACCACCGCGCTGGCGTCGTCCTGCACCACCGCGCGCCCTCCTGCCTCACGAATGAGACGCAGCCCCTCGGCGGCATCGCGCCCCATCCCCGTCAGCACCACGCCGACGGCGGCCGGCCCGAAGGTCGCTGCAACCGAGGCGAACAGCAGGTCGGCAGCCGGGCGCACACCCCACCGCGGCGGCTCGCTCGTCAGGCGCAGCACGCGGTCCACCGCGCTCCCCCCCTGCTCGACGACGAGATGCATCCCCCCCGGCGCGACATACGCGTGGTCGGCCCGGAGGGGCATGTCATGCTCCGCTTCCACCACGCGCATCGCCGACATCCGGTCCAGCCGGTCGGCGAGACTTCCGGAGAACCCCACCGGCATGTGCTGCACGATGACCACCGCCGTGCCGCGGCCCACCGGCAGCGCGGGGAGGAGTTCGGCCAGCGCGCGCGGCCCGCCTGTCGACGCGGCGATCGCGACCAGGCGGTGCGGGGCGTCGTGCGAGACGCGCCTGCCGCCAGGCGCCACGGCCGGACGGGCGAGGGCATGCACCGCCGTGGGATTCGCCGAACCGGCGGTGTGCAGCGCGTGTAGCAGCTGCTCGCGCACGGCGGTGAGGTCGAGGCTGATGGCCCCAGACGGCTTGCGCACGAACTCCACCGCGCCCAGCTCCAGCGCCCGGAGCGCGAGATCGCCGCCCGCGGCATCCGCGGCACTCAGGATGATCACCGGCCGAGGCGTCTCGCTCATGATGTAGCCGAGCACGGCAATGCCATCGAGCTCGGGCATGGTTACGTCGAGCGTCACCAGATCCGGGTCGAGACGATGCACCTGCCGCAGTGCGTCCAGGCCGTCACGCGCCGTGCCGCACACCGTGAACGCGGGATCCGACGCGATCACTTCCGAGACGAGCCGACGCATGAACGCCGAGTCGTCGACCACGAGCACCCGCCGCTGCCTCGCGGCGGGCACCTCAGACGTCACGGTCGCCCATCTTCAGCGACCTGACGAGGACGCGGCCGTCAGCCACGGTGAAATAGACGCTGCGGCCGTGGCCGCCGCCAACGTCCTCGCCATCGAGCGGGATCGCGTGGCGCGAGAGCGCCGCGCGCGTGGCCACCGCGTTGCGCTCGCCGATGTTGATCCCCCCCTCGAGCATCGCCCCGAACATCGACGCGCCGCCGACCAGTCGCGCGCGAGGCCGCGTGGCGCCCAGTGCCCGCATCTCGCCGAGCAGCACCGGGAGCGCGGTGCACGGAAACTTGGCTGCGTTGTCGCGGTCGCGCGCATACTCCGGCCCGGGCAGCAGGATGTGCGCGAGACCGCCGACGCGAGCCGACGCGTCGTGCAGCACGATTGCCACGCACGATCCGAGTCCGAGCGTGACGAGGGTCGCGTCGGCGTCGGCGGTGATCAGGTCGGCCACGCCGACATAGAGTTCCATGGGCATCGTCGCGTCAGGCACGCCGCCGGTAGATCCGCTGGCGCGAATCGACCGTCACGAACAGCTCCCGCAGATCGCCGATCAACGACTCGACCTTGCCGAGCACCAGCAGCCCACCCGGGGCGAGCGCGTCGTGAAAGCCGCGGATCAGCCGATCCTGCGCCCGGCGGTCGAAGTAGATCAGAACGTTTCGGCAGAGCACGAGGTGATGCGGCCCGTCGGGCGCGGACGCGGCCAGCAGGTCGCGCCGCTCGAACCGCACCATCGCCCGGGCGGCCGCCGACACCTCGCCGCCGGGCGGTGGGCCGAACCACCGCTCGCGAAGCTCGGCCGGCGTGTCGGCGAAGGCGGCGTCGGGGTAGCGCCCGATGCCGCCAGTGCGGAGCGATGCCACGTCGATGTCCGTCCCGAGCACGGTCATCCGCGCGGTCGCGTCAGGCGCACCCGTCACCCGGGCGTGCTCCAGCAGCAGCGTCGCGACCGAGTACGGTTCCTCGCCTGACGCGCATCCGGCGCTCCAGATCCGCACCTGCGAGTCCGGCAGCGCGAACAGGGCCGGCACGACCAGTCGGCCGATCGCCTCGTAGGTTTCCCAGTTGCGGAAGAACTTCGTGACGTTGATCGTCAGCGCGTCGAGCAGGCGCTCGTACTCGTGCGGGTCGCTGTCGAGCACGCGCGCGTAGTCGGCGTAGGTGTGCACGGCGCGGGCGCGCATGCGCACGGCGATGCGCCGCTGCAGGCAGCGAGGCTTGTATGCATCGCAGCGAAAGCCACTGTCCGCCGCGATCTTCAGCGCCAGCAGCTCGAAGCCGGCCACATCGAGTTCACCCTCGCCGGTCACGAGGCCGTGCGGCGGACCGCCTCCAGGTTGCTCCGCACGATCGCGTTGTCAGGATCGATCTCCAGCGCGCGCTCCCAGCAGCGGATCGCCTCGCCATGCTCCTGGCGTCGAAAGTGGATGTTCCCCAACTTCAGATACACGTCGCTGCCGAGTCCCTCGTCGTTACGCACCGCGCGCCGGTACGCTTCCAGTGCTTCATCATAGCGTCCCGAGCGATAGCGCCCGTCGCCGACATTCTTGTGCAGCTGCGGCAGACTGGGATCCTGCAGCAGTCCCTGTTCGGCCACGCGGAGCGCGGCCTCGTGCTGGCCGCGACGATCGAGCGCTGCCGCGAGATTGTTATACAGCGGTGCGGCGTGCGGGTGCAGCCGCACCCCTTCCTCCAGGAGCGCGATCGAACGAGGGAGATCGCCGGCCAGTGCCGCGGCGAGACCGCTGTAGTGGAACCATGCCGCCGATGGACGCCGTTTGCCCCAGAGCGGACGCGCCGCGCCTAACGCACGATCGGCCCCGTCGACGTCGCCCTCGCGAAGCGCCAGCGCACCGATCGACGTGTGAACGCGCGCGTCGTCGGCAAGCCCGCGATCGATCGCGCCCTGCAGCGCCGCGCGTGCCTCGTCCACCCGGCCGAGTCGTTCCAGCACATAGGCGAGGTTATGGAACGCCGACGCCGGCGCCTCGGGGCGGGCGGTCGTCGCTTCGAGCATGGCGAGGGCGTCGGCCCACTTCGCCTGACGCATCAGGACGAGCCCCATGTAGAAGCGCGCGGTCAGGTCGTCACGACGCAGCTCCAGCACGCGCCGGAACTCGCGCATCGACTCGTCGAGCATCCCGGTCTTGTAGAACGCGACGCCCAGGTTGCGATGTTCGTCGATTCGTCCTTCGGGCTGGGCGCCCTGATCTCGCGGCTCGGACTTGCCGACGCGATGAAGGAAGCCCGCCATCGCGAGGCCGTAGAGCGCCTTGCCGACCTCGAACTCGATCAGCCCGGATTCCTCGACCATCGCCTGCACGTCGCGGCGACCGTCGATGAGCGGCACGAGCGTCTGCTGCGTCGCCGTGAGGTCGGCCGAACTCTGGGCGAGATGCTCGCGATCGATCGTGAAGATGAGATCCAGCGAGGGAATCTTCCGGGCGATCAGCGTCCATTCGTCGACCCGACGCGCCCCTTCCAGGAGCAGCGACTCGGGACTGATCGAGACCAGCAGATCCTGATCGTCGGGATAGATGTCCGGCTCGAAGTTGAATGTGCCTTCGGCCCAGGTGAAGAGGTGATAGACCGCCTCCTCGATCTGCACGCGGATCTGCTGCTGCAACACGTCGCGCGCCAGCACGCCGCGTGAGACGAGAATCTCCCCAAGCCGCACGTCGCGCAGGCCGTCCTGGGCGGCGACGGCCTCGGTGAGTGTCTCCTGCGGCACGTGTCCACCCTTGACCAGGATGTCGCCGAGCCGATCGCGCCGGTTGACGATCGTGGCGAAGTTGATGCGCCCGTCCTCGAAGTAGATCTGCCCGAACTTCCCACGATGCGTGACGCTGAGGCACCCGGTTTTACGTCCCATCGCCAGGAGCTGCAACACGTCGGCGAAACTCGCCTCACGAAGGCTTCCACGGATCGCCATCAGCGGAGCTCCTCGATCGCGCGACCGGGTACATCGTGCCAGTCCCAGACGACCCGCTCGTCATCGGTGAAGAACGGGTCCGCCGCCGCACGGGCGAGAGCCCGCGGCGCGCCGGCCGATGGAAGGAAGTGTCCCTCGAGCTCGTTGCGGATGGTATCGACAGCGAGCGGCACGCCCGTGCGGCTGAGCGCGATCACCTGACTCGCGCGCCCGTGCAGTTCACGGACGCCCGCGAGCGAACGGTCGGCGAGGAAATCCAGCACGTCGTCAGGCACCCGCGGCGCCACCGGCGCGAGCGCCTGCTGATAGAGCGTTCGGCGCATCGCGCGGTCGGGCGGGGCCAGCGCCGCCACCAATCCGGCCGACAGGCGCGAGCGCAGCCGCGGCTCCACCTGTTCCAGCTCCGAGGGGGCGCGGTCGCAGGCGAACACCATCGGCTTGCCGTCGGCCGAAAGCGCGTTGAACAGATGGAACAGCTCGGCCTGGGCGCGCTCGGTGCCGGCGACCGCGTGCAGGTCGTCGAGCAGCAGCGCGTCCGCAGCACGATACCGTGCGCGCAGATGATCGATCGTACCACTCTGGGTCGCGGCCACTACGTCCTCCACGAACTGCTCGGCCGAAACGCACACGACGGCGGCGGTGTCGTCGAGCGTTTCGCGCAGCTGGTTGCCGATCGCGTGCAGGAGATGAGTCTTCCCCACCCCGCTCGGTCCATACAGGACGAGCGGATTGAAATGACGTCCCGGTTCGCGCCCCACGGACTCGCCGGCGCGGGCCGCGAGATGGTTGGGCGGGCCGACGACGAACCCCTCGTGGGTGCAGCCGGCGTCGGGGCCGGGGAGCGGGTCGCCGCCGACGCGCAGCCGCGCGAGCAGCGATTCCGCAGGCGCGACCCGCTCCGGATCCCGAAAGACGGTGTGCCCGCGCTAGCCCGGTGCGAGGGTGATCGCCTCGCGCTCGAGCGCGCCGAGGTGGCCGACCGCGGCGGCGAAGGTGGTTAGCAACCCCTCCACGTCTGGCTCGCGCGACAGGTGTAGCGCGCGCTCCAGCACGGTCGTGCGGAATCCGTCGGGGGACCAGGCGGCGATCGCCTCGGTCAGGCGCAGCTTCCACGGCGCGACCGCCTCCTCGACGGTGCGCGACACGTCGGCGACGAAATCGGCAAACTCCGCCGGCGCGAGAAAAGCCTCGTCCTCCTCGCCGCCTGACGCGCCCGCCATCGCGCGCGGCGGCGTCGGGCGATCACGAAAGCCCAGAATGGCGCGCAGATTTCCCGCGTGTACCACCCCTTCGCCGAGCGCGTCGTAGGCGGTCAGTCGATTGAGCGCGCCCTGCATCTCCCGCACATTGGTGAAGTCCAGGCGCGACAGGGCCTCGAGGACATCGGGGGACATCGCGGCGTCGCGCGTGCTGGCAAGATTCCGGAGAATCGCCAGTCGCGTTTCATAGTCGGGCAGGCCGATGTCGACCACCAACCCGCCGGACAGGCGCGAGATTAGCCGCTCGTCGACGTCGGGAATCTCTCCCGGCGGACGGTCGCTGGCCATCACGATCTGCTTGCCCGCGGCCTGCAACTGGTTGAACAGGCGCAGCAGCTCGCTCTGCGTCTCACGCTGTCCGGTGAGGAACTGCACGTCGTCGAGCAGCAGCATGTCATAGCTGCGATAGCGCTGCTTGAGCGGCTCGAGCATACCCGTCGCGACGGCGCCCAGCCACTCCTCGATGAACTCGTCGATGGTGATGTAGGCCGCCGACAGATCCGGGTGGCGCGCCGAGGCCTGATGCCCGATCGCGCTCACGAGATGTGTCTTGCCGAGCCCCGACCCGCTGTAGATGAAGAGCGGATTGTAGGCCGCCCCGGGCGACTCCGCGACCGCGCGCGCGGCGGCGACGGCGAGGCGGTTGGTCGCGCCGACCACGTAGTTGTCGAACCGAAACCGGCCATCGAGCAGGACGGCGGTCATCCGGCGACCGCGACGTTCGCGGGCGCACCCGTGCCGAGACGGCGCAGCACCAGCCCCGAGATCGCGCGGAGCGTCTCGAACACACCGCGCCCGTGCAGCGCATCGGCGTCGAATGCCGGCACGTTCCGAAAGTTCAAGGCGTCGTCCAGATCGTCGGTGGCGAGAATCAAGTCCCGGGGTAGATCGCGCTTGTTGTACTGGAGGACCAGCGGAAAGTCGCGCGCGGCGATGTCCTGCAACGCCAGATTCTCGTGCAGATCGCGCAGGCTCTCGATGTTCTCGTCGAGCTGTCGGGTCTGGCTGTCCGCGACGAAGACAACGCCGTCGGCGCCCTGCAGGACGAGTCGCCGCGTCGTTTCGTAGTAGATCTGTCCCGGGACGGTATACAGTTGCAGCCGCGTGGTGAAGCCGGAGATCTGCCCGAGATCGAGCGGCAGGAAGTCGAAGAAGAGCGTCCGCTCGTTCTGGGTCGCGAGCGAGAGCATGCGGCCGCGCCGTTCCTCAGGCACACGCCCATGAATGTATTGCAGATTCGTCGTCTTGCCCGCCCGGCCGGGGCCATAGAAAACGATCTTGCAGGTGATCTCGCGCGTTGCGTAGTTGACGATGGACACGGTGCGACAACCTGCGGGTCAGAGGTCTGCGAGAGCGGAACGTGCGCGCAGCATCGCGGCGCGCACGGGCCCGGATGCGGCCCGCCGATCGGCCACCACCACGAGCACCAGCGTCCCGTGGCCGGTCACGCACACCCAGCCATACTCGGCGTGCACGTGCAGCACGAGGGCGTCGCCGTGCGCCGCCGCCGCGCTGGCGGTACGGGCGCGCGTGAACAGCGCGGCAGCCAGTGCGGCGATCGCCTCCGCATCGAGTCCGACATCGAGGCTCGACGCGACGATGATCCCATCGCCGGCATCGGCGAGCAGCGCACCGAAGACACCACGAGTGGCGGCCACCTCGCGCAACGTGGTCCGCAGCCGATGCTGCAGCGTGACGGTCACGGACCCCCCACGGCCGACGCGGGCGGCGGCTCCGCCCCGGGCACGGTCGAAAGGAACGCGCGACGAAATCGCCCGAGCGGAATAGGTGCAGCAACGGCGGTTCGGTGCGCCGACCTACCGATGGATGTCGGCTGCGGCGCGACGCCCGTCAGCCCGCACTCCCCCTCGACGATCGCCGCCTCCCACTGGCCAATCCCCACGGCCGCCACAAAGGCGTGTGCGTCGCGGGCGAGCGCCTCGAGCGCACCTGACGTCGCCGTGTCGGGTACCTCGACCGCGGGGGCCGTCGACTCAGGCGGCTCCACCCGTGGCGATGGAGCTGTGAGGGGTGCAGCCGCGTCGGCCACGAGACGCGCGTCGAGCCGGTCGAACGCCGCCCGCAACCCGGCGTCGTCTCCCGCGGCACAAGCGCGCTGCAGAATCGCCCGCGCCTGCTCGGGGTGCCCATCCTGCAGCGTCAGCCAGGCGAGTCCCCGGGCGGCGTCGGGATGCGCCGGCGCGAGACGCGCCGCCTCCGTCCAGGCAGCACTCGCTGCGGCGCGATCGCCGCGATCGAGGGCAATGCGGGCGACGAGCGCGTGCGCGCCAGCGTTCCCCGGATGGCGACGGCGCGCGTCGTCGGCGATCGCTCGGGCCTGGTCGCTGCGCCCTGACCGCCGCAACTGCTCGCCGAGCGTGAGAATGGCGAGACTCGAGGGATCGCGCGCCAACTCGGCGCTGAGGCGACGGATGTCGTCAGGCACGGAAGCGGGCCTCGACGATCTGGTGGAGCGTCTCCGCGGCCGCCAGCGCCGCGCGCACGCGTTCGGCTTCGGCGTCGTCCGGACCGGCCGCGAGATAGAGCTGCCAGCCGCGCATGGCTTCCACCAGCCGGCCCTCCATCGCGGCGAGAAAGCCGGCCTCACGCCAGATCTCCGCGTGCTGGGCCGGCATCAGGACGGATCGCCGGAGCTCCTCGGCCCAGGCCTCACGCTGTCCCGTCCGCCGGAGCGCGTCGATCAGGACACGACGTGCATCGGTAGCTTGAGGTTCGACCGCGAGGGCGAGACGCGCCTCGGCGATGGCATCGTCGAACGCGCCGAGGTCCAGAGCGGCTCGCGCCTGACGAACGTGAGTCACCGACACTGCAGAGAGCCCGGCATGCATATCGGCGTCGTGCTCGGTCACCAGTTCGAGCACCCCGGTGCACACGAGACCGAAGGCGATGCGCGCCACGTCGAACTCGCTCTCGCCGATCTCTTCGGCGATTCCGCGCAACGACCGCTGGCCGTCGATCAGCGTCAGCATGCGCCACTCCGTCGGCAGCAGGTCGAGACGCGGCATCGCGCCGCCGTCGGGTCCGGACAGTCGCGGAACGAGATCGAGATGCGGAACGCGCTCGCGGATCCGCGACCACTCGTCGATCCGCCGCGCGGCTTCCATCAGGAGAGACTCGGTCGGAATGCGCACCGTCGCGTCGGCGCTGGAGAGATCGCCGCCGCTCTCGTCGAAGCGGAAGAAGCCCTCGTCCCACGAGAGCAGCTCGAAGGCGACGGCCTCGACCTGCTGCCGCACCTGCTGCTCCAGCTCGTGCCTCGAGATCGCGCCGATGTCAACCAGGATCTCGCCAAGCCGGCGGCGGTCGCCCCGTTCGCGCTGCATCGCCCGCGCGAGCGCGTGATCGCCGTCGGTGATCCGGCCGGTGCGCACCAGCAACGACCCCAGCGGATGCGGATTGCTCCGGATGCACGCGTACACGACGCACCCGTCCTCGAACCAGACGCGCCCCTCGTTGTTGCGCAGTTCGGACCCGATCACCAACGCCCCGCTCTTCCGACCCAGGTCGAGCAGTTGAAAAACGTCGTGCACGGCCAGATCGCGCAGCGGTCCCTCGATCCCCATCAGGCGACCCTCGCGAGGCGCTGGACGTCGTCGGGAATCCGCGCCGACTGGTCGGCCGCCCGTTCAGCGGCGCGTTCGGCTGCCACCAGTGCGCGCGCGCCGACAGGTCCTTTGGAATCCAGCGCCACCGCCGCGTACCAGCAGTCGCGAGCCTCACGATCGCGCCCGTCCTCGGCAAACGCGTCGCCCGCGACCGCCAGCGCCATCGCCGAATCGGGCTCCAGCCGAATCGCTCGTCGCAGTGCGACGAGCGCGTCTGCCGGACGACGAAGGTCGAGCAGGAGGTCGCCGAGTTCGACCAGCGACTCGACGTGCGCCGGATCGCAGTGCAGCAATTCCACCAGCGCGGGCAGGGCCGCCGCGGCATCCTGCCCGCCGCGGCAGAGGCGCGACAGCGCGAGTGCGGCCGGAGCATAGCTCGGCAACAATCGGGTCGCCGTGCGAAGCTCGCCGGTGGCGCCGGGGGTGTCGCCTGACGCGGCCAGCACGGTCGCCAGATCGACGCGCGCCGCGATCAGCGCGCCATCGAGTTCGAGCGCGGCGCGGAACGCACCCACCGCCTCGGCGACGTCGCCCCGCCGCACCAGTGCGCGCCCGAGGTGATGCAACACGTCGCCGCGCGTCGGGGCGAGGACGCGGGCGCGGCGGAGCGCGCAGAGTTCCCCCGCGGGGTCATTAGCCGCCTCGCACACCGCCGCGTGCACCAGGAACACATCCGGGTCGGCGTCGCCGGCATCGAGCAGCGGCCGGAGCAATGGTGCCGCGTCGGCGGTGCGGCCGAGCGCGACCAGCGCACGCGCCGCACCGAGGCGGGCCGGGCGGTCGTCAGGCACCGCGGCGAGCACCGCGGTGAACCGCTCGAACGCCTCGCCGTGCAGCCCCTGCCGCGCGTACGCATCCCCCAGGACCAGCAGCGGGGGAACGGGCTCGCACCCACCAGCGAGCGCCGCGCCGGCCGCAGCGATGGCATCGACCGTCCGCCCTTCGGCGAGCGCCCGTCGGGCGGCCGCCAGCGCGCTTCCGTCCACTGCCGAAGCGAGACCCGGTTGGTCGAGCGACACGAACAGCGCATCGAGCACCGGCTCCTCGACGACGAATCCCCCGGCTACCGCCCCGTCACGCGATTCGGCTTCGAGCTCGGCGTGCACGGCGAACCCGCCGTCCTCGTGTTGCAGGTCGATCGTGAGGCGGAACGTGGGCGCCACGTAGTATGGATCGAGCTCCATCCCCCGGCGCGCCGCGCGCAGTGCGCCAGCGTAGTCGCCCAGCGCCGAGAGCGCGAAGCCGAGCCCGTAATGCGCCTCGGCAAATTCCGGGCGGGCGCGCAGCGCGCGGCCAAACGCGCCACGCGCATCCTCGGGGCGGCCGAGCGCCGTCAGGACGAGCGCGATTCCGTTCCACGCCCCTGCGTCCTCGGGGCTATGGGCCAGCACCTTCCGATAGGCGTCGAGCGCATCGTCGTGCCGGCCGGCCCGATGGTGCAGCAGGGCGAGATTGCGCCGCGCGTCGAGGAACTCCGGTGCAAGCTCGAGGGCGCGAGTGAAGCGTTGCGCCGCGCCCGCCGCGTCGGCCTGCTGCACGAGGGCGACCGCGAGATTGTTCAGCGCAAGTACGTAGCCCGCGTCATAGCGCAACGCGGCGCCGTAGGCTGCCGCGGCCTGCTCGATTCGCCCCTGCTGCTGCAACGACACGCCGTACTCGTTCCACAGCTTGGGACTGGTGCACGCATCGGTGCAGAGCCCGGCGTACAGCGCCTCGGCGGCCGCGGCATCGCGCCGGAGCAACTGTACCTCGGCGGTTGCCTGGAGCACGAGGTCCCGCGCTTCGCCGAGTTCGAGGGCGAGGGCGTACTCGTGCAGCGCCTCGTCGAGATAGCCGCGCTGGCGGAAGGCGACCCCGAGAGAATAGTGCGCGAGGCCGCTGTCACCGCTGGCTTGCGGTCGCGCCTGATCGGGCGGCGGGACCACCGCTGGCACGGCGGACGGCGTGGCCGGGATCCGCCCGTTTGCGGTATCGAGGGAGAGGTTGGCCTGCGCCCGCGCCAGCGACGGATTGAGCCGCACGGCGCGCTGGGTCGCCGCGCGCGCTTCCTCATGATGCCCCAGCTCGCCGAGCACGAAGCCGTACAGGTAGTGGACGTCGGCCTGTTCGGGGCCGAAGGCGAGGGCGCGCCGAAGCGCCGCCGCGGCTTCGGCCGTCCGGCCGCGATGGTAGAGCAGCTCGCCGAGGTGCGCATGCGGTGCGGGATCATCGCCGCCGAGCGCCGTGGCCCGCTCAATGAGATGCTGCGCCGCGTCGAGATCGCCCAGCGCCTTCTCGGCAAGGCCGAGCTGAAGCAGCACCTGATGATCGTAGGGCGCGTCGTCGAGCAGCATCGCAAACTCGCGGCGCGCGCGCGCGTGATCACCGAGCAGCGCGTGCGTGCGCGCCATCTCCCATCGTGCCTCACGATCGCGCGGCTCCACGGCGAGTCGCCGCTCCAGTTCGGAGACGCGGCGGTCGTAGTAGCCGGTCGAGTAGTAGGCGATCTCCAGATTGCGGGCGGCGACGCGCATCCGCGCGTCGAGCTCGAGCGCGCGCGTGAACGCGGCGATCGCCTCGTCGAGCAGCCCCTTGTTGAAATAGAGCACACCGAGGTTGTTGTGCGCGCCCGCGTCGGCCGGATCCACCCGGCTGGCGAAGGAACGCAACACCTCGAGATCACGCTCGGAGAGGAGGCGCGCAGCCACGATGCAGAGGCTCCGGAGGGGTCGTCAGGCCACGCGGGCCGCGCGGAGCATCGCCTGCAGCGACGCGCCGTCGGGAAGCAACAGGAAGAAGCCACGCAGCTTCTCCGAGAGATCCTCCATCAGGAACTCGCTCTCGACGCAGAACACGTAGTCGCGGTCGAAGCTGAACTGCAGATACGCTGTCGACAGCACCGCGCGCGAGATGTCGATCGCCAGCGTCGGCGGCGACGGGAGCAGGATCAGGCCGAGGAATTCGCTCAGCGCGTTCATGTACGCGCCACTCAGGATGTTGCCCGCTTCCTTGATCGCCGATTCCTCCAGCGGCGATAGCTCGAGCAGCGGATTGACCGGCCGGCGCAACATCAGCTCGGCCAGGCGGCGCGCCGTCATTGACGGGAAGACGAGCAGCGTCCGGCCGCTCAGGTCGCCGATCATGTTCATCATCACCGCGGCCACCGGCTCCTCGTGCGGCTCGAGCTGCGGCGGTACTTCCTCGAGGCGCGCGAAGTTGATCGTTGGCACCGAGATCATGATTCGCTGTCCCGTGAGCTGCGACAGCGCCGTCGCCGCGTGGGCGGCCCCGATGTTGGCCACCTCGCGCAGCGCGTCGAGATGGATCGGCGTGAGGCTGCGCAGGTCGTACATCGAGAGGCCGGCGTCCGGCCCGTCGGATCGTGTCGTGCTCACAGGAGACCTCCCACGTCGAGGATCAGTGCCGGCGCACCGTCGGCCAGAACCGTTGCCCCACTGAACAGTTGGCCGCCGTCACGCGCGGCATCGAACGGCTTCACCACGATCTCCTCCTGCGAGAGTAACTCGTCGACCAGCAGGGCCACACGCCGTTCCTCGGCCGCGAGCACCACGATGTCCTCGTGCGTTCCGGTGTAGCGGGGCAGGCCGACGATGGCCCGTAGCCGCACCACCGGCAGCACCTCATCCCCATAGACGATTACGTCGCGCCCACGTACCGTCGCCAGCGCCGCATCCACCAGATCGGTGGTTGCGCGCACGTGCGTGGCCGGGAGCGCGTACACCTCGTCGCCCACCCGCGCGAGCAGGGCCCCGACGATCGCCAGCGTCACGGGAAGCCGCAGCGACCAGCTCGTGCCCTCCCCCGCCACCGTACGAAGGTCGACCGTGCCGCTGAGGCGGCGAACCACCGCCACCACCGCATCGACCCCGACGCCACGCCCCGACAGCGTCGTGACCCGTTCCGCGGTCGACAGCCCGGCCGTTCCCAATAGACGAAGCAGTTCGTCGTCCGCGACATCTGCGATGCCGGGGGCGAGTAGCCCCGCCTCCCGCGCGCGACGAACCACCTTCGCGCGGTCAACGCCGCGGCCGTCGTCGGTCACCCGGATGACGACGCTGTCGCGTTCGCGGCTCACGGCCAGTGTGATGGTGCCCCATGCCGGTTTGCCAGCCGCGATGCGGTCGTCGACCGACTCGAGCCCGTGGTCGAGTGCGTTGCGCAGCAGGTGGACGAGCGGCTCGCCGACGGCGTCCAGCAGCGCCCGATCCAGCTCGATGTCGCGACCGACGAGTGCGAACCGTACCTCCTTGCCAACCGCGCGCGCCGTGTCTCGCACGAAGCGCGGAAAGCGGTCGAACACCTGGCCCGCCGGTACCATCCGCGTCGCGAGCACCTCGTCCTGCAGCGTGGCGACGAGACGCGTGAGCTGCGCCGCCGCCTCCTCCAGCGCCGGATCGGCGTGGCGCGCGGCGAGCTCGGCGAACCGTCCGCGCGCGATCACCAGCTCGCCGGTCACGGCCATCAAGGCATCCAGACGCTGTAGCTCGACGCGCACCGACGAGTCGGCCGCGCGCGGCGCGGCCGACTCGTCAGGCGTGAGGCGCGTGCTCACCGGTGTCGGACGAAGCTGCGCGCCACCGACGTCGGCGGCGCGAATCTCCACCGTGTCCACCTCGCCGGCGAGGCGAAGCTCGCGCTCGATCTCGGCGGGCGATGCGCCGGTGGTGAGCGCGAACGAAAACGCCGTGCCGAACGCCTCGCTCACCAGCGATCCCTCGTTCGGCTCCACGTCACTCAGCGCGCCGAGTGCACGAGCGCGGGCGAGTGCCATCGTGGCGCGGACGCCGCGCAGCGGAGCGTCGGCTACCTGACGCACGCGGATGCGGTAGCTGGTCCGCCCGTCGGCGGCGGCCACCTGCGGCGCGGCGGCGGCGATCGCCGACGTCCAGATCGGCGTCGGGCGGAGGGCACCGCCGCCGCCGGGAGACACGACTCCTCGCGAAACCACCCCGCCGCCTGACGC
This sequence comes from Gemmatimonadales bacterium, assembly GCA_038324385.1. Lineage (GTDB taxonomy): Bacteria > Gemmatimonadota > Gemmatimonadetes > Gemmatimonadales > Gemmatimonadaceae > JBBQHX01. The sequence goes on along the minus strand of JBBQHX010000009.1, from coordinate 11,854 downwards.
GGCGAGCTGATCGAGCAGCACCGTGGGCGAGCAGGCCGCAGCGTTGCCGTCCACCGCCACCCGCTCGATCGACGCCTCCAGCCAGTCGGCGCCGGCGAACAGGGCGTTGATCAGTTCAGGGGTGGCCGCCACCGTGCCGTCGCGCACGAGCGCGAGCACACTCTCCAGGGCGTGCGCCGCGTCGGCGATCGGCTCGTAGGCCATCGCGCCGGCCATCCCCTTCATCGTATGCGTCGCTCTGAACAGGGCGTCCACATGCGGCGCCGAATCGGAGGCGTGCTCCAGGGAGAGCAGCGCCTCGTTCATGCGCGACACGAGTTCGCGCCCCTCGCTCACGAAGAGCTGGGCGTAGCGGAGAGTGTCCACGAAAGTCAGGGCCGGACGTCGCGCGGCGGCGCGGACCGGCCGCCGCCCGCCGCGCGGCGTACACTCAGCTCATGACGCGCTGCACCGCTTCCAGCACCCGACTGGGCTGGAACGGCTTGACGACGAAGTCCTTCGCCCCCGCCTGGATCGCCTCGACCACGAGCGACTGCTGCCCCATCGCGCTGCACATCAGGATGCGCGCGTCGGGGTCGGTCTTGGTGATCTCACGGACGGCGTCGATGCCGCCCATGTCGGGCATCACGATGTCCATCGTCACCAGGTCGGGGCGGAGCCGGTGATACTGCTCGATCGCCTGCACACCGGTCTCGGCCTCGCCGACGATCTCGAAGCCGTTCTGCGTGAGGATGTCGCCGACCATCGTCCGCATGAAGATGGCGTCGTCACAAATGAGCACGGTCTGCTTCACGATTCCCTCGAGTGGCCCGCGCCAGCCGCCGTGACGCGCGAACGCGCGTCGTGGCCACCGGCTGTCCGGAGTGCGTCGTCAGGCGGCGGCAGTGCCGAACGCCAGGGCCGGTCAGCGCAGCGCGTCGTGCACGAGCGCGCGCAGATCCACGAGCAGCAGTAATTCGCCGCGATGATCAGCCACACCGCAGACGATCCGCGCCCCGTCCGCGTTACTCCCTCCGGCGGGAACGTCGGTCACGTCGTCCGGCCAGGCAATCACATCACGAACGGAATCGACGAGGCAGCCGACCAGTCGGCCGTCGGACTTGGGCACGAGCAACACGACGCCAGCCTTCGTCGTCGCATCGGCGGCCGGTTCGCCGGCATCCGGCGCGACCCGCCTCGCGAGGTCGATCACCGTCACCAACAGGCCGCGGAGATTCATCAGCCCGGGCACGTGGGCCGGGGCGCCCGGAAGTCGGGTCAAGGGGCGCCGCGTGACGATCTCGTGAACGTCGTCCAGCGTGCAGCCGTACCATCGATCGCCCGCACGCACCCGCAGGAGGCGGGCGGGTGCGGCCCTGTCGGAGCCACCCCGGTCAGCGCTCGTTGGCGTCGCCGAGGTCGTCGTCCGACCGTTCGCGCTCGGGGAGAAGGGGGTCGTCGTAGAAACCATAGGTCTCGAGCGGATCCTGTTCCGTGGGCTCGGGCTCGCCCGCCGCGGCCGCCAGGGCGATCCGCAGGTCGGGCGGCAACGGGGCGCGAACATCCATCGCCGCACCGGTCACCGGGTGCCGAAAACGGAGCCACGCCGCATGGAGAAAGTGCCGCTTCGCCGGGAGCTTGAGCAACCGCCGCCCACCGCCCCCGCCGTACGTGTCGTCGCCGACCACCGGGTGGCCGAGCGACGCCGCATGCACGCGGATCTGGTGCGTCCGGCCGGTATGCAGATGCGCCCGCATCAGGTCCGCCGAATCGAAGCGCGCGAGCCGCACGAGATCCGTCCGCGCCGCCCGTCCGGTGCTGACGATCGCCATACGCTGGCGGTCTCGCGGATCCCGTCCGATTGCCCCCTCGATGGTGACCCGCTCCTCGCGGAAGTGCCCCCAGAGCAGCGCCGCGTACCGCCGGACGATCTTCCGCTGCGCCAGCGCGGCGCCCAGCACGCGGTGGGCGCGGTCGTGCTTGGCGACGATCAGGAGCCCCGAGGTCTCCTTGTCGAGCCGGTGGACGAGTCCCGCCCGTTCGTCCCCGCCCCCCTCGGCCAGCGCGCCGCCGCGGCCGAGCAGACCGTTGACGAGTGTCCCGCTCCAGTTACCCGGCGCCGGATGGACGACCATTCCGGCCGCCTTGTTGACCACCACGATGTCGTCATCCTCGTAGACGACGTCGATGGCGATGTCCTCGGCGACCACATCCCGTCCGCGCGCGGGGGGAACGGTCGCCAGGACGACGTCGCCTTCCTCGACGCGATACGACGCCTTTTCGCGCCGCTCGCCAACCACGACGTGGCCGGCGGAGATCAGCGTCGCGGCCTGGTTGCGCGAAATATCCAGCCGTTGGGCCACGAAGAGATCGAGGCGGGAGCCAACCCCCGCCTCGTCGGCCACGATACGATGTTCCTGGGCGGCCCGCGCCTGCGGCCGTTCGGCTCCGTTCACCTTCCCCCCTCGCCCGTGTCCGGCGTCGCCGCAACCATCGTCCCGGTCGACTCGTTCTCGTCCTCCCACCAGAGCACCCACGCCAGCAGGATCGCGCCGCAACTCACCGCGATGTCCGCAATGTTGAACGTCGGCCAACGGGAGTTTCCGAGCCCGATGTCGATGAAATCCACGACCCCGCGCGGCGAGCGCACGCGGTCGATCAGGTTGCCGATCGCGCCGGCGCACACCAGTGCGACTGCAAGCACGCGCTGCCAGTCGCCCGCCTTCGCGGTCGTGTAGAGCCGCCCCAGCACGAACAGGGCGGCAATGGTCAGCGTCATGAAGATCCAGCGCGAGTACGGGCCCAGGCTGAGCCCGAACGCCGCGCCAGGATTGTAGACCAGTGTCCAGCGGAACCAGTCGCCGAGAAACTCGCGCGGCACCCGCGCCGGTACCAGGCTCGTGACGGCGACCACCTTGGTCACATAGTCGAGTACGACGACCGTGACGAGCACGCCCCAGAAGAGCGCGGCGTCACCCCTGTTTTTTTGCATCTTCCTCGCGCTGCTTGCAGTTGAAGCAGTATCGCGCGTGCGGCAGCGCATCGAGCCGATCGAAGACGATGTCCTCGCCACACGACTGACACTTGCCGAACGTCGCCGGGCTCTTGTACAGCCGACGCAACGCCTGGTCGATGTGCCAGAGGAATCGTCCCTCCTGGCTGGCGAACAGGAACGCCTTCTCGCGCTCGCTGGCGTCGGTGCCTTGATCGGCCATGTGGAACGAATACGAGCTCAGGTCATCCTCCGCGTAAAGCGGGGTCGAGCCGTAGGTCTCGTCGTGATGACCCAACTCCTTCATGACGCGGCGGCGCTCGTCGAGAAGTCGCTTTTCGAAGTGCGCCAGCATCTTCTTGGTCATCGCCTTGGGCTTCTTGGGTCCACTCGATGTCGGCATGCTCAGGTATCCCGGGTGAGCGCAAGCGCGGCGGTGGCGTCGTCCAACTCCACCGTCGCTCGCGCGATCGTATCGCTCGCGGCTGGTTCGGTCTCGAGAAGCTCGAGCGCCAGCGTTTCGGTCATGATCCAGCGCGTATGGGTCGTGACGCTCTCGCGCACGACCGCGTCACCGCCAACCCACAGGCGAATCCGGTCGCTCACGGCGAGCCCGGATTCCTTGCGAAGCCGCTGCACGCGACTGACGAGCTCGCGCGCGATCCCCTCGGCGCGCAGGGCCGGCGTAACGGTCGGGTCGATCGCCGCGAAGCGGCCCCCACCTTCTTGCACGACCAGCGCCCCGCTCGCCCGACGGACGATCTGGACGTCGTCGGCGAACACCTCGTGTGAGGCGCCCTCCAGCGAAATCGTGGTCGAGCCGCCCTGCTCGAGCTGGTGCAGCGCCGCCGGCAGCAGCGCCTCGACGGCGGCGGCCGCCAGCGGCGTCTGCTTCCCGAACCGCTTCCCCAGACTCCGGAAGTTCGCCTTCGCCTCGAGCGTCACGAGCTCGTTGGCCGTGCCGGCAAACTCGATCTGCTTCACGTTGAGCTGCGACGCGATCAGACCGGCCAGCGCTTCCGTGGCGCTCCGCGGGGCGCCGCTCGCGACCACGCACACCAGCCGCTCCAGCGGCTGCCGCACCTTGATCGATGCTTCCTCCCGCGCCGCGCGGCCCAACGTCACGAGCTCGCGCACCTCGCCCATCGCAGCCTCCAGCGTCTCATCCCGCGCGGCGGGCTCCGCGCGCACGTAAGGCGCCACGTGCACCGACTCACCCGTCAGTTCTCGATGCATCCAGTCGCTGACGAAGGGCGCCAGCGGCGCCAGCAGCCGGCAGACCGTGACGAGCGTCTCGTGCAGGGTGGCGAACGCCGCACGGTTGTCGGCACCGTCGACCTCGTAGAACCGATCGCGCGACAGTCGCACGTACCAGTTCGACAGATCGTCGACGACGAAGCTCATGAGCAGCCGCGCCGCGTTGGTCGCGTCGAAACGCGTCAGCAACGCATCGGCCTCTGCTTCTACCGCCGCGAGGCGCGAGAGGATCCACCGGTCCAGCTCCGGGCGGTCCGCTACCGCGGGATCATCGGCCGAGGGCGCCCAACCGAAATTCGCGTACAGCACGAAGATGCCGCTGTAGACGTTCTTCAGCGTCACCAGAAACCGCCCCGCGGTCTCACGGATCGTCGCCTCATCGAACGCCTTCGGCATCCAGACCTGGCTCGATGCCATGAAGAACAACCGCACCGCGTCGACTCCGTGCCGCTCGATCACGGCCCACGGATCGACCACGTTGCCGCGGCTCTTGGACATCTTCTGCCCCGCCGCGTCGAGCACGAGGTTGTTCACGAGCACGGCGCGATAGGGCGCCGCGCCGGCGGCCGCGCCTGACGACCCGTTGTTCGGCAGCGCGTCGCCGAGCCCGGTCGCGATCGCCAGCAGCGAGTAGAACCAGCCGCGCGTCTGATCGAGCCCTTCGGCGATGAAATCGGCGGGGTAATGGCGCGCGACGACGTCCTGATTCTCGAACGGGTAGTGCCACTGCGCGAACGGCATCGACCCCGAGTCGAACCAGGCGTCGATGACCTGCGGGACGCGGCGCATCGTGCCCCGCCCCGACGCCGCCGGCCAGCTATACTCGTCGACGAACGGCTTGTGCGGGTCGAAGTCGTCAGGCAGCGCCGTGCCCACCTTCGCGCCGAGCTCGGCGTAACTCCCCACCACCTCGATCTCTTCCGGATCCTCGTCGTTCACCCAGACGGGCAACGGCGTGCCCCAGAACCGGTCGCGCGACACGGCCCAGTCGATGTTGTTCGACAGCCACTCGCCGAACCGTCCGGTACCGATCTCGTCAGGCACCCACGTCACCTGCGCCGTGCGGGCGAGCATCTCATCCTTGTACGCCGTCGTCCGGACGAACCAGGATTCGCGCGCGTAGTACAGCAGCGGCGTGCGGCACCGCCAGCAGTGCGGATAACTGTGCAGCGATCGCCCGGACCGGAAATGCGTGCCCGTGCGCTTCAGATAGTCGATCAGCGTGTCGTCGGCGTCCTTGACGAACCGCCCGCCCACCTCCGGCAGCGACTCGGGGAACCGGCCGCGTGCGTCCACAGGCTGGAGGAACGAGAGCCCGTGACGCTGCCCGGCCGCGTAGTCGTCGGCGCCGAACGCGGGCGCCATGTGCACCACGCCGCTGCCGTCATCGGCCGAGACGAACCGCTCGCCGACAATGATCTCGTGTTGCCCGGACGGATACTCCAACCAGTCGATCGGACGCCGATAGCGCCCGCCGACAAGCTCGGCGCCGCTCATCGTGCCCACGCGCTCCCAGCGATCTGCCCAGTCCTCACCTAACGCGCCGCCGAGCCGGGCCTCGGCCAGAATCATCGCCGGCTCATCGCGACCGCGGCGGCGCACCTCCACGTAGGCAAGCTCGGGATGCACGGCCAGCGCGACATTCGACACGAGCGTCCATGGCGTCGTCGTCCAGACGAGGATGCGGCGCGAGCTGCGACCATCCGCACGCTGCGCCACCGCGCCCGACGGGAGCTCGAGCAGATCGAGGGCGACAAACAGGCTCGGATCCTCGACGTCCTCATACCCCTGCGCCACTTCGTGCGACGACAGCGATGTCCCGCATCGCGCGCAGTAGGGGAGAATCTTGTGCCCGCGATAGAGATACGACCGGTCATACAACGTCTTGAGCGCCCACCAGACGCTCTCGACGTAGTCGTTGGTGTAGGTCGCGTACGGACGCTCGTAGTCGAGCCAGTAGCCGATGCGGCCGCTGAGCTTCTCCCAATCCTCCCGGTACGTCCAGACGCTCTCGCGGCACTGCCGGTTGAACTCGGCGACCCCGATCCGCTCGATGTCCTGCTTGCCGCTGATCCCGAGCCGCTTCTCGACCTCGATTTCCACCGGGAGCCCGTGCGTATCCCACCCCGCCTTCCGCGTGACGTGGAACCCCTGCATCGCCCGGTGCCGGCAGAAGAGGTCCTTGAGCGTTCGCGCGAATACGTGATGGATCCCCGGCTTGCCGTTCGCCGTCGGCGGTCCCTCGAAGAACACCCACTCCGGGTGCCCCTCACGCTCGCGCTGGACGCGCGCGAACAACCCCTCGCGCGCCCACCGCGCCAGCAGTTCGCGTTCGACCTCGTCGGCCGGCCGATCGGCCGGAAGCGGCGCATAACGCCGCGTCTCCGCTGGTGCCGTCACAGGCGCTCCAGAACGCCGCGCACGAGGGCGGCCAGCTTGGGCTCGGCGCCGCGCGCCGTCGCCAGGATCTGCTCGATGGACGCCGTTTCCAGCGCGTCCGGAAGACAGGCGTCGGTGATGATCGAGACGCCGAGAACGCGCATCCCGCCGTGCACGGCGACCGTGACCTCCGGAACGGTCGACATCCCCACCACGTCGGCGCCGAGCGTCCGGAGCATCCGGTACTCGGCGCGCGTCTCGAGGTTCGGTCCCGGCACCGCGACGTAGACGCCCTCGCGCAGCGCGATCCCCTCCTCCGCGGCCACCGATCGCGCCAGCGCTCGCAGATCGGCCGCGTACGCCTCGCTCATGTCCGGGAAGCGTGGACCGAGGGCGTCATCATTGGGGCCGACGAGGGGACTGTCACCGAGGAGGTTGATGTGATCGGCGATCAGCATCAGATCGCCCGGCGACCAGAGCGGATGCATCCCGCCTGACGCGTTCGACACCACCAGCGTCGACGCGCCGAGGGCGCGCAGCACGCGCACGGGAAAGGTGGCCTGCTGGAGCGTGTAACCTTCGTAGCGGTGCGCCCGCCCCTGGAGCGCGACCACCGCGCGGCCGCCGAGACGCCCGCAGAGCAGCCGCCCGTGGTGCGACTCCACTGTCGACACGGGAAAGCCCGGGATGTCGGCATAGTCGATCGCCACGTCGAGGTCGATCTGCTCGGCGAGCGCGCCGAGCCCCGTCCCGAGAATGAGCGCGACCTCCGGAACGGTGCTCCAGCGCACGCGGACGACATCGGCCGCGGCCTCGACGTGCGCGCGCACATGTGCCCACGGTTCGACCGCTGGCGCGGCGGACAACGTGCCGGCGGCCGGCGGCCACCCGGTCATGGTCGTCACTCGGCCGGCGTCGCGGGCGGCGCCGGAACGGCGGTGAGCCACGCGGGCGTCGGGCTCAACGCGCGCGTCGGCTCATGCGGGCGCAGCGCCGATGGATCGCCGAACGGCTCGAACTCGCCCGGTGGGAGCGCGCCGTCGGAAGAATCCAGCTCGGCGAGCTGCCGTTCGAGGATGGAGCGCAGGTGCGACGCAAACGCACGGCGCGTGCGCGTGAGCGCGGCGATCTCGTCCTCGAGCTTCCGGATCTCGGAGCGCGCGGCATCGACGAGTCGGTCGCCTTCGGCACGTGCCTCGCGCAGCGTCAGCTGCGACTCGCGATCGGCCTGCTCACGCATCTCCGATCGCAACTGCTGCGCCGAAACGAGCGCGTCGTTGATCGCCTTATCCCGCTCGCGGAACGACTTCAACTGCTCGGCGAAATTGCGGGCCTTGCTCTCCAGCTCCTGATTGGCCCGCGTCAGGCGCTCGAGCTCGTCGGCGACCTGCTCGCGGAACTGGTCCACGCGCGTCTTGTCGTACCCGCGAAGCGCGGAGCCGAAGTCGTACCGCCGAACATCCAGCGGCGTAAGATGGAACGCTCCATCCATCGTCAGGCCCTCACTCCGAACAGGATGGTGCCGAGCCGGACGAGCGTCGCCCCTTCCTCGACCGCCACCTCGTAATCCCCCGACATCCCCATCGACAACGCCTCCGCCGGATGCCCCGCCGCGCGCAGCATCGCCCCCACCTCACGAGCCGCGCCAAACACGGCGCGCAGCTCCCCCTCGGCGGCGCCCCACGGCGCCATCGTCATCACGCCGCGCAGCCGCAGCCCTGCATATCCGGCCAGCCGATCCGCCTCCGCCGCCATCGTCGCCGGCTCGAACCCGCCCTTGGTGGATTCGCCGCTCACGTTGACCTGGATCAACACGTCCATTGGCTCGCCACGCCCACGACCCCACGCGTCGATCGCATCGGCGATGCGCATGCGATCGACCGAGTGCACGAGGTCGAAATCGCCAAGGAAGCGAGCCTTGTTGCTCTGCAGGTGGCCAATGAGATGCCAGCGCACCGGTACGTCGATCGTCGCCGCCCGCTTTTCCACCGCTTCCTGCACCCGATTCTCCCCGACGTCGGCGAGGCCAGCCGCGTGGGCGGCTCGAACGGCCTCAGGGCCGTGCGTCTTCGTTACCGCGACGATGCGGACGTCCTGACCATGCCCGCCCCGGGATACGGCATCGCTGATCCGGCCACGTATCTCGGCCACTCGCTGCGCCACGTCCGAAAAGAGCATAGCATTGAAGATTACGGCGGCACGCACCCGGGAGCAAGTAACGGCGCCCCGGGCGGCGGACGCCACCGACCCGTCTCCAAGCCAGCGCATAGCAGCAACTTGCGCAACTGGCGCGCGGTCGCGTCGACCGTCGGACGGAGGGGATCGCCGGCCAGGCTGGCGCGCGCGTCGGAAGCGGCGCCCTGGCGGCGCAACCGCCACTCGATCTCAAGGGCGGCGGCGCTGGAAACCGTGGTTGGAGCGATCGCTGGTTCAGTGGATACCTCCGGTGACCGCGCGTCACGGGCGCCCGGTGACGTGCGGACTCGGACCAGCCCGTGCCATCGCCAACGGGCGCCCGCTTCCGGCCACAGAGCGCGCGGCATCATCGGCGTTTGGGCGACGACGCGCCCACCGGCCGTGGCGCTGTGAGCCAGCGTGAGGAGCGCGGTCGACGTTCCACGCCAGACCGCGCCCGCCTCCAGACCATGACGCCGCCGCAGTTCGGCCCGGTACCACTCGCTCGGGAGAAGCGCGACAGGGACAACGACGACGTCCGGTCGCCGCTCTTCGGCGATCTGCTGGTACCACAGCGGGTAGGTATCGTTATCGCCGCGGGCAAGCAACACTGCCCGCGGCGGCGCCGATTCGAGGAGGAGCGTCGCCAGATCGCCCGCCACCGCCGCATCGGCGTCCGACCGCCAGACCACGGGCGCGTTCGCCACGATCGGCACAGCCGGAACGGCCAGCCAGGCGGCGCGAAACGCGCGGCGACTGGTCCGGTCGCGGAGGGCCATCGCGCCGACGCCGGCCCATGCGCCCCAGGCCGTGAAGCCGAGAAGGAAGAAGTAGTCCCGTTCACGCGCCTCGTGCGGCGCGTCGTCCGGCAACACCCCGACGCCGAAGCTGGGTCCCGCGCGCAGGTTGAGATAGGCGACCGCGCCGGGACCGCCGCAGACGAGCAGGAGGAGCAGCGCGCCGAACGAGCGCCGGTCGCGGCGCAGGTGGGCGACGGCCCCGAATCCGCCCAGGGCGGCGAATAGCAACGTGACCGTCGTTCGACCGAGGGTTGGCTGGGGGCCGGGGCCCAGCGCGCCCGCCACCTGCCAGTCGGCCCACTCGAACAGGTTGCCGATCTGCAGCCACGGCGGTGCCTGACGCGGCCAGAGCCCCGCTGCCTGATACTGCTCCCGCACGACGATCGCCGCCGCCGCGACCACGGTCGCCCCGTTTCCCTGGTTGAGCGGAGGATCGTGCCGCGCACGGGCGGGGATTACCACGAGGGCGCTCGCGGCGATCACCATCGCGGCGGCGACGAGTACGGCCGCACGCCGGGGCGCCGACGTACGCCTCGCCGCCGGATCCGACGCGTTCCCGTTCTCCGCCGGCCGGCCCATCGCGAGCCCGCCCACGACCACCAGCGCGAATCCGATGCCCGCCAGCACCGCGCTCAACCGCGCCACACCAACCGTCGCCATCAAGGTCCCGCCGAGTAGCAACGCCGCCCTGGCGTCGATCCGACCCGTGGCATGGCTGGCCCGGCCGGGCGGGTCGATCCACACCGCCAGGACGATTGCCGCGGGCGCGGCGAGCAGACTCGTCAGGTGCAGCGGCACCGCGAGCACGATCAAATACGCCACGAGGGCGAGCCAGCGGCGGCGCACGCGCGCGTCGGGTTCCGCTCCCGCGCGGTCCCCCGCATGGAGGGTCGCCATGGCGAGGAGCAGCGCGGGCCCGTACACCTCCGCCTCGACCGCGATACGCCACACGCTGGCGAACGCGCCCGCGCACACCGCGGCGGCGACCCCATAGCGCGCGGCCCCCATCCAGCGCGCCACGAGGGCCGCCAGCAGCGCGAAGGCCAGCGCCGTCGTCACCGCCGACAGCAGGTTGGTCGCGATAGCCGGAGAGACACCCGGCAGCAGTGCGTCCCAGGCGCGGGCGACCGTGACGTAGAGGGGGGTTCCCGGCGGATGCGGGATGCCATAGCTCGCCGCGGCGGCCGAGAACTCGCCGGCATCCCAGAGTGCGACGTCAGGCGCCAGCGTGGCGAGATACAGCGCCGCCAGCGTGAGGCCGGTGACGACGGCGGCGCGCATGACTGGCGTCAGGCAGGCATCTCGACGACCGCGTGCTCGGTAGTCGGCCGGCGCACGCGCCCCACGAGCAGGTCGCGCACGTGGCCGGCGTTGAGCGAGCGGTCCAGCCGCCCGAGCTGCGCCACCGAGATGGTCGCCGTCTCCTCGGACACGACGAATACCAGGGCGTCGGTCTCTTCCGTCAGGCCGAGTGCGGCGCGATGCCGTGTCCCCAGCGAGCGATCGTCGATCTGCTGCTGCGACAGCGGCAGGATGCACCCGGCGCCGATGATCGTGTCGCCACGGATGATCACCGCGCCGTCGTGCAGCGGGGAGTAAGGCGTGAAGATCGTCGCCAGCACGTCGGCGTTGACCTTGGCCTGCTGCTCCGACCCGCTCTGCACGTACTCGCCAAGTCCGACCTCACGCTCGATCGCGATGATCGCACCGATTCCCGAACGGCTGAGACGTTCGATCGCGGTCGCGATCTCCTCGGCGACCTCCGACTGTTCGAGCTTGCGGAAAAGCCGCGTCACCCGCGACTGCCCCAGATGCGCCAACGCCGCACGAATCTCCGGCTGAAAGATCACCACCGCCGCGATCGCCGCGAACTGGAACGATCCCGTCAGTAGCTGGAGGATCATGTTCAGCTTCGCCATCCACGCGACCACGTAGACGACGACGATCACCACGATGCCGGCCAGCATCTGGACCGCACGCGTGCCGTGAATCAGCAGAAGCGCGCGATAGATCACGTAGGCGACGATCGCGATCTCGAGCGCGTCCTTCCAGCCGACCGACAGGAAGCGGAACTGATCCAGCCAGCTCACGAGCCGCGCTCCGCCTGCAGAATCGCCCAGGCCACGTCCAGCGACTCGCGCGCCGCCGCGACGTCGTGCACGCGGAAGAGCCGCGCGCCGCGCATCAGCGCGGCGACGTGGGCGCCGGTGGTTCCATGCACGCGTGCGGCGGGGTCTGTCACGCCGGTGATCTCTCCGATGAATCGTTTACG
>JBBQHX010000008.1:0-36190 GCA_038324385.1 Gemmatimonadales bacterium | reverse complement strand
ACCGTCCATCCTTCGTTGCCGGCAGACGCGAGCAGCCCGCGCACCAGATCGTCCTTGACGACGGCATCCATGCCCGTGAACGGCTCGTCCATGAGCAGGAGCTTCGGACGAGGCGCGAGCGCGCACAGCAGCGACGCCTTCATGCGCTCGCCGCGCGACAGTGCTCCGACGCGGCGGTGAGGATTGAGCCCGAATCGTTGACGAAGGTCGTCCGCGAGCGCCGGATCCCAGCTAGGATAGAGCGGGGCGAGATAGCGTTCCAGATAGCTCAGTGTCATCCACGCGGGGAGTGGCTGCCCTTCGGCGACGTAGCTGATGCGCTGGCGGTGCGCCATCGTGAGGCATTCGCTGTCGACCCCGAACAGGGACACACGCCCCTGACTCGTGCGGCGCATCCCCATCAGCAGTTGGAGCAGCGTCGACTTGCCCGATCCGTTCGGGCCGAGGAGCGCGTAGATCGCGCCGTCGGGTACGGCCAGGTCGAGCGTATGGAGGGCGTCGACCTTGCCATACGAGTACGACAGGTTGCTGACCTCGACTGCCGTCATCGTCGATATCCTCGGGTGAGTGTAGGGGCGTGCATTCAGCGCTTCCCCACGCCGTTGGACGCGAACATCGCGTCCCACCGCGTGAGAACGGCATTCGTGACGTCGGCCCGGGTCAACCCCATACGCTTCGCCTCCACGATCAGCCGTTCGACATCGTGCGAGAGCAGTTGACGCTTCTCGCTGGCGGTGGCGCGGCGCCCAGTGGCGACGATCGTTCCGATTCCGGGTCGCACCTCGAGCATCCCGTCGCGGGTGAGTTCGGCGATCACCTTCTGCGCGGTGTTGGGATTGATCTTGAGGTCATGGCTCAGCTCTCGCACCGAGGGAAAGGGTGCGCCTGCCTCCAGATCGCCCGTCACGATGGCCTTCGTCGCGGCGTAAACGATCTGGCGGTATGGGGATTCGCCGGGCTGGAGACTGATCGCGAACGGAGGCATTGGTGTACTATGTGTGCTAGTACACCTGGGCGTCAAGGGCCGGACCGAGCGCGGGTCACGGTCGGCGGCGGGGTCACGCCCACCGCGCCAGACGTCACCGCCGTTCGGCGCTCCCCGATGCCGGCGTCCGGTACAGGTACAGGGAGGTGTCCGGATCTCCGGTGGCGGATACACCGTCGTCTCCCAGCACGTCCCCTCGAGGCGGCTCCCAATCGGGAATGAAAGGCGGGCACGCCACCACGCGCACCGGCGTCACCAGATCGGCAAAGCCCTCGCCATTCCCCCCATATCGCAGATCCGCGAAGTGCACGCGACCATCGGGCCGCGTGCGCCAGACGGGCACGCGGATGAAGCGCAGCGCGGCGGCGATCTCGCAGTTCTCCGCCGCGAGCGCGACCAGCTCCGCGTGAGGCGCGCTCCATACCCCGCCCCACCGGACGCTCGTGGTCCCCGCCCGCTCTGCCGGCGCGCCATCGACGGCGGCGAGCGCGCTGGGGGGTAAACAGCCATCGAGCCCGCGCACGGCGGGAAAGGGCGCGACGGTCGCGCTGGTCACGCGATACGTGCCACCCTCCAGTTCGACCACCAGCGCGTTGACACAGAACGGATCGCCGATCGCCGGCGTGAGCACGGCGTCGCGATAGGCGGCGGTGGTCACCATCCGCACCGCCTCACGCGCCGCGAACGACGAGGTGAAGAATACCAGCTCGATCACGCACCAGGCGACGAGCGCCAGCACGATGCGGCGCCCGCGCGGCATCACGGCAAGCAGCGCGAGCCAGAGCGGGGCGCCGATCGTCAGCGCCAACGCGATCGATGGCGCGACCTGCCCGACTCGCCAGGCAGCGGCAACGATCCCGACGAGCAGCAGCCCCGACACGACGCGGCCGGCTACCCCTCGCGCCAGCAGGAGCAACGGCGCGAGCCCCGCGATCCAGAGCCACGGCTCGACGATGAACACCGCGTCGCCATAATACCACGAGTTCTCGACGGGCCAGAACGGGTGGACCCCGTAGCTATTTGTGTAGTCGAGCGCGAGATGGGAGATCGTGCCGACGAGCGCCACCGCGAGCAACGCCGACCGTTCGCGCGCGGGTGGCCGTCCGCGCCGCACCGCCACGGCGACCGCCCAGATGAGAACCGCCGCGACGAGCGCGAACAGAACGGTGTGCGTATGCCCTCGATGATGGAGCAGGTAGCCCAGCTTGCCGATCCCGAGCACGCCGTTCGAGTAGAGCAGGTCGGCGTCAGGCAGCTCCGCGGCGACCACGCCGACGAGCAGCGCGGCGCGACGAAAGCCCGGCGAAGCGGGGTGCCCCGCCCGCCGCTCGACGACCGAGACCGCGGCCTCGGCGATCAGCAGCCCGGCGAGGGCGTGGGTGACGTTGTCCATGCGGGAGGATGCGGGGAGCGGGACGCGCGCGCCGGCGGGCGGGCGGAACGTCGATGGCGGCGCGCTGGGGCGCCAGGGGTGACAGACGCGGTGCCGCAACCGCAGTTGGTCAGGCGGCCGGTGGCGCCTCCCGCTCGAGCTCGCGAGTCAGTCGCGGCACCGCGGCCGCCAGCTCGGCGCGCCGCTCTGGCTCCCACTCGGCGAGCACGCCGGCGAGATGGGCCCGACGGGCCGAGACGAGACGCTCGTGCACCAGGTGCCCCGCGCTGGTGAGCCGGAGCGGGGCCGACGCATCGATCCCGCCTGACGCCGCGCCGATCAGCCGTCCCTCGCGCAGTTCGGCGACGGCCCGTTTCAGCCGGTCAGCATCGATGTCGTAGGTCACGCCGAGTGTCGCGACGTTCAGTTCCGGATCGCGGGCGAATCGGACGAGCAGCCAGGCCGCGAGCGGCGACAGGGCGAGCCCCGACCGCTCCACGACGCCGCGTACGTACTCGCGCCGATCGTCGTGCGTCGCGAACAGCGACAGCGCACGCTCGAGCCTCGCCAGCGAGCTGGCGTCGGTGGGCATCGGAAACACCATCTCGGCCTGATGGCCGGGGTCGGCCGCCTCGGCCGCGATGGTTTCGCGCAGCGGATGTTCGGGCACGAGCCAGCTCAGGACAAAGGCCACCGCACCGATACAGGCGGCCGAGAGGAACACCGTGCTTAACGACGCGGTGAATGCTTCCACATACACGGCGCGCACATCGGGGGCGAGTTGCGCGAGCATCTGTGGACTGATCCCCGCGCCGCCCGCGATCGGCGCCCCGTCGGGAAGTGCACGGGCGAGATTCGACGCGAGCCGCGAGGCGAAGATCGCGCCGAACACCGCCGTCCCTAACGACCCGCCGATCAGCCGAAACAGCGTCGCACCCGACGTGGCCACGCCCAGATCGCCGTAGTCGACGTCGTTCTGCACGGCGATGATGAGCACCTGCATGACGAGTCCCAACCCGAGGCCGAGTACCAGCATCGCCACCGACGCGCCGGCGACCGTGGTCGAGGCGTCCATCCGCGACAGGAGCACGAGACCGGTCGACATCACCGCGGTGCCCACGATCGGGAAGATCGTGTAGCGTCCCCACCGGCTAATGAGCTGCCCGGAAAGGATCGAGGTCATGAGCATCCCGAGCATCATCGGGATCATCTGCAGCCCCGAGCCGGTCGGCGTCGCGCCGTTGACCACCTGCAGGAAGAGCGGCAGGTAGGTCACCGATCCGAACATCGCTACACCGACGATGAGGCCGATCATCGCGCTCAACGTGAAGGTGCGGCTGGCGAACAGGCGCAACGGGAGCACCGGCTCCGCCGCACGACGCTCGACGAGCACGAAGGCGACGACCGCCGCCGCCGCGCCGACCGCGAGCCCGATGATCAGGGGCGACGTCCACGGCACGGTGATGCCGCCGAGGTCGGCCACGAGCACGATGGCGCTGAGCGCGGTGGCCAGCAGACCCGTCCCCAGATAATCGATCGCGTGCCGCACGCGTTCCGGCCGCCGCGGCAGCGTCGAGGCGATGACGAGCAGCGCCAGCAACCCGAGCGGCAGGTTGATGTAGAAGATCCAGCGCCACGTCAGGTGGCTGGTGAAATAGCCGCCGATCAGCGGTCCGGCGACACTCGACACGCCGAACACCGCGCCGAAGATCCCCTGGTAACGCCCCCGGTCGCGCGGCGGGACGATGTCGCCGACCACCGCCTGCGCGGTGACCATGAGCCCGCCGCCGCCGAGTCCCTGAATGAAGCGGAAGCCGATCAACTGCTCCATGCTGCTGCTCATCCCGCACAGCACGGAGCCAAGGAGGAAGATCAGAATTCCCGTCTGAAGCACGATCTTGCGCCCGTGCAGATCGCCCAGCTTACCGTAGAGCGGGGTGACGATCGTCTGCGCGAGCAGGTAGGACGTGACCACCCACGCGAGATGCTCGAGTCCGCCGAGCTCGCCGACGATGGTCGGGAGGGCGGTGGCGACGATCGTCGAGTCCAGCGCCGCCAGGAGCACGGCCAGCAGGAGGCCGCTGAAGACGACGAGGATCTGCTTGCGGGTGAGTGGCGCGGGCGGGACGGCGACTGGCGAAGCGGGCATTACGACGGTCGATGTGGCGAGGCCAGTCTCGTGGAGAGCGCCGGCGGGGAGCATGCGGTGCGGGCAAGATCGGTGCTCCTCGCCTGGCGAACCTCCGTGCCGTGGCGGCTGATTGTCGGGACCGCGCCCGACCCATCACCCGAACGCCTGCACGGAGCACCGATGGGCATGAAGGTACCGGTACGCGTCCGAGCGCGTCGGACCGATCGCCGCCGTCTGTTTCGGCGGTGCCGCGCGGGTCTTTCGACGGTTACTCCCCGGTAACGGTGCCGTCGCGGCCAGACTGTTGAGATACCAGGGGGGGTCGTGAAACCGGTCCCATCGTCGCCGCGTTAATGTCAATCAGGGAACAGCTAAAATTCCCGTTCTATTCCACGATTATTTCGTCGGATTAGTGCGCGTTAATGTGACAAATGTCACGGCGTTGTGGCGCGCGGGGCGCCAGCGTCGTCTAGTTTCGCACAGGACTGACCGTGCGCCGCCGCCTTACCAGCGGCTGACAGATCGCCATCCGTGCGATTCGCCGCGGTCCCCGTGCCCGAGCAATGCCGTCCGATTCGCCTCGCGCCCGCTGATGGGCGCCGATGTCTTGCGCCTCGAACCGACGCCGCCGTGCCCGCAATTTCCAACCCGCTGACCCGCGTCGCGACACCGCTCGACGAGCCCGCCGTGCCCGCCGTGCCCGCCGGGCCCGCGTATGCCCCGCTCGCGTCGATCCGCCTGGGGCCGGCGCCGATCGACCCGCTGCGCGGCAGCATCGCCGAGTTCGCGCGTCCGTCTGGCCCCGACCTGATGGCGCGGACCGCGGCCATCCTTCCCTGGATCGCCGCCCGCCGCGACGCCAAGATGTGGCCCTACGCCCGCGCCATTGCCGCGAGCCCGGGCGCCGTTACGAGGGCCGAAGCCGAGGGGTTCCAGCTTCGTGACGGGCTGAACTTCGCCACGCAGGATTACCTCTCGCTCGGCTCGCACCCGGCGGTGCAGGACGCCGCCGCCCGCGCGCTGCGGGAGTTCGGGGTCCACAGCGGTGGCTCGTCGGTGCTGCAGGGACGCTCGCATCTCTCGCGCGCCCTCGAGGCGGAGATCGGCGAGGCGCTGTCCATGGAGGAGGTCGTCCTTCTCTCGAGCGGCTGGGGCGCCGCCTTCGCCGCGGTCACCGCGCTCGTGCGAGCGGACGATCACATCGTGATGGATCGTCTCGCCCATGCGTCGCTCCAGACGGGAGCGGCGGCAGCCACGCGCAACATCACGCGTGTCGAGCACCTGAGCGTCGAGGCGTTGCAACGCACGCTGGCCGCGATCCGCGCGAATGACGGCCGCAACGGCATCCTCGTCGTGACCGAAGGGCTGTTTTCGATGGACTCGGACTCGCCCGACCTTCGGGCGGTCCAGTCGCTCTGCCGCGAGTACCAGGCAACGCTCCTCGTCGACGTCGCACACGACTTCGGCGCGCTGGGTCCGGACGGTTCGGGTCACATCGGCCGCGCCGAAATGCTTGGCGAAATCGACATCGTCGTCGGCGCGTTCTCGAAGACGTTCGCGTCCAACGGCGGGTTCGTCGCCACGCGCCATGCCGGCGTTCGGGCATATGTGGAGGCGTATGGTGGCCCGCACATGTTCTCCAACGCGATGTCCCCGATTCAGGTCGCGACGGTGCGAGAGACGCTGCGCATCGTGCGATCGGCCGAGGGCGAGGAGCGCCGCGGGCTACTGATGCGGTCGGTCGGCGCCCTTCGGGACGCCCTCACCGAGCACGGCCTCAAGTGCCTCGGCGATCCGTCGGCGGTGGTGCCGGTGCTGATCGGTCACACACCGATCGCGCGCCTCGCTAGCCGCGGTGTGCTGCAGCGGGGGCTGTTCGCCAACCTGGTCGAGTTTCCGGCGGTCGGGATCCGGGCGGCGCGCTTCCGGATGCAGGTGCAGGCGGACCACACCGTCGAGCAGGCGCGCGAGGCGGCGGGGCTGCTCGCCGACGCGGTGGCGGAGGCGCGGGCGACGCTCGCGCCGGCGTCACCGACGGCACCGACGGCACCCTCCTCGCCGCTGCGGATGCTGGCGCGGCCGGATCCGGTCGCGGTGTCGCGCGCGGGATAATCCGCTCGCGCCGCACCGTCATACCACGCCGCGCTTGCGGCCGCGCGACGAGTCGGCCACGGTTTCTACGCCGACGCGAGAAGGGGCGGACGCCAATGGCGTCCGCCCCTTCTCGTTATCTCCGTCGCTCGATCACTAGATCGACGTCGGCGGGTGGGACGACGCGCGGGCCACCGCACCCGCACGTCGCTTGACCGGTGTTACTCCTCTTCCTTGCGCGCACGGAAGCGGGCCATGCCGCCCAGCGTGACGAGACCCGTCGCGAAGAGCAGGTAGGTCGACGGCTCCGGGATCACCGTCGGGCCAGCGACGACAAACTCCGCCGAGAAGGACTGGCTGGCGAAGGTGCCCCCAGCGTTGATCTGGTCGAACACCTGCGTGGGCGTCTGTCCCGTGAAGTTCGTCGTGAACAGACCCTGGAAGGCGCGGGTCGAGGTTCCGAACCCACCGCCCGTCACGGTTCCGAACACGCCGAAGAACCCGACGGTGCTGCCCGCACGTTCATCAAGGCCGAGCGGTCCGAAGTTCACACTACCACCGGGGGCTTGCGTCCCGGTGAGCGTGAACGTGTAGCTGCCGAACTGCAGAAAATTCGAGATCGGCAGGCCTACGACACCGCCCATTCCGACGGTGAGGTCCTTAATCGTGCCCATCTGGCCTACGACAACGTCGCCAGCGAACGTCCCCGTGATCGCCGGCACTGCGGCGACCGTGCCCGTCGGCGGACCGACGATCGCGCCGCTGAGGAAGTCGATGAACAGCAGCGACCCACCCGAACCGGCCGCGTCAGCCAGGTTCGCGGAACCCGTGAAGTTCAGAGTGCTCGTCTGCGCGTCGGCGGCCGAAGCCGAACCGGCAAGCACGCCGAACGCGAGGGTACCAACGACAGCGGCTCTCATGACATACGAGCCACTCCGCTCAACCAAATGCTTCATTTGCGACCTCCCCATTCCTCTTGCGGTGGCGTGCACTGATGCACGATTCCCCATCCCTCGCCACATAGCGTGATGATGGTCCTGCCTGAGCCTTCCGTACCAGCCTTGCGTCGCGGGCACCACATTCGTGTCGATGCCGTGCAACAGCGGAGCACACCCCCATCAAAACCTATCGAGGCCGTGTCCGACCGTGTCGAACTACTGTCTCCGCTACTGACCATGAGGGGCAGATTTTGTGCCTCGCGGTGGTCCAGCACTCAAGTCTCGGTTCGGCGGATCGATACCCCGGGCCTTGCGTACTGACCTGCACCGAACTCAACGTCGAGATCCCGGTGGGCTCGATAGGTGGACCTCGTACGGCGCGCCTAAAGTAGGCGCGGGTCGCGTCACGGGACATGTCATGTAAGTTCCCTGACATTGGTCACTTACGGGAAAAGCAGCGATGCAGATGTGGCCGACGCCCAGGCCCACGTCGATGATCCTGGTCTCAGGGTGACCGATGATTTTTCCTCACGGAGCGACACAGCAGTCAGGGCCGTCGAGGCCTGCCATGCAACGGGTCCCCCCGCCGGCCCGCGGTTGCACGCCGCGAGGGGTCCACAAAGCGCGGCATGTATGCGTCAGATCGTCGCATGCACGACACATCATGCACGACGCTCTGGTTGATCGCAAGTGGCTGTGAAGTACGGGCGGTGGGAGAGAGCAGCCGCTCTGGGCTGATCCCGAGTGCGTGCGTCCATCGACTGATAACCCATCCACGACAATCGGCCGGCAGCGGGTGCCCGCTGCCGGCCGAGGTTTGGTGTGCGTGGCGCAGGCGTGGTTAGGAGGCGCCAGCGGGTCGCGTGGAGGTCCGCGAATTCAGGTCGAAGTCAGGGCGCGGGTGGACGACCCGGGGGAGCACCACCCGGTGGGCCGCCGCCAGGCGGGTGCCCTCCGGGCGGTCCACCACCCGGTGGCTTGCCCGCGGGCGGTCCGCCCTTGCCGGGCGGGTTGGGGCGGGCGCCGGCGCCACCGTTAGCCGGAACGCCCGCGGGCGGGCCGCCGGCGGATCCACTCCCCGGTCCGCGCCCGGGTGGGCCCGCGGGGCCTCGTCCGGGCGGCGTGGTGGGGCGGGCGGCGGGCGGCGCATCGGGACGGCCGGCTCCTGGGCGCCCGGCCTCGGGGCGTCCTGCTTCCGGACGGCCAGCGCCCTCCGGACGCGTGGCCGCTCCACGGCCACGCCCGGCCTGCGCCGGCAGATCGGCGATCTCGCGGTCGGTCGCGCGAGCGGCGAGGCGCTCCTGTACGCGAGCCAGGGCGGCCTCACCCGGCAGGCCACCGGCGGTGAGTGCGCCGAGAACGTGCAGGGACACGGACAGCGATCGCCCGGCCGGGGCCGACTTCGCCAGAGCACCGACCGCTGCCCCGCTGACCCCCTGGCGGAGCGCCTCCGCGCCGGCGTCGATCTCGTCGGCGGCCGCGCGACGGCCGCGGGCCTGCTGGAGGAGGCCGTCGGCCAGCCCCTGCCGGGTGACGTGCTCGGCGATCGCGCGTTCGATCGCGGCGGGCGCCACGCCACGGGCGGCGAACTTCAGCGCCCGCTGCTCGAGCGCGTCGGCAGCCAGTCCCTGACTGCGGGCCGCGGCGATCTGGGCCAGCACCCGTTCGGCGACCGCGGCCGGCAGGACAGCGCGCAAACGCACCGTCGCATCGACGGCAGGGAGCGCCGCGGGCGGCTGCGGTTCAGGCCGCCCCTGCCCGCGCGCGCCCGACGGAGCGGCGATGGCGAGAACGATGGCGGCGGTTGCAGCCAGCCGTCCGGGTACGAAGGGGAACACCATGACTCGCCGTGAGGAGAAAGGGAACCGGCCGCGATCCGTGGGGCGGACTCTGCCGTGCTATACCAACCAGTTCTGCCCTACTGACCGTCGGGTTGGTCACAAGGGTCACATCGCGATGGGGTCGCCTACCGATCCACAACCAACAGCCCTGCCTCTCCCCCGAACTCATCACGAGCCATGCCCAAGCCGGCCGGGACGCGCCACGGCCCTCCATCAACGCGGATCGTGATTTGATGCACGCCCGGGCGGAGAGCGAGTGTGATCGCCCATCTGTTCCCGACACGGGTGAGCGCCGCAGCCGCCCATCCGGTTGGGTCGCCGGTGATTTCGACGCGAGTCGCACCGGGCGCCTCGACGCGAATCGTGCGGACGGGGTCGTCTCCAGTGGCAGGGCCGACCACGAGCGCCGGCCCCACGGCGGCGGGTGCCGACGCACCGCTCGCCAGCGCCTCGGCGGCCGCCGGGCCGACGCGCCGACTGCCAACAGCGAGCCGCACACCAAGCATCGCGAACCGCCCCCCGGGAAAGCTCTGCGTGAAATCGACTGGGTACGTGCCGCCGGCGGCGACGACGGCGACCTCCCGCATCACCCACGCGGTGACCGACGCGCTCGCCCACACGGTGCGGTCGCCCGCCGTGACGACGGAGGGGCCGCTGCGTCCCACGCGCCCGCCGGCCGACCCGCCGAGCTCGAACCGACCGAGCGACCAGGCGATGCTCGACTCGATGTCGGTGTACCGGACGTCGTCATCGGGGCCGGTGGCAACGGCGGTCGGGGCAACGGTGACGAGACCGCTGAGCGTGCCTCGACTGGCCCACGCTCCAACGTCGCCGGCGGCGGTCGCACGCCAGACGGCGCCGTCCCAGACACGCCCCCCCGCCCCACCGATCCAACCGCCATACGATGAGCGCATCGCGTGGAGTCGGACTCCGCCAAGCAGGCGCGCGGTTCGGGTTTCATCCTGGTGCGCGCTTCCGGTGGCGGCGGCGTTCACCTCCCCGCGGAAGACGCCGACCGCCGGTGTGAACGCCGTTCCGGCGATGCCGCCCTGCGCGCTCCACCCGCCGTCGGCCGGCTGCGCCCAGGTCGCGCCCGCGTCGAAGGAGAGGAGCCGGGTCGCGAGGTGCAGCGCGGGACCGATCGTCGCGCTGGTCTGCTGAACGGGGGGTTCGCCGGCGATCGTGGTGTAGTCGACGACCGTCGCGCCGATGTCCAGCGTGACCAGCGGGATGGTGCGCTGCGCCCCGGCGGCCATGGGCGCCGCGAGGGCGGTCACCCCCGGTGTGAGCACGGCCAGCAAGGCCCGGCTGATCCGAAGAACGACCCGAACGGCGGCCAGCGGGCCGCAAGTGGGCGGCGGGCGGTGCGACGTGCGGCGATGCAACATGCGGGAAGCGACGGAGAGCGCGCAACGAGGAGCCTGTACGATGGCGACCGGCGCGCCGATTCGGCACTGGCGTCGCGTTCGGCCCCCCTCATCCCCCGCTCAGCTTACGCTGTCGCGCGGGTCAGGTCGGCGGGTCAGAGCGAGCGGGTTGCGCTCCGCTTCCGCGCGGAATCCGCAGCTGGCTTCGCATCCGGCGAGCCGCCCTCCGTCCCACGCGGGTCGGTGCTGCTCGGGTCGGAGGCGAGCAGCACGATCGAGCTGGCCGTCCCGAACTCGTCCTCCACACGCGGCGCGCCTGGATCGGCGACCCATTCGGTGCCGTCGAGCACGAACGCGTACTCGTGACGCCCTTCGGGTAATGGAATGGTGACGGTCCAGAGCGCCGAGCCCTCGGGAATTCCCGCGGGCATCGCCGCGTCGGCCGGCTCTGCACGCACGAGCCGGATGCTCTGCCGGTCCCACCCGTTGAAGTCACCGACGAGGGCGACGCTGGACTCGGCCGGGGCGACGAGGACGAAGCGCACGAGATGCACGGTGTCCGGAACGGCGCTCGTCGGGCCGCTGGCGACCACCGTCGGACCCGACGGCAGCGTGCCCGTTTCGCCCGCGTCGGTGGCGACCGGCGCCGACGCGACCGGCGGCGGCGGGGTCGCGTGCCCGGGCGGCCGTACGTAGTCGTGGACCAACACGACGATGCCGGCGAACCCCGCCGCGATTGCCAGTGCCGAGAGCGGCGACAGCGCGAACGGCCGCGGATTGCGCCACCATGACGAACGCACCGCGGGGCGAGCGGCGACCGCGACCAGCTCGGGCCGGGTGCGCACCTCTCGAATGGGGAGCGGCGTGCGCGAGGCAGCCTCGGCGGTGATCGCGGCGAGCACGCGCTGGCGGAAGTCCGCGTCCGGCGCTTCGGGCGTGCGGAGCAGCGCGCCGACGCGACGGCCGAGTGCATCGGCAGCCGCATCGGGCTCGCCGGCCCCGCCGAACGAAAGCTCGCGATCTCGCGACTCAGCCATGCTGAACAACCTCCAGAAGCACCCGTAGGCGCTCGCACGCGCGCTTGACGCGCATCTTGAGAGCGGAAACGCGGGCGCCTGTGAGCGCCGCCATCTCCTCGTAACTCCGGTCCTCGACGTACTTGAGGATGAACGCCTCGCGCTGGTCCGCCGGCAGACGGTCCAGCGCGCGGTCGATCTCCTCACGCAATGCCGCATCCTCGTCCGGGGCGACGCTGCCGGCGGCGGCCATCAGCACCGCGTCGTTCCGGACCAGGCGGCGCTCGCGCTTTCCGCGTCGTGTGCCGAGGGTCCGGCATTCGTTGACGACGATGTGATACAGCCAGGCCCCGAACCGCGCCGGATCGTCGCAGCTCGCCAGATAGCGATGCCCGCGCACGAACGCCGACTGCAGCGCGTCGTGCGCATCGTCTCGGCAGCCGAGCAGGCGGAGGGCGAGCCGGAAATGCTCGTCTTCGTACCGCCCGATCAGGGTCCCGTACGCGTTCAAATCCCCCGCAAGCACCGCCCGCACGAGCATGGCATCCGTCGGCGGTGCGACGGCGGGATGGTCCATGCCCGGTTGACTACCGGACTCGCCCACGCGGTCACATCCGTCGCCGTCACCCGCCGGAACGGCGGCCAGGTCGCGCGGCGTGGGGCCGGTCATCGTGCAGCCATGATCAGGGTGAACGGGTGCTGGAAGACGAGCAGGTGTGGCGACACGGGTGGCAGAATCGGCGCCGATGGAAGACGTTTTTCCCGGAGATCGGCCACAGAGGCCGGCGCGCCGGGTTGCGACGCCCGGGTTGCGACGCCCGGTTCGACGCTGCAAGCTGCCGCATGGATCATTCGACCACGACGGGCGCTCGCCGCCCTATGCATCGCGCGGCGGCGAGGCGGCTCGCGCTCGCCATTGCGACGTTCGTGCTCGCCGGCTGCGGCAGCGAGCCCCTGTCCGCTGTCCAGCTGCCCACGCCCGCAGCCGGTACGTCGTCGTTCGCCGCCAACGGCTACGTCGAGTACATCGCCGGGAATCTTCCGGTGATCTTCACCGCTCCCCACGGCGGCACCATCAGCGCCGCCGACATCCCCGTCCGCGTGGCCGGCGACTCGTGCGGTCCCGCGGTGACGACGGTTCGCGATACCAACACCGAGGAGTTGGTGCGGGAGATCCGGGACGCGTTCTTCGCCAGGACCGGAAAGTATCCGCACGTCGTGATCAACCGCCTGCGGCGCGACCGCCTCGACCCGAACCGGCCGGTGGGTGAAGCGGCCTGCGGCGACGCCGAGGCGGTGGCGGCGTGGGAGGCGTACCACGCCTTCATCGAGAAGGCGCGGGCGCGCGTCATCACCGATTTCGGACGCGGCTGGTATACCGATCTCCACGGCCACGGGCACTCGATCCAGCAGCTCGAGCTCGGGTACACGCTGTCGGGAGCCACGCTGCGGCAGAGCGACGCCGAACTGGACGCCGACGTCGCCAGCGAGCGGGCCAGCTCCATCCGCACCTTCTCGGGCGACTCTCCGCTGGGCTTCGCCGCGCTCCTCAGTGGCCCTACCGCCCTCGGCACGCTGTTCGCCGAGGCGGGCTTCGCGGCCGTGCCCAGCGCGCAGCGTCGGGCCCCGGCGGCGGGCGAGCCGTACTTCAGCGGTGGGTACAGCACCGAGCGGCATGGCTGCGCCGATGGCGGACCGATCTGCGGCGTGCAGATCGAGGCGAACTTCACCGGCGTGCGAGACACGGGACCCAATCGCGCCCGGTTCGCCGCGACCATCGTGGACGTGTACGCGAAATATCTGGCACAGTTCGGGATCAGAGTGACGACTCCCGGCGAGGGCTAGTGGCGCCGCCGAAGGAAGTGCGCATCCACATGTTCTATTCGACCGTGACACGGTCAGTCTGGGTGAAGGTCGTCGAGCTGGCTGCGGGGTCAGGAGGGCGAGCATGATCACCGCGCTCCGTGTGTTCGACGCACCCACCGTGCCTGACGCACCCACCGTGCCTGACGCGCGTCCTGACGCCTCGGCGCTCTATCGTGCGCTGCTCGACAGCCACCCCGAGCCGACGTTCGCGCTGGCGGCCGACGGCGCGATCATCGAGTGCAATCGGGCGTTCGCGGGTTTCATCGGCTCATCGGTCTCGACGATCACCGGACGGCAGTTGGCAGATCTGATGCTGACCGAACAACGCGATGTCGCAATCGCCGCGTGTGGCAGGGTACTTGGCGGGATTCGCCAGTCGTGGCAGGCGGATTTCGTCGGCCCGGACGGGACGATCAGCGTCGGCCATGTCACGCTGGCGCCCGTGGTCGTGGAAGACCGGATTGTCGGCGCGCAGGGAATCGCGCGCGACGTGACGGTCTATCACGTGATCGAGGAGCAGCTGCAGGCGCGTGTCTTCACCGATCCGCTCACGGGGCTCGCCAGCCGCACGCAGCTTCACGAGTGGATCGAGCGCGCCTTCCGCCGCGCCGACGAGCCCTCGATGGTGGCCGTGCTGCTCATCGACGTGGACGATTTCAAGATCGCCAACGACGCACTGGGCCATGCGGCCGGCGACACGTTGCTGATGGCGCTCGCCGATCGGCTGCGCCGCGCCACACGCGGGCACGACCTCGTGGCGCGACTCGGCGGGGACGAGTTCGCGGTCCTGCTTGAAGGGCTCACGACGGCCGACGACGCCGTGATCGTCGCCGAGCGCATCCACAGCGCGGTGCGCGCGCCGATCGACGTGGATGGTCGTCCGCTGTCGATTACGGTGAGCATCGGCGTCGCGCACTGGGACGGCACCGACAGCGCGCCCGAGTTGCTGCGCAACGCGGGGATGGCGATGTACCGGGCGAAGGCGTTCGGCAAGGGGCGCCACGTGATCTTCGACGCCGACATGCAGGCGGCCGCGCGCGATCGCCTCGAGCTCGCGAGCGACCTCCGCGACGCCATCCGATCGGGATCGATCGAAGCGGCGTTCCAGCCGATCGTCGACATCGCCACCGGGCGCGTCCTCAAGGCCGAAGCGCTCGCCCGGTGGACGCATGCGGCGCGTGGCTCGGTCTCGCCGGGCGTGTTCATTCCCCTCGCGGAAGAAACCGGGCTGATCGACGAACTCGGCGCGCTGATGCTGGAGCAGGGATGCCGGCAATTGCGGGCGTGGGAACTGATCGCCGAGGCCGATGGTTGCGGCATCATCGGGATGACGGTGAACGTCTCGGGGCAGCAGATCGATCACGAAACGCTGCTTCCCGCGGTGCGGGCGGCGCTCGCGCTCAGTGGCGCCAATCCCGCGAATCTCACGCTCGAGCTCACCGAGAGCGTCGCGATGCGCCGGCCCGAGCGGTTGTTGGAGATCGTCTCGGAGCTGGCCGAGTTGGGTGTGCAGCTTGCGATCGACGATTTCGGCACGGGCTACTCGAGTCTGAGCTACCTGCATCGCTTTCCGGTCGATGTGCTCAAGATCGACAAGAGCTTCGTCGACGGGTTGGGAGCGGCGCCGGTGAACGCGCATGCCGAAGCGATGGTGCGCACGATCGTGAGCATCGCCGCCGCGCTCGGGCTGCAGACCGTGGCCGAGGGGGTCGAGACGGAGGCGCAACGCGAGGCGCTCCAGACGCTCGGCTGCACGATGGCGCAGGGGTACCTGTTCGGTCGCCCCGGTGCCGCAGTGGCGATCAATCCGACCAACCCCACATGGACACGCGGATCCGTCGGATCCGCGCCGCCGATCGCCGATCCGACGATCCGATGAATCCGCGCCCGTTCACCGCGCTCCCGCTTCTCGCTTATCCGCATGGCCGTTTCCGACATCGCATCCCCCACTGTCACATCCCCCACGACGCTGCCTGACGACTCATCGACCCTGGCCACGGTCGATCTCGGCGGCGACGTGACCGCGCGCGACGTGCATGCGGTCGCGGTCTGCCATGCGCCCGTAATCGTCAACGCCGGAGCCCGTGCGCGCATGGCGGCCGCCAGTGCCTATCTTGCCGAGTGTATCGCCAACCGGCGGCTGATCTATGGCGTGACGACGGGCTTCGGGCCGCTGGCGCGCCATCAGGTGGCACCGGAGCACGCCGCGACGTTGCAGCGTCACCTGATCTATCATCTGGCGTCCGGAGTCGGCCCACCGCTCACGGACATCCACGTGCGGGCCATGATGGCGGCCCGTGTGTCGAGTCTCGCGCGCGGACATTCGGGGGTGAGCGGCGCGGTGGTCGATCTGCTGCTTGGCTGCCTGACGCGCGGCGTGACTCCGGTGGTACCAGAGAAGGGTTCCGTCGGCGCGAGCGGCGACCTGACACCGCTGGCGCATGTTGCCCTGGTGCTGGTCGGAGAGGGGCGCGCGCGGTATCGCGGACGCGAGCTTCCGGGCGCCGAGGCACTACGGGCGGCCGGACTGACGCCAGCCGTTCTGGGTCACAAGGAAGGGCTCGCCCTCGTCAATGGCACGTCGGCGATGGCCGGCATCGCCGGTGTCAACGCCGAACGTGCCGCGCGTGCGGCCGCGCTCATGGCTCGCCTCGCCGTGCTCCACGCGGAAGTGCTGGGCGGACATGCCGAGGCGTGGGATCCGCGGTTCGGCGCGGCACGCCCGCACCCCGGGCAGCTCGCCGCGCATTCCATGCTCGCGAGGCACGCTGCCGGAAGCACGAGGCTGCGGGCGTCGGTCCAGCCTCCGCCGCGCATCGACGCCGCGATGGGCGCCGATGGCCTGTTCTCGGCGGCCGCACCGCATCAGGACGCGTACACGATTCGCTGCGTGCCGCAGGAGTTGGGCGCGATCCTCGACGTGCTCGCGTTCCACGCTCGCATCGTGGACACCGAGCTCGAGGCGGCCACCGACAACCCGCTGGTCTTCGCGCCTGACGAGACGACTGGCGAGACGGGTGCGGTGCTACATGGGGGCAACTTCTACGGGCAACATGTGGCGTTCGCCAGCGACGCGCTCGCAATCGCGGTGATCAAGCTCGCCGTCTGGGCGGAACGCGCGATCGCTCGCCTCACGCAGCCGCGTCTGAGCGCCGGGCTGCCGGAGTTCCTCCATGGTGGCGACGTGGGGCTGAACAGCGGCTTCATGGGCGCGCAGGTCACCGCCAGCGCGCTCGTGGCCGAGATGCGCACGCTGGCGGTGCCGGCGTCGGTCCAGAGCATCCCGACGAACAACGACAATCAGGACGTGGTCACGATGGGAACGATCGCCGCGCGCAAGACGAGCGCGGTGCTCGACATGGCGTGGCAACTGCTCGCGATCCAGTCGCTGGCGTTGGCGCAGGGCGCGGAGCTTCGCGCGCGCGGCGCCGGGTCCCCTTCGCTCGCCGCGGCCGGCTTCTCCCCGGACAGCCTCGCGCTCGTGGCCTCGGTGCGCGAGGTCGCGCCGCCGCTCGACGAGGACCGTCCACTCGGCGAGGAGATCATGGCGGTCGCACGCGCGCTCGAGCAGTGGCCGGCGCTCGCGACGGAGTCGACGTCAGGCGGACGACCGGGCGACTAATTGCCCGCCGCCCGCGCCTCCACGAGTTGCGCGACGGCGGCCATCGTCGTCTGCGCGGCGTTGAAGCCAAGGCGGAAATCCGCGTCCGAGAAGGTCACGAAGAGATCTGTCGGCTGGTGCCAGTGCGGATTCGCGCCGCGGCCGGTCTCGTACAGACGGCGATTCTCCCGCAGGCTCACCGACGGCACGAGGTCCATGAACGGCGTCGAGTCGGTGTTGCTCATCGCGTTGCTCATCGCGGCCGGGTAGTCGGTGGCGAACTTGCGGTTCGCGTTGAGCAGGGTCACCGCCAGCGCGGCCGACTCCGCGGCCATCGTCGAATTGAGCTGGAACTCGATGTCCACGTCGGCATCGAGCGCCTGCTGCGCGGTCACGGGATTGCCGTGATCCCACATCATCATGTCGTGCTGGATCATGCCGAGCCACTTCGGCTCGGGGTAACGCCCCGATCCACGCGGCGACTCGATCCCCTGCAGTTCGGCGCGCTGGTCGACATACGCGCGAGCGCCGTTGAGGCCGGTTTCCTCGTTGTTCCAGAGCGCGAAGCGCACCGAGCGCGCCGTCTTCACATCCTCGGCGGCCAGTACGCGCGCGATCTCCATGACCAGCGCGGTGCCTGACGCGTCGTCGTTCACCGCCTCGCCCCCGCCGCGTCCATCCATGTGCCCGCCGAGGATGTACATCTCGCCCGGCACCGTGCTCCCGATCTTGGTCGCGAATACCTGCTCGCGCGGCTGCCCCGGATCGCCGAGGCGTGGCTCGTACATGTACTTGACCCGCTCGGTGGTGTAGCCCCAGCTGCGCAACTGCGCCTCGATCCAGTCGTTCGCCTGCGCGTTGCGCTCCGTGCCCTGCTCCCGGTCGCCGAACTGCGCGAGCCCCTTGATGAGTGCCTTGTAGCTCTCGAAATCGAGCCGGTCGACGATCGTCTTGGTCGCGCTATCGTCGGCGGTCATCGGCACGTTGCCAAGGACGCCGCGCGGAATCGGCCGCGGCGCACCCGGTACCCCAGGGGTCCGCCCCTGCGCGAACGACGGCGCCGCGCCGGCCGTCAACAGGGCGAGCGTGGTTCCCGCGATGCGGAGCGCGCGCGTGTGACGGGCGGCCAGCGTGTAGTGGAGCTCGGCCATGTCTGATCCAGTGAGTGATGGGAGCGGTGCGGCGCGATCGTGAGTGTCAATGTGCCTGCGAGGACACAGAAGTCCAGCGCTGGGGAGTACTTGCGAACAGGGCACCGGATGCGCGCGTCACGCGAACCCGGTGCCCTGCCTCACAGTCGCCGAACGTCAGCCGATGTTCGGGTTGTTCCGCTTCTCCTGGTCGGGCAGCGGCATGCACGTCGCCGGCCCGTAGGCCTGTCCCTTGTGGTTGTTCCCGGTCGGGAACGCAATGTCGTGCCGCAGCATGTCGTTGAGGCGATGTCCCTCGCTGAACAGCTGACGACGACGCTCCTCGATCACGGTCTCGAGCGTGGCCGGCCCAGTCAACGCCGGCAGCCCCTGACTCGCCCGCAACCGGTTGATCGCCGCCGTCGCCTGGGATGGCTGCGCTTCGGCGATGATCAACTGTGCCTCTTCCCACGACGCCATCGGAATGGGAGCGGCGGCCGACATGTACTTGCCCTGGTACCAGTGAATCGTCGCGCCGTCGTTCCCGACGAGGGTGGAGTTTGTCACGGGGACGCGCGGATCAGGCTGGCCGTTGATCGTCACATTGCCATAACGAACGGGATCGACCGAGAGAAAGCGATTGCGTCGGTTCAGGTTGAACACGCGGTTCTCGCGTCCACCCTCGACCGTCGAGTACTCGGCGTTCCAGACGAACCCTTCCGGAATCAACGCCGCGTCGGCCGCCGCACCCGCCAGATTGCCGAGGTCGAGCCGCGCGCGGGCGCGTCCCGCCGTGGCCATCAGACGAAGCTTGCTGTTATTCGCGGCTTGCGCGTGGGCGATCGCCGCCGTGAATCGCTCCTCGGCGACCGCAAGCACCTGCGCCGGCGTCATCAGCGGACCCTGATCGATCGCCATCTCGCAGAAGCCCTCGCCGAGCAACACATACGAGTACCCCGCATAGGCCGAGAGCAGTCCGAGCTTGTTGTCCTTTTCGCTGACCGCATCGGCGGGATATCCTTCGATCCGCTCCGCGGCGCTCTCCGCGAGATACCGGGCCTGCTGCAGTGGGCTGTAGGCCCCAAGACCCGTGGCATCCCGTCCACCCGGGCAGCTCCCCGTGATCGTGTTGAGTTCGATTCCGCGCCAGCCCCAGCCGTTGAGGTTGAGCCAACTCGACGAGTTGATGTATTCGCTCGCAAGGACTCCCGTCGACATGACATAGCTGGTGTAGGCGCATTCGAACTGTCCGAGCGCGCTGTTGACCAGTGTTGGCGCGAGGGCCGGGTTGCTCAGATCCGATTCCTGGACGCTCCCCGGGTTGTCGACCTCGAGCAGGCTGTCACCGCAGGCGGTGGTCAGCGCGAGGAACACGAGCCCGAACGCACGTCCGCGGCCCGCCCGCCGGCGAACCGGCGTGCGTGGAGAACCGTCGGACGTCGCGGGTGTCGTTCCTTCGATTGCGTTCTGCAGTCTCATCACCATTCCTCTCACCTCAGAAGGTGAAGCGAAGCGTCATCGTGGCGCTCGCCGTCGGGGGCATGACAGTCTGATAGCCGATCGCGGACTGGCCGGTTGATCGAACTTCGGGATCCCACGTGATCATGTTCGCGAGCGATTCACGGATGTGACCGTCGCGGGGCGTGTCCCAGCCGTGCTGCGCGGTCCAGAGCATCGCAACGTTGCGCATGCCGAGGCTGATCGAGCCGCGGCGTGCACCCACGCGTGAGGCGAAGCGATCAGGCAGATCGTACGTGGCGGACACCTCACGCAGGCGCAGGAAGCCCGCATCGTAGACGCCGGTGCGATCGTTCTCATAGATGCGCGTGGCGCTGAGAATCGGGTTGTTGCGCAGCAGCACCGCCTCCGACGTCGACTGGTTGTGAATGGCGCGGATCTCGGTGTTGACCTGCTTGTGCCCACCGTTGCCTTCGACGCGTGCGTAGAGGCGCAAGTTGTCGAACAGCGTGACCGTGTTGTCGACGCCAAACGTCCACGTTGGCTGCGTGCGGCCGAGATAGAGCTGCGGCGCGCCCGCGCAGGGCACGGCGGCGCCACCAGGCTGCAGTCCGTCCGCGCCCGTCCCACCATCGCACGTGGCGGAGACCACATTCCCCGTCGGCCCCAGCTCGGCGTCGATGACCCGGCGCATGAATAGGCTCGCGATCGTGTAGCCCTCGCGATGCTGCGCCTGCGTGCCGATGCTGATGAACTCCAGTCCGCCGAGATCCTTGATCTCGTTCTGCATCGACGAAATCTGCGTCCCGACGTCCCAGCCAAACCGGTTGCCGTCGATCACGCGGGCGCTCGCCGAGAGCTCGTTCCCCCAGGCCTCGAGCAGACCGATGTTGACGATCTGCGAACCGGTGAAGCCCGACGACGGCGGCAACGGGCGGTTGACGATGGCGTCCTTGACCGCGCGCTGATAGCGCGTGAAGCCCACATCGAGACGGCCATTCAGGAACGTCATGTCGAAGCCGAGCTCCAGCTCCTCACCGCGTTCCGGCTTGAGCTCCGGATTTCCGAAGGCCGCGGGATTGATCGCCGGCTGATTCTGGTAGCCGACCGCGGGGCTGTAGAGTCGCGCCGCGGCGAAGGTTGCCGGCTGCTGACCCGCGGCACCCCAGGCCCCACGCAGGCGGAGCTCGTCGATCCAGCTGACGTCGAAGAACGGCTCCTCGTGCACCACCCACGAGCCGCTTAGCTTCGGATAGTAGGCCGCCTTGAACTGCTCACCAAAGGCGCTGTTCGCATCGGCACGCAGGGCGGCCGTGACGAAGAGGCGGTTGTTCCAGCCGACCTGCTGCTGGAAGTAGACGCCGGCCGTGGCGTTCTCGACGAAGCTCTCGCCGCCGTCGCGCACCGAGCCGCCCGACACCGTCGTGATCGGGACGGCCGGGAACTGCGCACCGCTCGCGTTGATGAATGACGACCGGCTTCGGTAGTACTGGAAGCCGACCGCGGGCGTAAACACGTACTCGCGCCACGGCAGGTTCGCGCTGCCCGAGTAGTCGAGGGTGAGGAAGCGGCGCGCGCCGCGACTGACCGCGCGGCTACCGAGGCCCAGCTGACCATAAAAGTGTTCGGCCCCTTCCGGTTGCTGCGGGTACAGCGTCGAGCTCACCTCGGAGTTCATGTCGAGACCGGCAATGAACCGGTGCGTGCTCCAGTCGACGGGCTGATAACGAAGCTCGACGCTGGTCGTGGTCCGGTCGTTGTCGAACCGGCTCTCGACCTTGCCCCACTCTTCCGGCGGCGCATCGTTCCAGCCGCGGCGGCCGTCGTTGAGAAAACGCGGGTTGGACCAGATCAGGTTGCTGAATGGATCGGTGCTGATCGAGCCCTGGGCGAGTCGTGTCTGCCCTTCGATGTAGGCCGTTCCGATGCGGGCCTGCACCTTGTCGGACAGTTCCATCTCGATGTTGGCGCGGATCGCGTTCTGCTTGTCCCAGTTCCAGTCGACGACGCCCACGTCGTCGTTGCGCGAGGCGGAGACGAAATAGCGCACCGCTTCGGTGCCGCCGCGGATATTGGCGCTGTAGCTCTGCAGAAGGCCGTAGCCGAAAATCGGGCCCGTTCCGTTGACCCGCTCGTTCTGGTAGACGTTGAGTCCGATCAACTGCCCCGGGTTTGCGGGGTCCAGCATGTAGCGCATCCCCGTGCGCCCTTCGGGATTCCAGAGCCAGTTGAGACCGGTGCGCGTGCTGACGTCGAACTGCGGCGCGCCCGACGATCCGCGCTTGGTGATGATCTGGATGACGCCGTTGGAAGCTTCGGTGCCATAGAGCGTCGCGGCCGCCGGACCCTTGATGATCTCGATGCTCGCGATGTCGTCCGGATGGATGTCGTTCAGCGCGCTGACGTTCGAGCCGCCACGCTGTCCGGGTCCGCGGGTCGCGTCACTGTCCATGCGGACGCCGTCGATGTAGACGATCGGCTCATTCGAGAGCGAGAGACTGCTGTTTCCGCGGATCCGAATGGCCGACCCCGTGCCGACCTGTCCGGTACCGGGCAGCATCATCACGCCGGCGGTCCGCTGCCCAACGAGTTGATTGACGTTGCCGACGGGCGCGATGGCGAGGATCGAGTCGGCATCGACGGTGGAGATGACGTTACCGATGGCACGCTTCTGTGTCCCGCCGGCCGTTCCCGTGACCACCACGGCGTCGAGCGTGCGCGCCGCGATCGTGAGGCGGAAGTCGACGGTGACAGTGGCGCCGGCGGCGACGGTCGCGTTGGCGCGCGTTGACTCGGTGTACCCGATCCGGCGCGCGATCACCGTCACGTTGCCGGCGCGCACGTTGGCGATCGTGTATCGGCCCTGCTCATTCGTGATCGCACCGGCCGTGGTGCCGGCGATGGTGACCTGCGCGGAGGCCACCGGCGTCCCGCTCGTGGCATCCGTCACGGTGCCGGTGACGGTGCCGGTGGCCGCCTGTTGCACCCACACCATGGACTCGGCGGATGCCGCATGCAGCGGAACCACGCAGAGCACGGCCAGCGCGACGACGGCTGTGGCTAACGATCTTGTCATTGTGGAGCACCTCGTTGGTGTCGACGGGATCCATCGCATGCACGGAACGAACGGAGCTGAGCGAGTACCTCCGGGCGAAGAGGAAACGGCAGGATGGCTCGACGATCCGATCTGTTCACGGGACGGCGATGGCCGGCGCGCGACGCACGGGCCTGCACGCCGACCCTGCCGGCCGCTGGGCGGCCCGAAGCCAGAACGGAGCAGGGACGGGACAGGGAGACGGACCAGTGGTTCGTGCGCGGCGGCGGCGACGGCGCGGTGAGCGCAGCCTGTCGGGGCCGCGACGCACGGGGCGTTCGATCGGTTCGATCAGCGCCGCCGTCGGTGTGACGTGGCGCACACTCTATGAACAGGCTCACCGGACGACGGACCGCGGTCGCGGCGGCAGGCCGCATGAATATTCAGATCGGGCCGCTCGCAGCGGGTGGCCGGTGGTGCGCGAACGGGGCCGCAGCGGGCGACACGGTGACAGACCGTCTAAGCGCCGGACGGGGCGAGCACGCCGTCATCCAAGCGTCGGAAGGAGGCGGCGATCATGATCGCCGCGCGGCGCGACGACGGGCATCATCAATACCATCGCACCAGACAACCCGCAATACGCCGCGTGGGCATTGTTCGTTGCGTGTATCGAGGTCGACATTGCAGATGCGCCAGCGCGCCTCGGGGCAGGACCCCGGATCTCCTCACGATCGCGTCTCCATACTGACACCCAGCGTGAGCCGCGAGTGACATCGATGTGTCGTCAGGCAGGCTCGACCGCATGATCGGCCCCGACCTGCCGGCGCGCCCGCATTGAATGGATATGCCGTCGAGTCGGGCACGAATGCGGATGTGCGTGCGCTTCATCCAGTTGCACCACTCGCCGCGGCACTCGCACGGGCGAAGGTCTCGCCTAACTGAGGCGCCGACCACCCGTCGGCACGGGGCGCCGGATCGCAACGATCCCACGACCCGTCAGCGGCTGACGGTCAGCGGAAACTGGCGCGTTCGTGACGGCAGCGTGAGCGTCGTGAGACGCGGGCATGGCACCATGCGGAAACCGATTGGCGCCAAACGGATGACGCCCGTCGCGTGGGCCGTGACGAAACTGTCATGCGACAATCAACAACGAGCGTCGTTCACGGCCCCAGAAGCCGGTTGCGATGCGCTCGGGTCGACAGAGTGCCGACCGTGAGCGTTCCCCTCCGCATGGCGATGCGGCCGGCGTGCCCCGGGATGCTCCGCGCTGTCATCATACACGTCCGACCGCATCGCGCTCGCTCTCGAATGCGCGACGCAGTTCGGCGCGGTCCTGTTCGTCGGGAACCGACCGTTCGCCCGCGGCGAGGATGCGCGAGGCGTGATCGAGCAGGAGCTGGCGCCGCGACGCATTCGGCGTGACGCCGACGACGACCTCGATCGTCGCCAACAATCGTGCGAGCACACTGACGTTCCCGTCGGCGTTCTGCCGAATCTCATTGAGCGCGGTATCGACAAGACTCGTGAACGTCGGTCCGTCGGCGATCACACGCAGCGTGCCGTCGCACAGGCGATAGCGATGCTCGATTCGCCGATCGGCCAGCCGAACCAGCGCCGCCCCGATCGCGTCGATGCTCCCCACTGCGGTGGTTGTATCGTTGACGCCGGGCGAGAGCGCCTTGACCGCCATGTCGACCATCTGCCGGAACCCGAAGGCGGGGTCCTGGTCGACCGTGCGATAGGACGAGACGTCGACACACCGGTTGAGACGCTTCTCGAGATCATCCTCGACCACCACCGCCGTCACCGAGAAGATCGGCGTGCCGGCGATCACGTGCTCTCCGATCCCGCGTTCCATCCGCACCACGACGTCCAGCGATTCGGCGGTTGCGAGGAGGCCGTCGGCATCCACGTGGCTGATGTAGCCGGTGTGGCGGGCCCGCACCGTGCGCCAGGCGTGCGCGGGCGGGAGGGGCCAGTGCTCGTCGACGGCCTCCTCGCCGACGTCTTCCGGAAACAGGGTGTCGACGGCCGTGATGGTGTCGGTACGCACCCGCGCCAGGATGTGCGAGGCCTGCAGCGCGCTCGCGATATGATGGATGAAGAACACCAGCACCCCGATCGCCACGATCGCCAGCGCGAACGCCACGAGCACGGCCAGCGCCGGTACGAACGGCTGGTCCTCGTCGCCGCGTACCGTGCGGAGCACGATGAGGCAGTAGACGAAGACCCCGGTGAGCGTGCCAAGCGTGACCTGGTTCGCGCGATCGCGCATGAAGTTGCGCAGGATGCGCGGCGTGTACTGACTCGATGCCTGCGCGACGGCGAGAATCGTGATCGAGAACGTCACGCCCGCCACGGTCATCATCGCGCCGGCGATCGTCGACAGCATCTCGCGCGAACTCTGCGCGCTGGCGCCGAAGATTCGCGGATAGTTGCCAATCATCTCGTCGTCGACGATTTCGGAGAGCGAGACCATCGCCACGGCGAGCAGGGTCGAACCCAGGATCATCGCGGCGGGGACGAACCAGAGACTGTCCGAGAGTCGGGACCACCAGAGGCGTACGCGATCGAGCATGTAGGACTGGGTCGGGGGAGGACGCGCGCCCGCCGGGTGGAAGTGCTGGCCGGTGCTCGGCCCGTCGGCGCATGAGCGACGGCAGGGGCAATCATCGGGCCCGCGCGGCTGTCGTGCGGCCGTGACGACCCGTGCCTGACGTGGGGCCGAGGCACGTCGCGCCGTCAGAACGGGAAGAGCAGCGGAACGATCAGCATCGTCACCAGACCGACGAGGAGCTGCAGCGGAAGCCCGACCCGCACGAAGTCCAGGAATCGGTAGTCGCCCGGCCCCTGCACCAACATGTTCGCCGGCGTGGCCACCGGCGTGGCAAAGGACGTCGACGCGGCGATCGCGACGGTCATCAGCAGCGGATACGGCGAGACGCCCATCTCGACGGCCGCGCGCATCGCCACCGGCGCAATGAGCGCGGCCGTCGCGGTGTTGGAGATGAGCTGCCCCATGACGCCCGTGATCACGAACAGCGCCGCCAGCATCGCCATCGGCCCCATCGCGCCGATCGAGCCGAGCTGGGCGACGATCACGTCCAGCCCGCCCGTCTTCTGCAGCGCGGTGGCCATCGGCAGGATGGCGGCGATCAGGACGACGGTCTCCCAGTTGATCTGTCGATACGCCTCGGCCATGTCCACACACCGCGTCACGACCAGCGCGACGGCGGCCAGCAGCACGGCGATCGCCGACGGCACGACCTCCGTCGTCAGGAGCACCAGCATGCCGCCCAGCACCAGCAGCGCCATCAGCTCGCGCCGCGACAGGGGCCCGCGGCGCTCCGGCGCCTCGGTCTGCGCAACGACGACGAAGTCTCCCGTCTCGCGACGCAGCTGCTCGATCCGTCGGGGTGTCCCGGCGATCAGCAGCATGTCGGCGAATTGCAGCGGTGTGTTCCCGAGATCGCCGTCGATGGGCGCTCCCTGCCGCCGAATCGAGAGGACGTTGACGCCATAGCGTGTGCGCACGCGCACCTCCATGATCGTGCGACCGATCAGGCGCGATCGCGGCGGCAGCAGCACCTCGGCGAGCACGGCTTCGGGCTGGGGACGACCCCCGATGAGATCGAGCCGGTGGTCGGTCAGCAACTGTGTGACCGCCTCGGGCGTCGCGTGCACGTCGAGTTCGTCACCGGCCTGCAGCGGTTCGTCGGCGGTCCGCGGGACGCGCACCATCGCACCGCCGCGGGCACGACGAATCGTCACCACGTTCACCCCATACCGGCGCCGCAGCGCCGCCGCCGCGGGAGACACGCCCACCAACGGCGAATCGGCGGCCACGCGCACGCGCATGATCTGGCCGACGAAGTAGCCTCGGACGAGATCGTCAGGCGAGACCATCGCGACGCTATCCGTGCCCACGGGACGATCGACCGGTGCACGGGTCGGCAACAGACGGTGGCCGAACAGCGTCAGCACCGTCGATCCTAACGCGAGCATGACGACGCCCACCGGTGTGAAGTCGAAGAACCCGAACGGTTCATAGCCGGCCGCCATCAACTGATTCGAGACGATGATGTTCGGCGGAGTGGCGATCAGCGTCAGCAGTCCACCGAGGAGGGCCCCCACGGCGAGCGGCAGCAGCAGCAACGACGGGCTGAGCCCCGCGCGTCGGGCGAGCAGCGTGGTGACGGGAAGCATTAGCGCGACGGTGCCCGTGGTGCTCACGAACGCCGAGAGCAGGCCGGCGCCGATCATCACCACCGCCGTCGCCCGCGGCCGGCTCGTCCCCGCGAGGCGGCCGAGCCGCGCCCCAAATCGTTCGGCGAGTCCCGTACGGAAGACCGCCGCGGCGACGACGAACAGTGCCGCAATCATGATCACGAGCGGGTCGGAGAACCCCGCCAGCGCCTCGACCGGCGTGAGGATGCCCGACAGCACCAACGCCAGCAGCGCCAGCAGCGCGACCAGATCCAGTCGCAGCCGGCCGAGGGCGAACATCGTGATGGTCGCGGCCAGGATGCCGTAGACGACCAGCGTCGATCCGCTCATCCGCCTCCGGCGCGCGGTGGGGCCGACCGCCAGAGATGCATGGTCGCATAGCTGCGCCACGGCCGCCAGCCGTCGGATCGCGCCGCCGCACGAGCCGGCGTCAGGCCACCCAACGCACGTCGCACGATGAGGTCCTCGCTGGGGAAGGCGTCGGGCCAGCGCAGTGCGCGCATGGCGATGTAGTGCGCGGTCCAGCCGCCGATACCCGGAAGCGCGACGAGGGCGGCCATCGCGGCCTCGGGATCGGCGCCCGGCTCGAGGCGAAGTTCCTCTCGCGAGACCGCGCCCGCAAGGGCGATGATGCATCGCGCTCGTGAGGCAACGATCCCCAGCGCGGCGAGCTCGTCGGCGGTGGCGGCCGCGAGGCTGGCCGGAGTCGGCGAGATGCGATCGAGCCCCGCGTACGGCGTCGTGATAGGCGCACCGAAGGCCGCCGTCACCCGCCCCGCCAACGTCGTTGCGGCCGCCACCGACACCTGCTGCCCTAGAATCGCTCGCAGCGCCAACTCGAATCCGTCGAAGGCGCCCGGGACCCGGACACCCGGGTTCGCGAGCACGAGGTCGGCCAACGCCGAGTCGCGTGCCAGATGCGTGTCGATGAGGTCCGGCCGCGCGCTCAGGTCGAACAGGTGGCGAAGGCGGCCGAGCAGTGCGGGGAGCGCCGGCGTCAGCGATCGCGTGAGTTCGACACGGAGGGTGCTGCGGTCGGGGGTATCGCGGACGCATACCCATCCACGATGCTCACCGAGCTGTACCGTCCGTTGATACTCGCCGTTCTCCATCCGCTCGACGCCCGCGAGCGCGCGCGTGCCCAGGAAACCGACCAACCCCGCCCAGTCGTAGGGTCGCCGG
Source organism: Gemmatimonadales bacterium (assembly GCA_038324385.1). Classification (GTDB taxonomy): domain Bacteria; phylum Gemmatimonadota; class Gemmatimonadetes; order Gemmatimonadales; family Gemmatimonadaceae; genus JBBQHX01. The sequence goes on along the minus strand of JBBQHX010000008.1, from coordinate 7,951 downwards.
TAGGCGAGCCGCAGCGTGTAGCTGCCTGACGATTCACCGGCAGCCGCGTCTCGGGAGGCCGCCGCCCGCAGCCGCGTCGGCGGCATGCCATAGCGGCGCGAGAAGGCATCGTTGAAACGGCGCAGACTGGCGAATCCGCTTGCGAACGCGACCTCGGTCACCGGGAGTGCCGTCTCGGTCAGCAGCTGCTTCGCCAACAGCAGCCGTCGCGTGAGGATGAGCTCGATCGGCGAGACGCCAAGTTCCTGGCGCACGATGCGCCGGATCTGGCGCGAGCTCCAGCCGAACCGCGCCGCCACCTGCTCGAGCCCACCACCATCGTCGAGCATTCCCTCGTCGATGCGCTGCACGAGCAACTGCGCGATGCGGCGCGCGTCGTCGACCGGAGCGTTGCCCGGCGCTAGCTCGGGGCGACAGCGCAGGCACGGGCGGAAGCGCGCATGTTCGGCCGCCTCGGCGCTGTCGAAGAAGCGGCAGTTGGAGGCGCGCGGCGTACGGGCGGGGCACACGGGCCGGCAGTAGATCCCCGTCGAGGTGACGCCGACATAGAACACGCCATCGAAGCGCGCATCGCGCGCGGCCAGTGCACGATAGAGAGCGACGGCGTCGTGGGTCATGGGTGAAGGGTAGCGCGGCGGTCGGGCGGCGCCAGCCATTTTCGGACATGAGCGTCGGACCGCAGCACCGGCACCAGCGCCGGATGCCGGACGGCGATTCCGCGGCCGGAACTGGCCAGCCGCTCGCGGCGAACACCTGTAGTATGCTTCACGAACGGAGTCCCAGGGCGATTCCAGGCGCGAGGAGCAGACGATGACGAACGAACTGGTGCACACCGGCCGCATCCGGATCGCGATCACCCGCAGCTCGCTCGGCCGCGTGCTGGTGGCGCAGAGCGACCGCGGCATCGCCGGGGTGTTGCTGGGCGACGATGCCGCCGCACTGCGCGCGGAGGCCCGGCGCCGCGTCCCCGCGGCCACGCTTGTGGAAGCGGACGACGAAACCCACGCGCTGGCCGCGGCCGTGGTCGCGGCGATCGAAACGCCCGCACTCGCCGGCGACCTGCCGCTCGATCTTCGCGGCACCTCCTTCCAGCAGACCGTCTGGCAAGCACTGCGGGCGATTCCGCGCGGATCCACCGCCAGCTACACCGAGATCGCCACCCGCATCGGTGCGCCGACCGCTGCCCGGGCGGTGGCGCAGGCGTGTGCAGCAAACGCCGTCGCGGTGCTGGTGCCCTGCCATCGTGTCGTCAGGCGCGATGGCGCGCTGGCGGGCTACCGCTGGGGCGTCGAACGCAAGCGCGCGCTGCTCGAACGCGAAGCGGGCACGAGCGCCTGACGACGGCCGCGGGCGTCCACCAGCCGCCGCGGCTCACTCGGCGCGATCGGCCGCCACCGCGCCACCGTTCAGATCGGGGCGCAGCACGACGGCGCCGCGCAGGTAGACGTGCTGCACCGCCGCACGCGTGAGCGACGACTCCACATGGACAAGCACGCGCAGACAGCGCGCCAGCGCGCCCGGCACCGCGATCTCCTGCGCGCACAGGATGGGCACGTCGGCCCAGCCCAGTTCGCGCGCGGCACGAGCGGGAAACTCGCTCGTCAGGTCCGGCGTCAGGGTGAACAGCGCACTCACCAGCTGTGCGTCGTGCACGGCGTTGCGATGCAGCAGTTCCGTCAGCAGCGCGCGTGTGGCCTCGGCGATCAGCGTCGGTTCGTCGGCTTCGACCGTGATCGCGCCGCGAATCGCCCGGATTCTCAGCCCATCCCGGTCGGGCGGGCGCGCCGGCTCGGGATTGGCCTCGTCCGTCCCTGCCGTGATGGAGGGATGCAGCCAGTCCGGGTCATCCATGCGCCTGCTCCTCCGGAAACCACAGTGTCGAATCGGGCGCGCGGGCGGGTAATCCCGCCTCCGCCGGCGCGAACGTACCCAGTACCCGCACGCTCCGCGCCCGCGCGCGGATTCGTTCGACCAGCGGACCCACGCCCGGGTCTCGCGCCGGATGCAGCAGGTCGATGCCCGCTCGGTACGTCCACGGCGCGTCGGAGGGGCGGATGGCCACGCCGCGCACCGTGAACCCGGCGGCCGCGACCAGGGTGAGCACCGCGCCCAGGTCGGCCATCCCGTCGGCCAGCTCCATGAGGAGGCTCAGGATTGCGGGTGATCCGGCGGCCGCGTGAGGCAACGTGTCGGCCGCCGCGGGGCCCATCAGCGCGACGAAGCGGGTCTGATTGTCGGGTCGGTCCTCGATGTCGGCCGCCAGCACCTGGAGTCCAAGCCGCTCGGCGAGCGCCGCGCTCGCCACGGCCCCCCGCCGCGGATCACCGGCGGCCGCGATGTCGACGGCTGCCCCGGCGGTGTCCTCCGTCGCGCGCGCCGTGACACTCGGACGGGCGGCGAGGAAGCGGCGGCACTGCGCCAGCGCGACCGGGTGGCTCTCGACGGTTTGCAGCCCGTCCAGGGTGGCATGAGGCATGGCGAGCAGCGCGTGATGAATGAGGACGATCGCCTCGGCGACGATCGTCAGCGCCCGCGTGGCCGCAATGGCGTCATGACTGTCCGTGACCATGCCGGCGACCGAGTTCTCGAGCGGGAGGACGCCCGCATCGACGGCGCCTGACGCGACCGCCCGCGCCACATCGAGGCAACTTCGCGCGGGAACGGGATCCGCCCCGCCAGGCCAGAGGAGACGGATCGCCGATTCACTGTAGGCACCCGGTACTCCCTGAAAGGCGACCCGCGGGCCGGCTACGGACGGCGTCCCATCCCGGGTTGGCCTCACGCGACATGCCGCTGCGCGAGGGGACCGGCCTCAGTCGCCTCACGCGAGGCCGGCCGTCGCACGGTTCGGCCGACGGCCGCGGCGACCAGCGCGGCGCGTTCCATCAGCAGCGCGAACGCGGGCACGTCCAAGGTCTGTTCGCCGTCGGACCATGCGCTCGCCGGATCCTGATGGACCTCAACGATCAGCCCATCCGCACCCGCCGCGATCGCCGCCAGCGCCAGCGGCGTCACCAGCGCGGCGCGTCCTCCGGCATGGCTGGGATCGACGATCACGGGAAGTCCGGACTCCGCCTTCAACACGGGGATGGCCGACACGTCCAGCGTGTTGCGCGTGGCCGTCTCGAAGGTGCGAATCCCGCGCTCACACAGTAGCACCTGCTCGTTTCCCTGCACGCGGATATGTTCGGCAGCCTGCAACAACTCGCCGATCGTCGCCGATAGCCCGCGTTTGAGCAGCACGGGCGTGCGCGTGCGGCCCACTTCAGCGAGGAGGGCGTAGTTCTGCATGTTGCGAGCACCGATCTGCAGCACGTCGACCGCCTCCGCCATCCGCGCGACGTGGCGCGGATCGACGACCTCACTCACGATCGGCAGGCCGCTCGCAGCGCGCGCCGCTGCCAGATGGTCGAGCCCCGCTTCGCCCAATCCCTGGAACGAATGCGGCGACGTGCGCGGCTTGTAGGCGCCGCCGCGCAGCATCGCGGCGCCAAGTCGCCCAACGGCTAGCGCGATGTCGTGCATCATCGCCGCCCCTTCGACCGAGCAGGGCCCGGCGATAACCACCAACTCCCGCCCGCCGACGACAATCGGATCGTGCCACTGGTCGACCGTCGCCCTGCCGTGGGGCCCAGGACGTGGGACGATGGTGACCGTGTGTCCCGGTGCGGACGACGGGACGGACTCCGCTCCGGGTCGCGGGGCGGACTCCGTGAGGGAGCGGTGCGAGGGGCTGTGAGTGATCGGCATGCGCGTACTCCGTAAAATCCGACGGGCACAAAAAAGGCGGCCCCAGTGACTGGGACCGCCGGAATGCTGCGCGAACAACCGAACTACACGCGCGCGCGATTCACCGGGGCCCCGGATGGGAAGCCGCGATAAAATCCAAAATACCAGGCGCTGGACGTGTGGGCGTTCATGGAACTGAATGTGGCATCGCCGGGCGCGATCGCGCAAGAGCGACTTTTCGGAACCGCTTCCGGCCGCGCGGTTATGGACACGAGGACTTCACCTGCCTCACGAGGCGCCAGCCCGGGCGGCCGAGTCGCTCCAGCCACAGCCGCGACGCTGCGGGCAGACGCATCCGTTGCCTTCGCGGCCTGGCGCCGCGACACCGCCCCGACGCAAAGTCCGGTTCGGATTGGACCTCGGCCATGTCGGGCCGCGCCGCGATTTCGCGCATCCTTCCATGCTTCCCCCCACCCGGCCCCCACGCCTCGCCGGCTCGGGCTACGGAGGGACGTATCGAATCGTGCGGCGCCAAGCGCAGCGAGACGGCTGAGCGAGCGCTGCGTTGGCAGGTGCGACGCACGCAACGAACGACCCGATTGCGTCAGCCAGGTCAGCTCCGGCGCCGGAGCGCACCGACCTGTGGCTTGACCGTGCTCACCTGAGCTTCGGGAGTTCGACACATGCATCGACCCACCATGCGAACCCTGCTCCTCGCCGCGCTGATCGCAAGCGCGAGCCGCGTTGGTGCCCAGCAGGCGGATCGCCCAGTTCCGCTCTACGACAACCTCGGCACACATCAGTACACCATCAGCACGAGCGTACCCACCGCGCAGCAATACTTCGATCAGGGACTCCGTCTCTATTTCGCCTTCAATCACGCCGAGTCGATCCGTGCATTCGCGGAGGCCACACGGCTGGACTCGCTCTGCGCGATCTGTCATTGGGGCGTCGCCCTCGGCCGCGGTCCGAACATCAATCTGCCGATGGATTCCGCCAATGGTGCCGCGGCCTACGTTGCGGTGCAGCAGGCGGTCGGGCTGCGCGAGCACGCCGCGCCCACCGAGCGGGCGTTGATCGATGCGCTCGCCACGCGGTATGAGGCCGTTCCCCGAGCGGAACGCGCCGCGCTCGACTCCGCCTACGCCCGGGCGATGAAGGACGTCGTGCGGCGGTTCCCCGCCGATCTGGAAGCGCGCGCGCTGTATGCGGAATCGTTGATGGATCTGAGTCCGTGGAACTACTGGACGCGGGACGGCGGTCAGCCCCGTCCGGACACGCGTGAGATGGTGGCTGAGCTCGAGCACGTCCTCGCACATAACCCCGATCACCCCGGCGCAAACCACTTCTTCATCCACGCGGTCGAGGCGGTGGACCCCGCGCGCGCCGTGCCGATGGCCGAACGGCTCGCGGGGCTAATGCCGGGCGCGGGGCATCTCGTCCACATGCCGGGGCACATCTACATCCGCGTCGGTCGGTACGACGACGCGATCGCGGCGAACGAGCATGCCGTACACGCCGACGAGCGCTTCATCCGCGACCAGAACCCCGGGCTCGGCGTCTACACGGCCGGATACTATCCGCACAATTACGATTTCCTCGCGTTCGCGGCCAGCATGGTCGGCCGCAGCGCCCAGGCGATCGGTGCCGCCGAACAGATGACGACGCTCGTGCCCGCGGAGATGATGTCGGTGCCGGGGATGACCTTGCAGCATCATCGTACGCGGCATCTGCAGTTGAAGGTGCGGTTCGCACAGTGGAACGACATCCTCGCGACGCCGGCGCCGGACGCGGCGCTGCCGCACGCGCGCGGCATGTGGCACTATGCACACGGCCGAGCGCTCGTTGCAACGGGGAAGCCGGAGCTTGCGGAGGCCGACCTGACGCAGCTACGCTTGATCGCGGCCGATCCCGCGGTGGCTCCGCTGCGGCTCGATTTCAACACGTCAGGCACCGTGCTCCAGGTTGCTGCCGCCGTCCTCGCCGGCCGCATCGCCGAAGCCCGCGGTGATCACGACACCGCCATCTCGCAACTGCGCGAGGCGGCACGCCTGGAAGACGCGATGACCTACGGCGAGCCGCCGGAGTGGACCATTCCCGTTCGGCACGACCTCGGGGACGTGCTGCTCGCGGCCGACCGGCCGGCGGACGCCGAAGCCACCTATCGGAAGGACCTGAAGCGCTTTCCGGAGAACGGCTGGTCGCTGCGCGGACTGGCGCTCAGCCTGACGGCTCAGGGCAAGCAGACGGAGGCCGCCGATGTACGTCGCCGCTTCGAGGCGGTCTGGCGCGGTGCCGACGTCAAGCTGTCGGCGCATCAGTTCTGAGCGGTCACGGTGGGGCGCAGGTGTCGGACAATGATCAGACTGGCCGAAGTGATGCTCGAGTCCGATTGTAGTTCACTTCCATTTCCCCTCGCACAGCAACCTCGACGTCAGACCATGACCACCACGGAACGACAGCACGCGGGACGACTGGCGCGGAAGGTCGCGCTCATCACGGGGGCCGCGCGCGGCATTGGCGCGGAGATCGCCCAGGCCTTCATGCGTGAGGGCGCGACCGTACTCCTGACGGACATTCGGGACGGCGACGGCGCTCGTCGCGCGCACGATCTTTCGAGCAAGTTTCCCGAGGCCACCCCGGCCCGGTATCGTCGCCTCGACGTCCGCGACGACGGCGACTGGACAGCGTCGATGGAGGAGTTGCGCTCGAGTCACGGCCGGCTCGACATCCTTGTGAACAACGCGGGCATCACCGGCTTCGAATCGATCGAGGAGGGCGTCGCCCCGCCCGCGCACGATCCCGAACACGGGTCGCTCGACGCCTGGCGCGCGGTGTTGGCCACCAACCTCGACGGGGTCTTCCTCGGCTGTCGCGCCGCGATCCGCATCATGCGCGCGCATCCACCGACCGGCAGCGGCGGCTCGATCATCAACATGTCCTCACGCTCGGGACTGGTCGGCATACCCGGGGCGGCCGCCTATGCAGCGAGCAAGGCGGCCGTGCGGAACCACACGAAGACGGTCGCCCTCTACTGCGCCGAGCAGGAATTGTCGATCCGGTGCAACTCGGTGCACCCCGCGGCGATCCGCACCCCGATGTGGGACGCGATGCTCGGTCCCCCCGACGCACCGGAGCGCGCCGCACGTGAGGCGGACGCAGTCCGCGACACGCCGCTGCGCCGCTTCGGCACGACGGCGGAAGTCGCCGCCCTCGCCGTGTATCTCGCGTCCGACGAATCGGCCTACACCACCGGCGGCGAGTTCGTGCTGGACGGCGGACTGCTCGCGGGTGCGGCCGCTCCGCCGCGCGTGGCATCGTGAGGCGCAGGGAATACCACGCCTGACGATCCAGCCTGAGCGACAACTGCAACCACCCTCTGATTCTCACCCGCGTGAAACACATTCTTCTGTCAGCCATGGCCGCGGCCCTCGTCGTCGCGGCCGCCGCGTGTTCCGATAGCACCGCCGTCGCCGACCGGTGTACCGTGTCGCCCGGTGCCGCGTCGGCGGTGGTCACGATCGCCTGGTCCAGCCGGCCCGACACGATGCGGGTGCTGGTCGAGAACGCCGAGACGGTCCGCGCCGCGTGTGAGTACGTCGAAACCGGATCGGGTCCGACCATCCTCGCCGGACGGATCGTTCGAGGCGCCGGTGTGGATACGCGCGTACCCTTCCACTACCTGCCGACGTCGGTCGAGCTCGTGGACCTGACGATGGAGCTGTGTGATTCCAGTTTGCTGCGGACGCCGGAAGCCGTCGACGCGTTCTTCCTCGGTAGCACAGGCGCGGTTGACGCGCCCAGTGCGCCCTTCTGTCCCTGGGGCGCCCGCCCCATCGCGGTCACGCCGGCATCCTGACGCCGAAGGTTGGCGACGGTTCGGGCGCGGGCAACTGTTGCGGACCTCCAGCCCCGCCGGCGGGTGATGGACGGTGAGCGCCGAGGCCGGCGTCCGGCGGGCGCCACGAACCGGCCAGCATTCTTTTTTCTCGCCGATGTCGAAATCCCGGTGCGCCGGTCGACTGACATGCACAATCACTCTATTCGGGGCCGTCGACGGACCCGACCGTGGCCCCACCCCGACCCCCGAGGAGATCCGCATGCGCTTCATGATCCTGATCAAGGCCGATGCCGACTCGGAAGCCGGCATCATGCCGAGCGAGCAGTTGCTCACCGAGATGGGACAGTTCAACGAAGAGTTATCGAAGGCCGGGGTGCTGGT